>NZ_MKRN01000194.1:0-3482 GCF_001896955.1 Nitrobacter sp. 62-13 | reverse complement strand
GCATTATTGCGCAGGAGGTGTCAGGCGCCGAAAAAACAGTCTGGAGCGCACTCGCCTCCGGCTATTCCGGGCTTGCCGACCTTTCGGTGCCCTCCCTGCTTCTTGCCGCCTTGCTCATCAGGCCCGGCGGCAGGATCGCAATTGTCGCGCCCGCCACATGGCGCTCACGCGATTACGGCGATGTCATCCGCTATTTGCTGTTGCGCTGCTTCACGCTCGAATACGTCGTCGAGGACACGCAGCCTGGGTGGTTTTCCGATGCGCTAGTGCGGACGCATCTGATTGTCGCCCGGCGTCTTTCCGCACAAGCTGTGGCGCGCAAACTGGAAGACAGAACCGAATGGGGGTCTGCAAGCTGGGTTTCAATCGCCCCCGAAGCCGCCGATGAGCGTTCGCTTGTCGGCGTGGCCTTCGTCGGGAAGGCACCCGAGGCGCAGTTTGCGGAATGGCTTCACGGCGGTGCGGCCACGGCAAGACGCGGTATTCTTGCACGCCGGTTTCCGCCTCACGAGGAATGGCTGTCACTTAAGGCAAAGGCGTCGCGGCGCTCGTGGCTCCAGACTCTTGAAGGAAGCGCGGGGGACCTGCCGCTGTTTTCAGGGACGAACCCTTCGCCGGTGCCCGCGATCCCCGAAGCTGTGCGGGACCTCGTCGCCGGCGCCCCGCTTTCATCGCTGAAGACGCTGGGTGAGTCCGGCATCCAGGTCGGCCAGGGCTTGAGAACGGGATGCAACCGCTTTTTCTATGTTGATGCCAGCGGCGCAGCAGGCGGCGGCATGGTGCGGATCAAGGTATCCGCAGCCTATCAGGGCCGCGAAATTTCTGTTCCCGCGGCGGCCCTTCGCCCCGTTCTTCGCAAGCAGTCGGAGCTGCCGCTGATCGCGCGCGGCGTCCTGCCCGCGGGGCGGGTCCTCGATCTGCGGCGCTGGGCATTGCCGGAAGACATGGACATCGTTGCGCTGGCGGAAGCTACCTACCACCAATGCGGCGAATTGCTTCCGCAAGTCATGCCCGCCGATCTTGCCGCCTATGTCCGGCTCGCCGCGCAAACGCCGCTGGACGAGGCGGAGGGCGGCAAACGAGCGCCCGAACTGTCGGCTGTGCGTACAAATGCCCGGGCGCACCGCGAGGGAGCAGCCACGCCGCGCTTTTGGTACATGCTCCCGGACTTCATGCCGCGTCATATCCCGGCCGCGCTCGTTCCGCGCATCGTAAGCGATGCGCCGCGCGTTGAATGCAATCTTGAAGAGCCGATCCTGATTGATGCGAACTTCTCCACGTTCTGGGCGGACCGTACCTGGCCGCGCTTTGCTCTGAAAGCCCTGCTGAACAGCGCATGGTGCCAGCTACTGATGGAAGCGCTCGGTACGCCAATGGGCGGCGGCGCGCTCAAGCTCGAAGCCGCGCACCTGAAGCAGTTGCCGGTGCCCGCATTGCCTGTGGAGGCGCGGCGCGCGCTTGACGATGCCAGCCGGGCGCACGCGCGGGGGCAGGCATCCGCTCTTGAGGATATCGACGCCATTGTTCTCGGAGCCGTTCTTGGCCGGCCTGCCGCCGCGGACCACGTACGCGCTATGAAGGACCGGGCGGAGCGTCTGCGCCGCAGCCGTCTGAGGACTGCGGCATGACGGACCATATTGCGCAGGCCATAGAGACGATCCGCCGCTGCCTCGCCCTGCGCGAAGTCGGCAAAAATGAATCCGTTCTCAGGAGCGAGATTCAAAGCGCCCTTCGCGTGATCTTCACCGCCCCGGAAGACAAGAACTGGATCGATCATTACGTCGAGGGCGCCGAGGCGCTCACAAAGATCGCGAAAGCGGGCGGGGCGAAAGCGTCGCGGTTCATCGACAACCTCATCGGCTCGACGACGATCGAGTACGAATCCGATCTTCGTAACTTGTTCAAGCGCCAGGAGGGATACGGCCAGGTCAGGGAACACGCGGCAGGACTTATCAAGGCCGGCGTGCCGGCATCGCAGGTCCGCGGCATCCTATCCGATACAGTGGAATGGTTCGCCTATGACGCGCAGCTTGCGCCGGGAGTCAATCCCGCTGCTTGCACGCCCGACGACGTTACGCTTGTTCCGGTCGACGAGCTGAAGATCGCCGCTGCCGACGAACCGGCGGCCGGGCATCTTGTCCGGTTTATACGCAAGCATCTCGCGCGCGAGCAATCGCGGCCCTTGCGGGCAGAGTTCCTCGCCTCCGACCTTGGCCTCGACAGCAGCGCTTACATGCGCAGCAGCGGGCCGCTTCACAAGCTCGTTGACGAGGGCCGGGCCGCCGATCCGTCGATCGCGCTTGCGACTTCGCTGTGGTCGCAGTTCATCGACCATCTTGAAGGAGACGCGGGCGCGTTCCGCGCGAGTGCCTACCTCGATGAAGCGTATGTCGCAATCCTTGCCCGTCTTCTCGGCGCGAATGTCCTGGAAGGCCACGCCATCCTGAGCGCCGACCATGAACTCAAATCCATCCTGACTGGCGCGTTCTTCCGCGACCGTTACGAACTCGATAACATGGTCGAGGAGGATTATTTCGGCTGGCTTGTCCGGCCGGGTTACATAGACCGGCTGGTGCCGGTCGCGCGGGGAATCCAGCGCGACCTTTATGCTTACGATTTCAGCAGGCGCTACGAGGAAGACCTGTTCGGGCGTCTCTTGGCTCAGCTTGCACGCAAGAGCCAGCGCAAGCTCCTTGGGCAGGAGTGGACTCCGGCCTGGCTCGCCCGGCATCTGGCGGAGCGCTGCCTTGATAATCTGCCCAGCGAAGCGCCGCGCATCGTCGATATGTGCTGCGGGTCCGGCTCGATTCTCGCGGAGGTGTTGAAAGCAGCGAAGGAGAAGTTCAAATTCACCGCGCTTGCGGAACTGCATGACGTTGCGACCGGCTTTGACATCGACCCGCTCGCCGTTGCGCTATCAAAGACGACTTGGGTCGTGGCGCTGGCTTCGGAGATCAAGTCCGCTAAAGGGCAGATCGTAATTCCCGTGTATCATGCGGATTCTCTGTTCGCTGTGACTCCGGTTTCAGCGATTGTTCCCCTGATCGGCGAGAGCGACACAATTGATGTCGCGCTAGACGGCGCAACCGTCAAGCTGCCGCATGCGCTCGTCCAGCCTGAATATAGCGGCCTGTTCGACCGCATCATCGACTGGGCGTACGACGAAGCCCTTGACGCCCGGAAGAAAGGAAAGGCGCCGGCGCTTTCAAGGCATGATGCGGAAACCTTCGTGACCGGCGCCGCCGCTGCGGCCAAGACCGCCCTGCCGGAAGACCTCCGCAAGCCAATTGTGGACGCGGTGCATGCCCTCGCCGCCCGCATGTCCGCGCTTGCCGTTGCGAACCGCAACGGGATCTGGGCTTTCATTCTCCGCAACGCCTACCGCCCCGGTCTTCTTGCTGGGCAGTTCAACGGCCTCGTATCAAATCCGCCATGGCTTGCGATGAGCGGGCTTGCTGACAATCCTTATCGCGGGGTCTTAA
>NZ_MKRN01000193.1:5672-7594 GCF_001896955.1 Nitrobacter sp. 62-13 | reverse complement strand
ATACGGGTCCGCTGTTCGGCAGGCTCGGCGCGCTCTGCGTGAAACCCCGGACGAAAAGATTCGAGGGACGCCGGTAGACCGGCACGGTGTAGACGTCCGTCCTGGTGCGCGATCCGTCGATAATCGGCTCATAATAACCGGTGACAAAGCCGTCGGCTTCGCCGAGGCGCGAAATTCGCACGGCCCGGAAACGGGTTTCGAAAAAGGCGCGGGCCTTGGCATCGTCAGGGTTGGCGACACCTTTGGCCGCGCGGCACGGCTCTCGCAAAGATGTGCCCAACACTTTCTGGCCGGCAGCGGCCGGGAGCTGCCCGGTCGTTACCGCACGGCAGCTCCTGCGAAAGGTCCTGAATGCTTCAAGATGATCGTCGTCTTTCCAGCCGGCGATGTCGGCCCATGCCACCGGCATGTATTGACCGCCTGTGACCTCGAACGGCCAGACCGGATGACGGGGAGCGTGCCGGGCTTCGCCCGCGGCAGGCATAAGCACAGCGGCCACGCAAAATCCGATGGCGCACCGTTTAAGGCGATACCGATCAGCTGCCGCTTCCGGTGCCAACCAGTTTCCAGTTCGGATCGCGCGAAGCGATATCGCGGGCAAACGTCCAAACGTCGGTGATATCGGAAATCTTTTCAGGGTTTCCGTCGACAATTGCTCCCGCCTTGTCGCGCGTAATCGAAATCATCTGCGAGGTGAAACGAACCGTCAGTTGCTCCGCGCCGTCGCGCAATTCCGCGCCAATCAGCTCGACTTTGTCGATCGAGACAAATCGCGTTTCCGTCTGCTGCTCGAGTTTCTCCCGATCCTTGATGGCGGCGTCGAAGCTGTCATAGACGTCCGTCGACAGCAAATCCTTCAGGGTCCGGCGATCGCCATTGGCGAACGCCAGCACAATCATCTCGTAGGCGCTGCGCGCGCCGCTCAGGAAATGCTTCGGGTCGAAGGATGAATCCTGAGCCGCGATGGCATCGAGCCCGAGGGCGAGCGGCGTGCCCGGTTCGGTCAGATTTTTCCAGCGCTCGGAGGCGGACGTCACATCGGCCGTGGGCGCCGATGACGTCTGATCGATCACGGTGCCCGGTACCGGAACAACATTGTTGTCCTGCGTACCATGCAGCACTTCACGGGTCGCACGGTCGTAGGGCGGACGCTCACTTCCCGTGCGCTGTCCCAGGACACTGCGCAGACGCAGGAAGATAAAAACCGCCAGCGCCAGAAAAATGATGGTGTAAATATCCACTTCGTCTTCACTTTCTGATCGGTCTGGTTCTCGTCCGGCGAACGAACGTCCAGCAGGGATCACAGGTTCGCATCAGACGGCGTCAATAATGTAGGTATGATATCCAGTCCGGCCAAGGGCGCGTTTTAGCACAACGAACCGGATCAGGGAGTTGTCTCCTCAGCTGCCGCCTTAAAAAATAATAGCGTGTTTCCGATCAAAGGGGAAATCGGATTACGGGAAGAAAACGCGTTCCTTCAACAGTTTAAGCCGCCAGGCTATGCAACCTGCGGCGTTTTTTCCGAAAGCTCCGAGGCTAAACGCGACGAGTCGCCCCGGCGGAGGGACCATCCCGAAGGTCCCACCGTCCTTGTGGACAGCGGCAGGCTTGTGATAGCCACTCGCGGCGGCGCGGCAATTTGCCCCTTCAAGCAAGCCGACCTTCCCTGACTCGCTTGAACGTTCCAGGAGAGACATCCAATGACCAACGGCAACGGCACACCTCCCGAGGCGGGCCCTTCACCCCAGCTGAATGTGCTGGCTCAATACACCAAGGATCTCTCTTTCGAGAATCCCAACGCGCCAGCCTCGCTCGCCCCGCAGCAAACGCCTCCCTCGATCAGCGTTCAAATCAATGTCGGCGCCAGCAACGTCGCGGAGAACGACTACGAGGTGGTGCTTAAGGTCGAGGGCAAGGCCGAG
>NZ_MKRN01000193.1:1903-5624 GCF_001896955.1 Nitrobacter sp. 62-13 | reverse complement strand
ACCTGCATCCGCTGGTCATGATCGAATGCCCGCGCCTGCTGTTCCCGTTCGCTCGCGAAATCGTGGCGACGGTCGTTCGCGACGGCGGATTCCCGCCGCTGATGCTCGACCCGATCGATTTTGTGAGCTTGTACCGGCAAAACATGGAACGCCAGGCAGCGGCGCAACAACAGCAGCAGCCAAGCTAGAGGCTTTCCCTTCATGGGCGAGCGAAGCGGCGCCGTTTTGGAAGGCTGACGGCGACCGACCGGTTTGTTCATCACCGCCAAGACTTAGCTTACATGGCTTAGCTTATATGGCTTAGCCTGGCTTGGCCGGCCCGACTCAAGCCTCGTTGCCGACGAATTCCATCCAGATCGCCTTTTCGCCAAGTGTCGCGACGAAATCGCGATGGGCGATGCGGTCGGCATCGGTCACGCGCGGCGCCAGCGGCGAAGGGCGCTGACGCCGCGGCGTATCGAGTGTTCCGCCGCTCTGGCGGGCCACCGTTTCCACCAGGATCAATTGCGACTGCCGGGCGCCGATCAGATCGATATAGACTTCCGCAAGCAGTTCCGCGTCGAGCAACGCCCCGTGCTTGGTCCGGCGGCTGTTGTCGATGGCGTATCGCGAGCAGAGATCGTCGAGCCGGTTCGACACGCCGGGATGCTTCCGTCGCGCCAGCAGCAGCGTATCCACCAACCGGTCCCGCGCGATCGCCTGCCGTTCGAGGCGATCGAGTTCCGCATTGATGAAGCCGATATCGAACGACGCGTTGTGGATGACGAGCGGTGCGTCACCGACAAATTCCAGAAACTCATCCACGATCTGCGCAAACAGCGGCTTGTCGGCGAGGAATTCGCTCGACAGGCCATGGACCGCGAACGCTTCCTGCGGCATGTCGCGTTCCGGATTGATGTAGCGATGGAAGGTTTGCCCCGTCGGCATGCGATTGAAGATTTCAACACACCCGATTTCAACCAGACGATCGCCGCGCAGCGGATCCAGGCCGGTTGTTTCGGTGTCGAGAACGATTTCGCGCATAATTCCGTCAGTCTAACGAATCAGGGCCGCCGTCGCGGCATTTTAGCAGTCTGCGCCAGAATTTCCCGGATTCGCTCGCGAACGTCGTCGATACCGTGCGAGGTGTCCACTACGAAATCTGCCCGGCTGCGCTTCTCAGCGTCGGGTAACTGCCGGGCCAGGATCGTATTCAGCTTGTCGTCCGTCATGTTGCTGCGGGCCAGAATACGCTGGCGTTGAATGTCCGGCGTTGTGGTGACCACGACGACCGCATCGACATGCTTCTCGCCACCGGTTTCGAACAGCAGCGGCACGTCCACCACCGCCACATCGACACCCGATCGCTCGGCCCGATCGAGAAACGACTGACGATACGCATGCAGCATCGGATGCACGATCTGCTCAAGCCGCTTCATGGCCGCAGCGTCGTGCACGACCTTTGCCGACAGCTTATCGCGATCGACCTTGCCGTTGACGGTTGTTCCGGGAAACGCCGCCTCGATGGCCGGTGCCGCCTCGCCTTCATAAATTTTGTGAACGGTCGCGTCGGCATCGTAAACCGGCACCCCGGCTTCCGAAAAAAGCCTGGCGGTGGTCGATTTCCCCATTCCGATCGATCCGGTCAGCCCGAGCACCAGCATGTGCGAACACCCGACGTCACAACGATAGCAGCCCCTGGCCGCGCAGAAAAGCAAGCAGCGGCAACAGCGGCAAGCCGAGAATGGTGAAATGATCGCCGTCGATCCGGCTGAACAGGTGGACACCCAGTTTCTCGAGCTGATAGGCGCCGACGCTCGCGGTGGCCGCATCGCCAACCGCGTTCAGATAGGCCTCGATCGCGTCCTCGCTCAGCTCCCGCATGGTCATGCGGGCGGCCGATACATTTTCAAAGAGCAGCTTGCCGTCGCGCACGATCGCAACAGCGGCGTGCAGCGTGTGAGTCCGGCCGGACAGCGCGCGCAGGTGTTCCGTTGCCCCCGCGCGCCCAGCCGGTTTGTCGAACGGGCGGCCATCGCATTCGAGGGTCTGATCGGCTCCGATGACGTAGCGGCCGGGCGCGCGCGACGAAACCTCACGCGCTTTTTCACAAGCCAGGCGAACGGCGATCTCATCGCTTTTGGTCAGGCCGGAGTTTCGCTGAATGGCGCGCTCGTCGATCTCGGCCGGAACGGTCTCGAATGACAAGCCGGCATTTGCGAGCAATGCCTGGCGCACCTGGCTTTGAGATGCCAGAATCAGGGGTTTTGGTTCGAGCCAGATCGCCGTCACCAGCCTACTCCGCCCGCCGCTGCCGTTGCCGATCCGCAAACAGCTTCATGATCGCAGCGGCGGTCTCCTCGATCGACCGTCGTGTGACGTCCAATTGGACCCAGTCGTGCTTCGCACTGAGGCGGCGGGCATAGGTCACTTCGTCGGCAACCGATTTCCGGTCGATATAGGTTTCGTTGCCGGCGCCCGACCCGATGCTCAACAGCCGGTTCTGCCGGACCTGAATGAGTCGCTCGGGCGCCGCATGAAGGCTGACGATCAAGGGCTTCTTCAACGATTCCAGTTGACGCGGGATGGCGATGCCCGGCACCAGCGGCACGTTCGCAGTGCGGATGCCGCGGTTAGCAAGATAGACCGACGTTGGCGTTTTCGACGTGCGCGACACTCCGACCAGTACGACGTCGGCTTCCTCCAGACCTTCGACATGCTGTCCGTCGTCGTGCATCATCGTGTAGTTCAAGGCGTCGATGCGTCTGAAGTAGTCCGCGTTCAGCGTGTGCTGCGCGCCGACCCGGCCGATCGTGGAAGCGCCGAGATAGGCCTGAAACAACTGCATCACAGGGCCGATAATCGAAAGGCTCGGGCTGTTGATTTCCTGGCACTTGGCTTCGAGGCGCTCCACCAGATCCTTTTCCAGGAGCGTGAACAAAACGATTCCCGGCGTTTCCTCGATTTCCGCAAGAACGCGATCAAGCTGCTTCTGGCTGCGCACCAGCGGGTAGACGTGCTCCACTGGCGTCAGGTTGGCATATTGGGCGGCGACCGCACGCGACACCGTGATCAGTGTTTCGCCGGTCGAATCGGACACCAGATGGAGATGAAAATTGCTGCCGGTGATGGGCGCCATGACCCCTGAATACCTGTGCATCGCTGTGGAGTTCGAGCCGCGATACGGCTTATCCGGCAAGGACCGCTGGATAACCGGGGATTTTGCTCACAGGCCTCACGGCAGGGATAACTCCATCGATTGCCGGCAATGATAATGAGACCGTGTGGAATTGTCTCTGGGTAATTGCGGGTCAACGACGCGTAAGTGTTTGCGCTGCTGACGATCTTTCGGATTGACGGCTGAACGGGTCTTAATTCAGGGAGGAGTGGAGAAGCTTTTGAAAGAGCCGGGACAGAATTGTCTCCGCCGAATTCACCGCCACTAAGACTCAAACCTTAAGAATCTAAAAAGTAATTTTTAGAAAAGAGTCGCTTGCGGAGATCGTCCCGATCAGGTCTCTATCGGTCGCCGGAATAACCCCCACACCAGCCGTATGTTCCGACAAATTGTCAGTCGTCAGGGCATCCTGAGCGAGAAGACCGATGTACGAGTGGATCAAGGCCTTTCATGTCATTGCCGTCATCTCCTGGATGGCCGGCATGCTCTACCTGCCGCGGCTATTTATTTATCACTGCGACGCCGAGATCGGCTCGAAGCAATCCGAGACGTTCAAGGTGATGG
>NZ_MKRN01000193.1:0-1892 GCF_001896955.1 Nitrobacter sp. 62-13 | reverse complement strand
ATATGATGTGGGAGCATCAGTGGTATCTGGCGGGCTGGTTTCAGGGAAAGCTCGTGCTGGTGATCCTGATGTCCGCCATCCATGGCTATTTCGCCCGCCGCGTGCGGGATTTCGCGGCCGACCGGAATGCGGTGAGTCAAAAATTTTATCGCATTATCAACGAGGTGGTTACAGCTTTGATGGTCGGCATCGTCATACTCGTCATCGTCAAGCCGTAAGGCCGGGTCGGAAGTGGAAGTTGCCGCCGAAGAATGAAAAATAATGCCGTCAATCAATGACTTGCGTGCTGTCCGGCGCTAAACCGCCATCCATCTTGCGGGATTTGCCGCCAGGGGTCGCCGGAGAGGCAAGACGCGGCCAAGACGGCTAGTTGGGGACAGTTACCGAGCTATTTTCAGGCACGCAGTCTTCGACGGAAGACTGATGCACTCCTCCTTGCACGGAAGCAGTCAATTTTCTATATTGCGGATATCCCACCCCAAGCAGGCGGATGTGGTCGCGCTCCGGTCTCCTGAACTGAACCGGCCGCCATGTCAGGTTTGAAGCCTTTCGGCATCTTCCTCGCCCAAGGTTTTTTTCACGGTCAGGATCTGCGGACGTTCCTTTCAACCTGTCCGCACCTTCATGAACCCATCCGACGATCCTCCTCGAAGCGTTCCACAGGACCCTCCCAATGCGGGAAATGAAACTTCAAGACCTCAAGGCCAAGACGCCAGCCGAACTCGTCTCGTTTGCGGAAGAGCTTGGGGTCGAAAATGCCAGCACCATGCGCAAGCAGGAGCTGATGTTCGCCATTCTCAAGCAACTGGCGATTCAGGAAATCGATATCATCGGCGAAGGCGTGGTCGAGGTTCTTTCCGACGGCTTCGGTTTTCTGCGCTCGCCGGACGCTAACTATCTGCCGGGTCCAGACGATATCTACGTCTCGCCGTCGCAGATCCGCCGCTTCGGCCTGCGAACTGGGGACACCATCGAAGGCCACATCCGCAGCCCGAAGGAAGGCGAGCGTTATTTCGCGCTGTTGAAGGTCAACACGCTCAATTTCGAGGACCCCGAGAAATCGAAGCACAAGGTCAACTTCGATAACCTCACTCCGTTGTTCCCCGATCAACGGTTCCGGCTCGAGCTGGAGGACTCAACCCGCAAGGATCTGTCGGCGCGGGTTATCGATATCGTGGCTCCGATCGGCAAGGGACAGCGTGCGCTGATCGTGGCTCCGCCGCGCACCGGCAAGACCGTGCTGATGCAGAATATCGCGCACTCCATCACCGCCAATCATCCCGAATGTTATCTGATCGTTCTTCTGATCGACGAGCGCCCGGAGGAAGTCACCGACATGCAGCGCTCGGTGAAGGGCGAGGTCGTGTCCTCGACGTTCGACGAGCCGGCGGTGCGCCATGTCCAGGTCGCGGAGATGGTGATCGAAAAGGCCAAGCGTTTGGTCGAGCACGGCCGCGACGTCGTGATCCTGCTCGATTCGATCACGCGTCTGGGGCGCGCCTACAACACCGTCGTGCCCTCTTCCGGCAAGGTGCTGACCGGCGGCGTTGACGCCAATGCCTTGCAGCGTCCGAAGCGTTTCTTCGGCGCAGCGCGCAACATCGAGGAAGGCGGATCGCTGACCATCATCGCCACCGCGCTGGTCGACACCGGCAGCCGCATGGACGAAGTAATCTTCGAGGAGTTCAAGGGCACCGGCAACTCGGAACTGATCCTCGACCGCAAGGTCGCCGACAAACGCACCTTCCCGGCGATCGACATCGCCCGCTCCGGCACCCGCAAGGAAGAATTGATCACCGACCCGCAACTGCTCAAGAAGATGTACGTGTTGCGGCGCATTCTCAACCCGATGGGCACCATGGATGCGATCGAGTTCCTGCTCGACAAGCTGC
>NZ_MKRN01000192.1:3515-4197 GCF_001896955.1 Nitrobacter sp. 62-13 | reverse complement strand
GCTTCTCGACCTGAAGACGACTGCGACGTCCTCTCGGCGGAACGTCTGGACGGGCCGCCCGGCGTCGGAATGGCCGACAGTCGTCAAGCGCTCGTCGCGAAAGTCGTTCGCTGCACCCGAAATGGAAATGTCGGACGAGGAGGATCGTAGTCTGTCTTGATCAAGCGATGGTCAACAGGAAACTCATAAGAAGATTATCCGGGCGATCCGGATTTATCCTGCCACCTCTGTCAGATCATCAATCGTGCAAGCGGCACCTGAAAAGTCATCGTCGCTGAAATAGGCGCTTCGCGAGATCAGGACAGGAATTCCAGCGCCGACCGCGGCAGCCAGGCCGATTCCGGAGTCTTCAATAGCGAGGCATTGTTTCGCGGGCAGATTCAATTTGGAGAGGACCTTCAGATAAACATCAGGCGCGGGCTTCTTCCTTGTCACCTCGTCGCCGGCGACAATGGCTGCAAACCACTGCTCCCAGTCCTTGCCGAGCGAGGCCGAAAGCAGCACATCGATATTGTCGCGCGAGGTCGTCGTTGCGATTGCCAGAGGTTGACCGCGCCGCCGCGCCGCATCCAGCAACGCGCGAATGCCTGGCCGAAGCGGGCAGCCCCCTTCGGTTATCAACTCCGCATAGAGCCTGGTTTTGATTTGGTGCAGCTCCGCGATCTGCGAATCCGACAACAGC
>NZ_MKRN01000192.1:0-3509 GCF_001896955.1 Nitrobacter sp. 62-13 | reverse complement strand
TGTCCGTCTCGCGCGCGGTCGAACGCGCGGATACGTTCCTTTCCTCCCGCCACCCGAAGCAAGTCCTTGTAAGCTGCGCGATCCCAGCTCCAATCGAGACCAGCTCCAGCGAAGGCGGTGTTAAACGCCTGGCGATGAGCCTCTTCGGTTTCGGCAAGCGTTCCATCAACGTCGAGGATCAGGGCGCGCGCTTCAACGATCAAGGCTCTGATACGATCCGGCGGTAAGTTCGCGGCAAACGTTTCGCTCATTTTCTCATACACACTGTTTTTCACGCTGAGCAGGATCAGCAGGTGGATGCTGCCAATATCTGTACTGCTTCAAACCGATTGCATCAGACTCGCGGCTCACGACCGCCGGGGCATCAAAATCCAAATTTAGCGATTTGCGCAATTTATTAATCTTGGACACGCCAAAAGCATTTCTTATGCCGCCTGGCAAGTCGCGGTCCCCAAATCGGATCAGCGCGAGCCGCACTGCGCCATGAAAAACGCGTGCCATATGATCCGGCGGTATCCGTATTGCAGCCATTGCAGCCATGGCGATCCGATTCCACTCTCGGAGCTGTTGCAGGTTGCGGCGACATAACGTCGTGCTTCGATGCCGATCGCCGCTCTGCGCGGCATTCGTCATAAATGGTGAGCACCTTCTCGCCGAGCGATTGTCTGAGTGCGTCTCTCGTTGCCGAGCCCGCCGCATGGCCTGACCGGGTCATCACAACCGCCTAGGTGAGCGGGGCGTGCTTCGGTTGGTTGGCCAACCTGACCTGAAGAGCAAAAGCTGGACAAACAAACACGACAGACACGAAGCGGTGATTTCGCTGGTTGACCAAATTCCTAGCTTTGATGCCGTGGCGTTTTGAACCGCTCCGCTTGATTTGTGAATAATCGACTCGCATTCAGGCTGGGGAAGGCGCATACTTATCCGATCACCACGAAGGTTGTGGCTCTGATAGAGGCCAGGAGAACGCGCTTGCGCTCCGCCTCTCCAACAAGGGAGCAACGCCAATGAGGGTGCGACGAGGTTCTATTCAGCTTAAGCCTTTGAAGGATCGGCTGGTCGAGTTCGCGGCCAACGCCCGCAAGACGGCGGACGAACTGCCTCCGGGTGCACGCAGGGATGAGGCGTTAAGGAAAGCGCGTCAGGCGGACGCGGCGGCTCATATCGATGCGTGGGTGAATTCCTCGGGGCTACAGACGCCGAAGTAGAATTGAGTGTCGTTTAGCCGGGGCACTGCTTAAGCCAAGGCATCCTGGATCATAGCCGTCGTCCAGGAGGCGTGAGCCTCGACGGTTCGGCTTCCGTCAGTTAATCCGGCAGCCCGTGCCGTGAGTTCGCGTGCCGTGAGTTCGCGCAAGGAAGCCCTTGCCTCCGAAACAAATCTCGGCGTCGAGGATCGGATGGTCTCGTGGGAGATCAAAGAAAGAGCCATCCCCTTTTGGGAATGGCTCGAGGCGAAGCTTGGAAATCTTCAAGCCCTGTGTACTGCCGTTACCTTGTTCGCAGCCATACGCCCCAAGATGATCCAGATCGGGGTGATTCGGCTGTGACCTGATTAACACAGCGTCTTTTGACGTTCGGAATGTAACCGGTAACCCGGCCGACGCCCGCAAGACATGCGCGTTCACGAAATCTCACCGGCTTTATCTGGCGAGGATGCAATGGGGAACGGCTCCCGTCTCCGCCGGTTGATAAAGCGCACAGCCAGGGAGGAAACATGATGCCTTACGCACTATTTGATCGTGATAGGCGCATTGGTGCATCTGCGGCGACGGAACTGGATGTCTGGAGAGCGGCGTTATTGGTCGGCCTCATTTCAGATCTTCCCGTCGCCGACGAGCAGGGCGGTCAGATCTTGCCCCGCGGTCTCCACGTAGAGCGGATGGACGAAGATTTTGAGCCGCCGCTGGAGTGAAAGCCCCGTGCGCAATTTTCATGAAGCGGGCTGACACAGGTTCCCGAGTCCGTCCAGCTCCGTGTCGGGAGATGTCGCCTGCCCAAGAGCGCCTCGCGGAAAGTTTGCGGTGCGCGCAGGGGTTGAGGCAGATCGCAGGATGCGGATCACACGCCGGAGAAATATGTCTTGCGTTACAGCATAATATGGGTTTCTTTCGAGCGAAAGTTTCTTGACGGAGAACAAAAATGACGGCTCCATCATCAAAGGGTGTGGCCGAGGACGATCTGCGTCTTATTGCCCTCTCGCTCATTTCCGAGACGCCGCGTCGTGGCTACGAGGTCATCCAGACCATCGAGAAAATGACGGCCGACTGGTTCTTGCCCAGCCCCAATGTGGTTCATCCGATGCTGGCCAGTCTCGTAGAAGCCGGCTATCTGACCTCGTCGGCCGATCCCCCCAGGCTCTTCACGATCACCGACGAAGGCCGTGCCTTTCTCGAGCAGAATCACGATCGAGCCACCGCCGTTCTCGGTCGTCTGAACGCGCTCGGTGAACGCGTCACTCGCTGGCGACAGGCGCTTGGAATGGCTGAACGGCTGAAGGAGGCCGATGCGGATGCCACGGAAGGCCTGTTGGACGTCCTCGCCCGCGCGGCCATGCCGAGAAAATAAGACGCCCTGGTGGCGGTACGGGTCTTCGATCAGCCTTTCTGCGCGGGAAACCGGCGGCAAAGATAGATAGCCGGGCAGGGAACCCGAAGGGCGTCGTCGTTCTTCTGTGTCCAGGAAGGCGCCAAGCGCGACCGGCCGGCTTGCCGCTGTCGTCGGCCAGCGGCCCTGGGTCGGAGCTTTGTGACTGGCGTATTCTTTTCGCGCGCAGCGGCCCCGCGCGCTCCAGTCAAGCTGGGGGACCATACCCAGTCGTCAACAAACTGACGATCAAGCGTTTCGACGCATCGTGACCGGTTCAAGCACGTTGGTTTAGAAGGTATCGGTAACCCGTCGTGCCCCACTTTATGTGGACGCCATTAGCGAAGAAGACTTCGAGCCTTTCCGCTTCTGATGGAATCGGAAGTGGATCTCCGTGATTTGGATTTGACGTGTTTTCTTTACGCGAGCTGGTATTTCCGTCACTCGAAAACGCTATAGCTTCGGGCGAAGAGTTGAGCCGCCGCAAAGGTGGGCAGAAGTGACATCGTCTGTGAACGGGGACATCCGGCTATGATGGGGATCGGTATGTTTCCATCAACCGCAAACCGCTTCGCACGAAGCGCATCCCTGCCATCTACGCCTTCGAGTTTCCGCTTCAAAACGTCAATGCCCGGCACAAGGCCGGGCATGACGACTTAGCCAAACCTTATCGCGGCCTATTCTCTCTGCAGGGTATGAGTGAAGTACCACAGCGTGCCGTTGAGCACCATCGCGCCCAGGATATTGCCGATGGTCACCGGGATCTGGTTCCACACCCACCACTCGTAGATGCTCACATTGGCGCCCGAGAGGATGGCGGTCGGGAAGAGCCACATGTTAACGACGGTGTGCTCGAAGCCCAGCGCGAAGAACATCCCGATCGGGATCCACATCAGCACCACCCGGCCCACAGTGCTGCGGGT
>NZ_MKRN01000191.1 GCF_001896955.1 Nitrobacter sp. 62-13 | reverse complement strand
CCCGGCCAGGATTGAATTGATCGCCGGCAACAGGAGGACCACGATGGCTAAGAAATCCAGGAAGGCGAAGAGCGTTAAGGCCAAGAAGAGCAAGAAGAAGGCCGTAGCGACGAAGAGGAAATCGGCGAAGAAAACTGCGAAGAAGTCGGTGAAGACGGCTTCGAAAAAGAAGACGGCGAAGAAGAAATCGGCGAAGAAAACCGCCAAGAAAGCCGCCAAGAAATCAGCAAAGAAATCGGCCAGGAAATCCGCAAAGAAGTCTCCGGGGAAAGCCGCCAGGAAAGCCGCCAAGAAAACCGCCAAGAAATCCTCCGGGGCATCCGCGGGCAAGCCGGCGGCCAAACGGCGGGCTTCGACGAAGAAGGCCGCAGCCAAGCGAGCCGCGCCTCGGCCTGTGTCCACCGCTTCCACGCTGGCCTCGAGTTGGGCGATGCCCGAGCCGGCTGCTCCTTCCTCGTCCCATGGTCACATGGATCATTCGACGGACCATGGGTCGGGTTCAGGCGAGAGCAACTAGAGCCCGCTTCCGGACTCCATGAGGAGGCGGGAGACGCCACCCTCGGACCAGGCCGAGGGCCTGCTCTGCTCGAAAAGCTGGAGCGTCCCGATTCCGATGTTCGCATGTCGTGCGATGACCCTTGGTGCGAACTTCGGAATCTAAGGGAACACTGGCAAACCTGACTTGAGCCGGGCCGCAGCGTCGCCGCTGCGGCCTTTTCATTTGTAAGAAAGTCCTGTTCGGAAATCTCGTCCGCCGGTTGCTAGCCCCGTTCCGGCACGGTGTGGGTGGGCTCGCGCACGCTGCCGACGAATAAAGTGTTGCAAACAGGCCCCGGCGCACAGATAGGCGGCAAAATGCTCGCTATTTCGGCTTTCCGGTTTTCAACGGAGGCCTCATTCTTGGTTAACGAAAAGGAAATCGGTTTCGGTCCAGTTTCCCTTTGGGCCTCTGTGATTTGTTCGCGGCCTTCGAAACTTGGGGTGGCTTTTCGGTGGACGGGGGTTCGTCATGAAGACAATGATTCTGGCGGCAGCGGCGCTGGCGATGACGGCAAGTTCGGCGCTCGCGGCGGACATGGCGGTGAAGACCTACAAGGCGCCGCCTCCGGTCGCATTCGATCCGTGGGACATCGCCTTCGGCGCCGGCGTGGTGAGCGACTACGTGTTCCGCGGCGTGACGCAGTCGAACCACAAGCCGTCGGTGACCGCTTACTTCGAGCCCCGCTATAACGTCACCAAGGACCTGCAGCTTTACGTCGGCTCGGCGGTCGAGAGCATTTCCTTCGCCAACCGCGCGGCGGCCGAGGTCGATGTCTATGGCGGCATCCGACCGACTTTCGGCGCCTTTACCTTCGACTTCGGCGTCTGGGGTTACCTGTATCCCGGCGGCACCTGCTACTACGGCGCTCCGACCGATACGGCAGGCCGCCTGCTGAGCGCGGAATGCGCGACCAACGTCCTCCTCAACGGCAACGTCATGAAGAAGGACGTGAGCTTCTTCGAAGGCTTCGCCAAGGTGAACTACACCGTCTCCGACAACTGGGCGGTCGGCCTGAACGAATTTTATTCCCCGAATTTCCTGAACACCGGCGCGTGGGGCAACTATTCGTCGATCACCGCCAAGTACACCGCGCCCACCACCGTATTCGGCGCCACCGGGATCGGCATGTACGTGTCGGGCGAGTTCGGCCGCCAATGGCTCGGAACCTCGGACTCGTTCTATGGCACCGGAATTGCGGCGGCCGGCTTCGCAGGTCCGTTTCCGAACGGCATCAAGTATGCCGATTACAACACCTGGAACATCGGCGTCGGTTTCACCTACAAGGTCTTCGCTCTGGATTTGCGCTATTCCGACAGCGACCTGTCGAAGGGCAACTGCAACGCCTTTACTTCCGACTTTACCGCGCCGCTCAACGGCAGCTTTACGAACAACAATCCGGGCGGCGCCGGTTCCAACTGGTGCGGCGCGACTTTCATCGCCAAGCTGTCGGCCGACCTGACCGCGATGACCAGCCTGAAATAGCAGGCGCTCTTTCCCAAGGGCGTTGCGTTGTGGAAGCGATGGTGATGCTGCGGGCGCAATCACGTCCGATCGGCAGGCTTCACGCGGGCTGATCCGCGCTGTAGAACGGCGCTAGCTTAAAATCGGCATCGCGATCATCATTCAACGAGGGCAGATGGCAGCAAGGTTCGGCTTCCGGTTCGGTGTCATCGCGGCTGCGGCCGCGATCGGAAGCGTCGGTGCATGGCCGGCTTCGGCGCAGGATGGATTTCCGTTCGGCCTCGAGATGACGCTGGATGCGCCACCCCAGCCCGGCTCAAAGCGGGTGCCGTCGCTGGACATCGGCGAAAGCGGCGAGACCAGGCTTGAGTTGTGGTGCAAGGGCGGCAAGGGTCAGTTCTCGGTTGCGGGCAACACGGTTATCTTCGCCGCCGGCCCGCTGGAGGACCGTTCCTGCCCGCCGGAGAAAGCCAAGGCCGATGACGATCTGGTCGCGGCGCTCTCTGCTGCGGGCACCTGGGAGCGGCAGGGCGATGAAATCTCGTTCGACGGACCGACCCGGCTCCGTTTCCATCTCAATACGAATTAGAATTCACCGATCATGCTGGGTCGTCGAGGCTTCCGTCATGGCCGGGCTTCGTCCCGGCCATCCGCGGCTTTCTGGAGATCTGCTGCCAAGACGTGGATGCCCGCAACAAGTGCGGGCATGACGGATATGCGCGGCCTTCGTGAATCCGAAAACCGGTCCCACTTTCGACATCACGCTAAAAACCCGCTCCGCGCGCGGATCGCAATCCTGTGCCGCGGAGAGTGGGGCCCTTACTTCCAGACCGATTTGTCGGCGTTCCAGCGCTGCGCCTTGAAATGCTTGGCCAGCGCGTCCACGGCGCCGCTGTCGTCGGTTTCGACGTCCTCGTCTTCTCCTGAGGACTGGTCGTCGGCCAGGTTGAGCTTCGGCCCCTCGCTTTCATCCGCGGTGGTCGTCGAGGGAACGCCGACCCACAGCATCATGTGATCGGAGCCGCCGGGCTTGTCGGGGGCGGGTAACGCGGCCACCTCGATGGTATCGGTCAACCCGAGCGCCGGGATCACCTCGCTCGGGCGCTTGAAGGTAAGGGTGAGCTTGCCGGTGTCATCATTCCATTTCGTCGCCACCGGCTTTGCGTCCAGGGCCTTTTCCAGCACGCCGGAAATGGCGGTCGCGAGCTTGTCGCGATTGAGCTTGCCGTTGTCGCGCCATTCCGCGGCCGGGAAGCGGATGGTGCGGTCCATGTCGAACATGCCGGCGCTCCAGCCCGCGGCGATCACGCCGGGCAATGTCTTCAATCGGGCGATGAGGGAGGGCGCGCGCTCCGGATCGACATTGATGTCGATGACCTGCGCGCCGGCCCGCAGCGCCTCGCAGGTCACCTCGAGGCTGTTCAACGCCACTTCGACGTTTTGCCCGCGCAGCCCTTTGAGCAGATCGGCGGCTGCGTCGAGTTTGACCTTCACGGCGATCGCCTCGGGAGACACCTCGGTGAAATCCTTCGGCGTTGCGGTGATGCCGTCGTCGATTGTCCGGCTCTCGTTGAACTCGGCCTCGCTGAGATCGGAATTGTCGGTCGACGTCACCTTGGTGATGGTCTGGCCGACGCTGACCCGGCCGTCGAACTCGAACGTATCGCCGGTGGGCTTGCGGGTGAGCATGACCGTGACCGGCAGCTTGTCGCCGATGCTCTGGGTCGTGCCGGTCAAGGTCGGACCGTTCACCGCAAGGTTGACGACGAAGCGGTCCTTGCGATCGGAGCCTTTTTCCGCTGGGTAACACACATCGAGAACGGCGCCCGTGACGGTCTTGCCCTGGCGGGTTTCCTTGAGGATGACGTCGGCGTTGCCTTCCATCAATCCGTCGATGGAGGTGAAGTATCGCACCTCGGCGCTGCCGGGTGGTTTGGGAAGCGGCCTGTCCTGGGCGGACAACAGGCTCGGCGAAACCACCACCAGGCCGCCCAGGCACCACAGCAGCATGCGCATAGAGAATCCCCGTTTGTCGAATCGACTGGCACCCTAAAACCCGCTTCGCCAAAAAAGAAGGCCGCCCGGAGGCAGCCTTCTGGCGAAGTCGTGCAGTTGAAAGGGCTCAGTAGCCCATGCCGCCCATTCCGCCGCCGCCCGGCATGGCAGGTGCGGGCTCCTCCTTCGGCAGTTCGGCCACCATGGCTTCGGTGGTCACGAGCAGGCCCGCGACCGACGAGGCATCCTGCAACGCGGTGCGCACGACCTTGGCCGGATCGATGATGCCTTTGGCGACCATGTCGACATACTCTTCCTTCTGGGCATCGAAGCCGAAAGTCTCGGTCTTGTTTTCGAGAACCTTGCCGACGACGATGGATGGTTCCATGCCCGCGTTTTCCGCGATCTGGCGGATCGGGGCTTCCAGCGCCTTCAGCACGATGTTGATGCCGGCCTGCACGTCCGGATTGTCGTTGGCGATGCGCCCGACCGCTTTCCTGGCGCGCAGCAGGGCGGTGCCGCCGCCGGGCACGATGCCTTCCTGCACGGCCGCGCGGGTGGCGTTGAGCGCATCCTCGACGCGATCCTTCTTTTCCTTGACCTCGATCTCGGTCGCGCCGCCGACGCGGATCACCGCGACGCCGCCGGCGAGCTTGGCCAGCCGCTCCTGCAGCTTCTCGCGGTCGTAGTCCGAGGTGGTCTCCTCGATCTGGGCCTTGATCTGTCCGACCCGCGCCTCGATGTCCTTCTTCTTGCCGGCGCCGTTGACGATGGTGGTGTTCTCCTTGTCGATCAGCACCTTCTTGGCGCGGCCGAGCATGTTCAGGGTGACGTTCTCGAGCTTCATGCCGAGATCGTCGGAGACGAGCTGGCCGTTGGTCAGGATCGCGATGTCCTCCAGCATGGCTTTGCGGCGTTCGCCGAAGCCGGGCGCCTTCACCGCGGCCACTTTCAGGCCGCCGCGAAGCCGATTGACCACAAGCGCCGCCAGAGCCTCGCCCTCGACGTCTTCCGCGACGATCAGCAGCGGCTTGCCCGACTTCACTACCGCCTCGAGCACCGGCAGCATGGCCTGAAGACCGGACACCTTTTTCTCGTGTAACAGGATATAGGCGTCGTCGAGTTCGGCCGTCATCTTCTCGGCATTGGTGATGAAATAGGGCGAGAGATAGCCACGGTCGAACTTCATGCCCTCGACGATGTCGACGTCGGTTTCAAGCGACTTGTTTTCCTCGACGGTGATGACGCCCTCGTTGCCGACCTTCTGCATCGCCTGCGCGATCATCTTGCCGATCGAGGCGTCGCCGTTGGACGAGATGGTGCCGACCTGCGCGATTTCGGCCGAGGATGCGACCGGCTTCGCGCGCTTCTCGATGTCCTTCACCACGGCCGCGACCGCGACGTCGATGCCGCGTTTCAGATCCATCGGATTCATGCCGGCGGCAACGGCCTTGGCGCCCTCGCGGACGATGGCCTGGGCCAGTACGGTGGCGGTGGTGGTGCCGTCGCCGGCGAGATCGTTGGTCTTGGAGGCGACCTCGCGAACCATCTGCGCGCCCATGTTCTCGAATTTGTCGTCGAGCTCGATCTCCTTGGCGACGGTAACGCCGTCCTTGGTGATGCGAGGCGCGCCGAAGCTCCTCTCGATCAGGACGTTGCGGCCCTTCGGACCGAGGGTCACCTTCACGGCGTTGGCGAGGATATCGACGCCGCGCAACATGCGCTCGCGCGCGTCGCCGGAAAACCTGACGTCTTTGGCGGCCATTTACGGTACTCCTGATGATGCGATCGTTTTGCTTTCGTCATGCCCGCGCGCGTCGCGGGCATCCGCGTCTTTGTCGTGTCGAGCGAATAAGACGTGGATCGGCGGGCATGGCGTTCGACAGAACGCCGTTCTTCAAACGGTCATGCCCGGCCATGACGAAGGAAAGTCGGGATGCGGCTAGCCGACGATGCCCATGATGTCGGACTCCTTCATGATCAGGAGGTCCTGGCCGTCGAGCTTGATCTCGGTGCCCGACCACTTGCCGAACAGCACCTTGTCGCCGACCTTGACGTCAAGCGGAACCAGCTTGCCTGCCTCGTCGCGTCCGCCCGGACCGATGGCCACGACCTCGCCCTGAGAGGGCTTTTCCTTGGCGGTGTCGGGAATGATGATCCCGCCCTTGGTCTTTTCCTCTGGATCGATGCGTTTGACCACAACACGGTCATGCAGCGGACGAAATTTGGTTTTAGCCATGGCGGCTCCTCCGGGGTTTCGCAGGACTCTGAATTGCCATCGACGGGATGCATGCCCCGGATTCGAAACGCCGGCGATTCGCTTCTTTGGCAATTATGCTCCGGGAGTGCTAGTCGTTGGCGGGCATATGGCCTGGCAGCGATGCTGTCAAGCAAGCGCCTTAAGCCGTTGGTGAGTGGCGTGTAGGATAGTGCAAACCGAGTCGCGGTGTCCCTGCGATCGTGGGGTAGAGTGCCGGGGACGCGGTCTTAAGCCTGCCTTCCGGGTGGGCGGTTGGGAATTCGGTCGGGGAAATAGACGATGGTCAGATCAGATGGTGGACGCGCGGCTTTGAACCTTGGGGCGGCTGCGGCCCTTGCGATGTTTCTCGGCGGGTGCGGATCGATCGGATCGATCGGACTGTCGACCCAGCCGGCGCAGCCACCGCAGCCGGCTGTCGAGCCCGAAATTCCGGCGACGATCCGCGCTGACGAACTCGTCGGGCGCTGGGGCCTTGCCTCCTACCAGAATCCGAACGACCGGGCGCGGACCGAGGCCGCAGCCAAGGCGCAATGCCGGAACCCGTATGTGATCGGCGCTGGAGGCCATGGCGGCGTGATCATGCATCTCGCCGACGAGGCGACGCCGCAGGAATTGCGGTTGAAGGGCAGCCAGAGCGGTAAGAACTATATCGGACCGGAGGGACCGGCAGGCGGCGCGAAAGATCGCGAGATCGTTTCTTTCGACGGCCGCGTCCTCATCACCCGTTTCATCGATCCCGATGCGGCGACCCGCTACGGCAACATGGTGTATGTCCGCTGCGCGCCGCAGCGTTGATCGCCGGTCGCGATTTCACGGGCGCGGCCTGAAATCCGCCAATCCGGTATCGCTACGGCGCTTTCGAACGAAGTGGTTTGCGTCAAGAAAACGCGCAAATAAAATCATAGGGCCTCGCTTCTGATTCCATCAGAAGCGAAAATGCTCTAGCCGAACAACGCGTCGATATCGTCCTGAGAGGCGTGCCCCTCGTCGCCGTCGAGTTTCGGACCGTTCAGAAGCTTGGCATCGCCGACGCGATCATCGATGATCGGCGGAGCATGGGCGCGGATGGCATCGACGCCCCCCCAGATCTCCATCATGACATTGATGTGATGCTCGATGAACTTCATGGTGCCCATCACCTTGGCGATGCGCTGGCCGGTGAGATCCTGGAAGTTGCAGGCCTCGAAGATCGCGATCACGCGCTCCTGGATTTCCTCGCTCTGCAACTGTGTCTGTTCCGGAGACGCGGACTTCGACAGGGCGCTGGCCGACTGGTCGATCGCCTCGGCCGCTTCCAGAATCCGTTGCGTCGCCTGCTCGGTGCCGCCCACCACGGCGCCAAGCTCGTCGGTCACCTTCGACATCTCGTCGCCGCTGAAGCTCTTGCCGTGAAGAACCGCGATCTCCTGCTTGGTGCGGGTGATGGCGTCGTAGATCAGATCGAGCTCGGTTTTCAGCTTTTCGCACTGTTCGATCTGTGCGCGGTAGGTCTGCAGCATAGTCTGCGCCTCGGCGACCTCGCGGCTGACCTCGGTGTCGGCCGTGACCGCTTCGCCGCCGCCATTGCGGCGCGAAGCTCTCATCTGTTGGCGGATCGCTTGCAGTTCCGCCATGATCTCGCGATGTACCGGCATTGGCGTCTCCTCCTGCTCGGTGGCTGTGATAACGGGCGCGCCGGTATTCAAAATCTCCTCGACGCGGAAGCGCTTGCGTTGAACAGCCATCAGATTCCCCAGCTTTAAATCAATCCGTCACGCTATATCATCCGTTGTATACCGACGTGGTTTAACACCGGGTTCACGCGGGGAACCGGGAAGTCAATCTGTAGCTTCCGGCCGGCCATGAACGACGGTCGCCTCGTTCATCGAAAATAAACGCTACCGGACAAAACCGCGCCGCATTGAGGACGTGGTGAATCGAAACGCCGGTTCTGTTTACCAAACCGATGCGGTTTTGATTTTAATTCGTTCGCGTGGCGATGCGCGCTGTCGGGCGCACCCGCCGCAATCATCCACGGCGAAACAGTACAGAGTACGTCGATGTTCAAGAAGCTCCTCGCGCTCCTCGCGGGCGTGTCGCTTGCCGGGCTTGGAGTCCAGCAGGCCTTTGCCAGAGAACTGCAAGCCAGGTTCGTCACCGAGCCTGTGGTGGTTTATGCCGACCAGTCCGCGCCGCAACCCGCCGAGCAGCGCGTTGCCTATGCCGAGCGGTCCAACATGGGCGGCGGGTTCATCGAGTTCCTGTTCGGCGACGGACAGCAGCAAGGATCCCGTTACCAGCAGCAGCCCTATGATCCGCGTCCGCTCTATGCGCCGCAGCCGCAGGCGATGCAGCCGCAGCTCATGCCGGAGCAGGACGCCAGCGAGGCCGCGCATCCCGCGTTCGATCCGAAATTCGAGAAGCAGCTCGTCGATTATCACGGCAAGGAAGCCGCCGGCACCATCGTTATCGATACGTCGAGCAAGTTTCTCTATCTCGTGCAGGGCGAGGGCAGGGCGCTGCGCTACGGTGTCGGCGTCGGCAAGCCCGGTTTTCTGTGGGCCGGCGTCAAGACGATCACGGCCAAGAAGGAATGGCCCGATTGGACCCCGCCTGCCGAAATGCTCAAGCGCAGACCCGATCTGCCGCGCCACATGGAAGGCGGGCCGCAGAATCCGCTGGGCGCCCGCGCCATGTATCTCGGCTCCTCGCTCTATCGCATCCACGGCTCCAACGAGCCCTGGACGATCGGCACCAACGTGTCGTCAGGCTGCATCCGGATGCGCAACCAGGACGTGATCGATCTTTACGGCCGGGTTCACGTCGGCGCCAAAGTCGTCGTGATCTGACGCGGGACGTTGCCCGAAACAGAAACGGCCGCCCATGGGCGGCCGTTTTGTTGTCGCGGAATTTGGAGATCTCAGGCGTAATCGTCGCCGTCGTCGAAATCGGCGAACTCGTCGGAATCCATGTCGTCGTTATCGTCGTCGTCCTGATCCTGATCCTGGTCCTGATCGGCATCTGCCTGGGCCTGGTCGAACGAACTGGTTTGCGACGTGTCGCCGTGTTGCGACCCGATGTCACCGACGCCGGCGTCGCGCGCCAGATTGCTTCCCGACTGATCGCCGCCGCCCCATGGGCTGCGCGAGCCGCCGAGGCCGCCGGCGTCTCCGAAACTGCTGGCATGGGCGGGGCCGCCCATCATGGAGCGAATGCTGTTCAGAAGCAGGCCGCCGCCCACGGCGCCCGCCGCGGCGGCGGCCGCCGTTCCGAGAAACGAACCGCCGCCGCCCTGCGGCGGCGCGCCATAGGGCTGACCGGCAGGGGGCTGACCGGCGGGTCCCTGATTGTAGCGTCCGGGCGGTTCGGTCTGCTGAAGCACCTGTCCGGTGTTCCAGGCCGGCTGGCTCGACGGCATGGGCGGAGGCTGTACGTTCGGGACCGAGCCGCGAGATTTGCCAAAGACGGTATCGCGCATCTGATCCAGGAACCCGCCCGAGGCGGCCTGATCGGAGGCTCCGCCGCCCTCCAGTTGCTGGATGCGGTCGTTGGCGCGCTTGAGGGCTTCATCCTGCACCAGAACCGTCTGGACCAGCGTGTACAGCGCATTGGGCGCTCGCCGCAGGCCCTCGGCGATGGCGGCGGCGGCGGTCTGATCGCGTGGCGTGTTCTCGACGCCGGCGAGGCGGGTGAAGAGGTCGTCAACCAACTGGCGTTCTTGCGGCGTCATGGCGCTCTCCCGATAAGGTGGCGGATGGGGATGTAGGAGCGCTTTGTGTCGCAAACAGTATCGCGGCCGATTAAATTTCAGTGTGCGACAATTGAGGCAGGGGCTTGCGGTCGGGTGAGTCAGCCCAGTGTCACCCGATTCGCCGCCAGCATGTCGCGAAAGCCGTCCCCGGACAGGAACGCATATTCCCGCTCCCGCTGGTCGGTGACCGGATCGAGCGCGATCAGCGTGTCGTCGACAAAGCCGGGATGGCACATGATCAGGCCGCCGTCCGGCGAGCCGTCGAGAAAGTCCTGCATCAGCGCGCCGAAGTCGGGTTTTGTGAAATCGTAGGCTCCGGCGAATGCCGGATTGAAACGGACGCCGGCGCGCACGGCGTGGCGGCGAAAGCCGGCGCTTAAGACATCCAGAAGCAGCGCCTTCGGCATGCCGAGCCGTCGCGCCAGCGGTTGGCGGCGGCCGCACTGGCGCACCCACGCGCCGGGCGCGGCGTTCTTGACCGCCGACAGGAAGGCGCCGCGCACCTGCGGGAAAATCTGCACGTGCTGATGTCCGTCGACGTAATCGGGAGCGCGGCCGAACCGCTCGGCAAACGCCGCGATCTGCGCCTTGACCTCGTCGAAAATCATCTCGGGATCGAGCCTGCGCGACAGGCTCGCGCCCAGCATCTTCGAAAGCGGCGGAAACAGTCCGCCCTGAAGCGGCCGATAATGCAGGGTGAGCGGATGAAACGGCGCGGTCAGGGTGACATGCAGGCCGATGACGCAATGCGGGTTGCGGGCGACGGCCGCCTCCAGCGTCCCGACCTCATCGCGGCCGGCGGCGGGACCGACCACCATCACCGATGTCGCATTGATGCGCTCGCGCTCGATCAGATCGCGGATCGCCCGGTTGACGCCGGGGCTGATGCCGTAATCGTCGGCGCAGAGTCTTATCCGCCGCCGCGGTTCGTCGCCGTTCATTCGGCGGCGGTCCGGTGCGGTTCGCCGGCGGATGGCTCGTCCTCGGCCTGCTTCACGCTGTGCTCGGCGACGAAGTAAATCGGCCGCGCCTTCAGCTCCGAGAGAATTTTGCCGATGTATTCGCCCATGATGCCGATCATCAGGAGTTGCACACCGCCGAGGGTCATGAGGCCGACCACCAGCGACGGATAGCCGGGAACCGTTTCGCCATCGACCCAGGTTTCCCACAAGATCGACAGGCCGAACAGGAAGGCCGCGAATGCAAGCAGCAGGCCGAGCAGGCTGGCCAGCCGCAGCGGCGCCACCGAAAACGACGTCAGCCCCTCGATCGACAGGCCGAGCAGCCGCGCCGCATTGAACGTGGACATGCCGTGGGTGCGGACGTCGGGTTCGTAGTCGACGCGGAATTGGCGAAAGCCGATCCAGCTCGCGAGCCCCTTGAAGAAGCGGTTGCGCTCGGGCATCTGGCGCAGCGCGGCGGCGGCGCGGGGCGACAACAGGCGGAAGTCGCCGGCGTCCTCGGGAATCCGCTGGCGCGCGCCCCAGTTGATGATCGCGTAGAAACTGTGCACGCCGATCCGCCGCAGCATCGACTCGTTGGTCCGGTGCGCCTTCGCCGTGTAGATGACGTCATAGCCGCCGTTGATCCAGTGATCCACCAGCCGCTCCACGAGGTCGGGGGAATGCTGGCCGTCGCCGTCCATGAACAGCAGCGCGCCGCGCCGCGCATGATCGAGGCCCGCCATCAAGGCGGCTTCCTTGCCGAAGTTGCGCGACAGCGACAACACCTGCACGTCCAGCGCGTCGGCGGGCAGTTTGCGGGCGAGACTCAGCGTGCCGTCGGTCGAGCCGTCGTCGATGTAGACCACCTCGCAGGCGAGCCCGAACCGCTGCCTCAGCTTTGCCGCAAGCGCGCCGAGGCGCTCGTGAAGCTGCTGGAGCCCGGCGGCCTCGTTGTAAATCGGAATCACGATCGACAGACCCTGCGCGGTCGCTGCGGCCGCGTCCAAAGGCAGACCGGGAAGGCTCGGCGTTGGCGTCATCGGTCGGGTCCGGCGTGATCAATCTTCCTATGGTAGTGAGCGCGGTCGCGCGCTTCAACGGGCGGCCGCACGGTTCTACCTCCGCAGGAACGCTTCCAGCCTTGCGAACAGCGGGTTCTCGCGATCGAACACATAGTCCAGCGATGCAATCGACACCGTTTCGGCGCCGTGCTGACGCAAAAAGCTGCCGAGCGCATAAAGCCGGTCGGGCGGACAGTGCAGCGTGATCATGCCTGAAGACGTCGGTCCGCCGAACGGGGAGACCGCGCCGAAGCGATCCTGCGCCTCGGCGAGCAACGCTGCATCGCAACCTTTGAATCGGGTCCGCACCTCGCGATACTGGCTGGCGCGGGCGCGCGCCGCGATGTGGTCGAAAATGATCCGCGCCGTCTCGCGCGTGCCGTCCGACCAGTCCGCGTCGCGCGAGGCGACCAGGTTGGCCTGGCTGCGCAGGATGACGCCGTCGTCCAGCACCTTGAGGCCGTTGGCGGCGAGCGTTGCGCCGGTGGTCGTGATATCGACGATCATCTCGGCGGTGCCCACCGCGGGGGCTCCTTCCGTGGCGCCTGCGCTCTCGACGATGCGGTAGTCGACCACGCCGTGCGAGGCGAAGAAGGCGCGGGTGAGATTGATGTATTTGGTTGCGACCCGCATCCGCCGGTTGTGCTGCGCGCGAAATCCGGTCGTCACGTCGTCGAGGTCGGCCATGGTGCGCACGTCGATCCAGGACTGCGGCACTGCGACGACCACGTTGGCGCTGCCGAAGCCGAGACCATTGATCAGCGCCACGCGCTTGTCGGCATCGACGATGCTTTCGCGAATCAGGTCTTCGCCGGTGACGCCAAGATGCACCGAGCCGCGCGCGAGTTGCGCGGCGATCTCGCTCGCCGAGAGATAGGCGATCTCGACGTTGTCGAGTTGGACGATGGTGCCGCGATAGTCGCGCACGCCGCCCGGTTTCGCCAGCGTCAGTCCGGCGCGGGCGAAAAAGGCTTCGGCGTTTTCCTGCAGGCGGCCCTTCGAGGGCACGGCCAGAACCAGAGGTGCGGTCATGACGCGCTCCCGCCGGCGCGGCTCGCGGAGGTCTCGTTCGCGCACTTCGTCGCCGCCTCGATCCAGATCGAGAAGCCGACTGCAGGGATCGGCGTCGTTGCGCCCAGTTGCGTCATCAGACCGTCGTAACGGCCGCCGGCAATCAGCGGCCCGTCGCCGCCGCCCTTGCGCTGCAGTTCGAATTCGAAGCCCGTGTAGTAGTCGACGCCGCGGCCGAACGAGGTGGCGAAGCTGATCCTGCGAGGTTCGATGCCGCGCGCCGCCATGAAGCCGGTCCGGCTCTCGACCTGATCGATTGCGGCGTCGATGTTGAGGCCGGCGTCGGAGGCGAGTGCGCGCAACTGGCCGAGCGCATCATCGGGGTCGCCCGATATCGCCAGAAAGCGCTTGAGGATGGTCAGCGCGTCGCGCGGCAACGCGCCGCTCTTCAGCGTGGATTGCTCAAGGAAGCGGTCGGCGATTTCGTCGAGGGTGCGGCCGCCGACAATGCTCGCGCCCGCGATCGACATCATGTCTGTCACCAGCGCCAGCGCCGCCTTGCGGTCGGACCCCGCCAGCGCCGCAAGCACGCCCTCGTATTCGTTGTGGCCGGGCCCGGTCGCGAGCGTCAACCGCTCGATATCCTGCGCGAGGCTGATCTTGCGGTTGAAATCCTTCATCAGCCGCCGCCGCCAGACCGGATAAAGGTCGAGCGCATCGATCAGGGCGGTGAACAGCGCGACGTCGCCGGTTCGGATCTCCACGTCGCTGATGCCGAAGGCCGCGGCGGCTTCCAGACCGAGCGCGAGCATCTCGGCGTCGGCGGCGGCGCGATCCTTGCGGCCGAACGATTCGATTCCGGCTTGCAGGAACTCGCTCGGCCGCCCCGCGCGATAGCGGAAGACCGGGCCGAGATAGCAGAACCCGGCCGGCTGGCCGGCCCTTTCGGAGGCGAGGTAGTCCCGCGCCACGGGGATGGTCAGGTCGGGACGCAGGCAGAGTTCCTCGCCGCCCGCGTCCGAGGTCAGATAGAGGCTTTTGCGGATGTCCTCGCCCGAAAGATCCAGAAACGGCTCGGCCGGCTGCAGGATCGCGGGCTCCGCCTTGACGTAGCCGGCCTGGGCGAATGACGACAGCAGCCCATCCGCCCAGGGCGGCGATCGGGTAGCAGGATTTTCCGCGCTGCGGCTCATATCGAAGGCCATGGGTTCCAAGGTGTTTTCGGGCAAGCCCTTATAGCGTTTTCGAGCGAAGTGGATACCGGTTCGCGTCAAGAAAACGCATCAAATCAAAATCATAGAGCCGGCTTCTGATTCCATCGGAAGCGGAAAGGCTCTAGTGGAGTGAATTTGACGTTCGCGACCCACTTTGCAGCAAACCCGTCAGGCGAACGTCAACGGGATGCAAATGTTGGAATCGGACCACTAGCATGGCCGGATGACGGTTTCGACCATGATTCCGGAAGTGGCTTAACGAGTTGCGTGTTCTCCGGGCTGCGTCCAGTCGCCCAGCACGGTCTGGACCAGGGCAAGAACCGCGACTGCGGCGGTATCGGCGCGCAGGATCCGCGGGCCCAGCGACAGCCGCAGCGTATTGGGCTGGCGGAGCAGATTTGCCCGCTCGTCCTCGGCGAAGCCGCCTTCGGGCCCGACCAGCACGTCGACGCCCTGTGCGGCGCTGCCCATCGGCGCAAGCGCCGCCGCCGGATCGGCGACCGGCGCGGCCTCGTCGCAGAATACCAGCAGGCGCTCACCGGCACGCGCGCTCAGCCAGCGGTCCAGCGTCACCGGTTCCTCGACCCTGGCCAGGCTGAGGATGCCGCATTGCTCGGCCGCCTCGATGACATTGGCGCGCATCCGCTCGCCATTGACCCGGGTCACCTGGGTGAAGCGGGTCAGAACCGGTTGCAGCGCACAGACCCCCATTTCCACCGCTTTCTGAACCATGTAGTCGAGCCGGGCATGTTTCAGCGGCGCGAAGACGTAGCGCAGATCGGGCAGGCGGTCCTGACCTCTGGTCGCGGCGACGATATCCAGATGTTCCGGGCGCTTGCGGCCCGCAATCGTCGCCTGCCACTCGCCGTCGCGACCGTTGAAGACAAGCACCTTCGCACCCGAGCCGAGGCGCAGCACATTGCCGAGATAATTGGCCTGATCGCGGTCGAGCGGAACCCGGCCACCGCCGGCGAGCGGCGCGTCGACATGGAGCCTGGGACTGCGAAAGTCCGTGTCGGGCATGACTAAACGGGCCTGACTGAAAGTGAAATCCTGCGGGGGCCGTTTTTCTTTGGCGGTTTCTTCATGCGAACCGGTTACCTCGCCGCTCGAAAACCCTATAGACCAACACAATCGGGCTCTCAAACGGTGGGGCGGACATCGCTCCGGATGTTCCGATTTCGATCGGCGCGGCCATGCGTCGCGCTGTTGCCCGATTCGTCGGGTTGTTAGGAATCGTCTGCAATCGTAAAAGCGTGGGAATCATGGAAGGTCGTTCGTTGCATTCGTCGCGAAAGACGTCGCGGATAGCTGACCCTGCCGGAGAAGTGCTGTGATCGCCCCACGCCTGATCGTTCCATTAACGCTTGCGGTGTTTGCCATCGGCGTCACCGAAGCGCCGGGCCAGACCCCGTTTCCTGCGCCATTGCCCAGCGGCGCAACCGGAACGGTCAATGACCCGGCGTTCCCGCCCGTCAACGGCGCGCCTGCGCAACGGCCCTCCGCGCCGCCCCAGGATTCCGCGTTTCCCCCGGTCAATGGCGCCACGTCGGCGACCGTCGGCGCCCCCGCTGCATTTCCCTCCGGTGGCGCCGCTCCGGTGGGTGGATTCGGGGCTCCGCGCCAGCAGGCCGGCCCGCCCGGTGGCGCCGACTGCATGAAGGAATTCATGCCGCTGCGCGAAGCGGCCGAGAAACGCGGCAAGCTGATCCAGGCTGCCGGCGCCCGTCATGCGCCGCCCGAGGAAGCGTGCAAGCTGATCGGGCAATATGCGCAGGCGGAAGTCAAAATGCTCAAATTCGTCGACAAGAATTCCCGGAAGTGCGGAATTCCCGACAACGTCGGAGCGCAGATGCGCGCCAACCACAAGGCCACGGAGACCATGCATCAGAAGGTTTGCGACGTGGCCAAGCAGGCGAGGATGCGCGGTCCGGCCGGGCCGAGCCTGAGCGAGGTTCTGGGTTCGGCATCCGGCGGATTGCCGGAAGCCACCACGCCGAAGAAGGGCGGCAGCACGTTCGACACCTTGAACGGCAACGTTCTCACCCGATGACGAGCCTCTGATGAGCGACGCGGCGGCACGCGTCGCGGACTCGGCCGGCAACTGGGTCGACACGCGCGCGCCGCTTTGGGCGCGGCCCTATCTGAGACTGTCGCGGCTCGACCGGCCGATCGGATCCTGGCTGCTGCTGCTGCCTTGCTGGTGGTCGGCGGCGCTGGCCGCATGTCTCGCCCGAGACGTGAGCGGGCTGCCTCTGACCATCGTGCTGTTTTTCATCGGCGCCTTCGCGATGCGCGGCGCGGGCTGCACCTGGAACGACATCACCGATCGCGACCTGGACGCGCGCGTTGAGCGGACGCGGTCGCGTCCGATTCCAGCGGGACAGGTGACGGTGGCGCATGCAGCGATCTTCCTGGTGGCGCAGGCGCTCGCGGGATTGGCGGTGCTGCTCCAGTTCAACCGCTTCGCCATCGCGACCGGAATAGCTTCGCTCGTCATCGTCGCGATCTATCCCTTCATGAAGCGCGTCACCTACTGGCCGCAGGTCGTGCTCGGCCTCGCCTTTTCGTGGGGGGCGCTGATGGGATTTGCGGTGCTGCTGGGCCGCATCGATGCGGCCGCGCTGGCGCTGTATGCGGGATCGATCGCATGGGTGATCGGCTATGACACGATCTATGCGCACCAGGACGCGGAAGACGATGCGCTGATCGGTATCAAGTCGACGGCGCTGCTGTTCGGCGCACGCACCCGTCCGGCGCTTGCGATCTTCTACGGCCTTGCCGTCGCTCTCATCGGCGTCGCGTTGCATCTGGCCGATGCGCGATGGCCGGCATGGATCGGCCTTGTGGCTTTCGCCGCGCATCTCGCCTGGCAGGTCGTCCGGATCGACATCGGCGATTCCCGTCTCTGCCTGCGGATTTTCAAATCCAACCGCGACGCCGGGCTGTTGTTGTTCGCGGGTCTATTGGCGAGCGCGTTGCTTGCGGCGGCCGGGTTCTAGAGTCTGATTCAACCGCGTTGAACCAGACCCAGCTTTATATTTTTGATCGAGCATAATCTTATCCGAAAACCGGCTTTCCGCTTTTCGGGGCCATGCTCCAACTAATTCCGCGCGATGATCTCGCGCTCGCCCCGATAGATGGCCGCCGGGCCGAGCAGATAGCCGCAGCGCCGCCGCATCAGGAAGCTCGGGCGCCGTTCACTGATCGCATTGCATCGCCGCCGGCGCGGCGCCGGATCGCGCCTGTCGTCGGCGAGTTGCGGAAGCGCGAGGACCTCGCTCCAGGCTTGCCATGCGGCGTCGCGCTCGACGGCATCATCGGTCACCAGAAGGGGAATGGCGAGCGACGGATCGCGGTGAAGCAGAACGAGCGCTTGCCCGTCCGCGGTGTCGCGCACGGTGACGCCGGCGAATTCGCTGACGCGCACGCTGATCGTCATCCGCATGCCGTGGACGGCGCGGTGCAGCGTCACGCGTTCGCGATGAAGTTCGATCTGGCGGATACCGCCGTCGGCGCGGCTGTCGCGCGCGGCGAAACTGACGGGCAGTGAGAGAGGGTCGAGCCGCAGACCGCGGCTCGACCCGGCGGAATCCGGCCCGCCTGTTGATGTTTGACGCCTCACGGCTTTGGTCTCCCCGCCGGGATTATGTTCCCGGTCGATGGGCGAGAGCATGCCAGCGCGCGGTCCGGATTTGCTTAAAAAGGCTGGTTAATCGAAGGTACCTCGCGCCTGATCCGCGCGCATGATTGACAGACCCTTCGCCGACATGCTTGACGGGTTCTTGCCGGGGCGCGGATAATCTTCGATACCCGCTTCATTGAATGCTTGAAGTCCGCATAAAACAAGCACATCTCATGACGGGACCGCTCGCGCGACGGTCTTGTCGAATCCCCGGGATTTTGTTCGTGATCTCTTCACCAAACACATCATTACCGAAATCCGCAGAATCCGAACTCTTCGATCAATCCGCGCTCAGTCAACTCGCTGAACGGCTGGTCGAGGCTGCGAAGCGCGCGGGCGCGGATGCCGCGGACGCGGTCGCGGTGCGTGGCATCTCGCAAGGCGTCGAGGTTCGCGACGGACGCGTCGAGGAATCGGAACGCTCCGAGAGTGACGACGTCGGTCTGCGTGTGCTGGTCGGACGACGTCAGGCCACGGTCTCGACCAACGACGTCGGCGGCGACAATGTCGCGAAACTCGCCGAACGCGCGGTCGCGATGGCGCGCGTCGCGCCCGACGATCAATATGTCGGGCTGGCCGATCCGGCATTGCTGGCGCGGAATTTCCCCGATCTCGATCTGCTCGACCGGGTGACGCCGTCGACGGCGGAACTCGAGCGTCGCGCGGTCGAAGCCGAGGCGGCGGCTCTTGCAGTCGAGGGCGTGACCAAATCGGGCGGCGCGTCGGCGTCGGCTGGCATCGCCGGCATGGTGCTTGTGACGAGCACGGGCTTCCGTGGATCCTATCTGCGTTCGAGCCAGGGCATTTCGATGATGGCGATCGTCGGTGACGGAACCGGCATGGAGCGCGATTACGATTTCTCCTCCGCGCTTCATGCCTCGGATCTGCTGCCTGCGGCCAGCGTCGGCCGCAGCGCCGGCGAACGCACGGTGGCGCGCGCCAATCCGCGCAAGGTCGCCACCTGCAAGGTGCCGGTGGTTTACGATCCGCGCGTCGCGGGCTCGCTGGTCGGTCATGTCGTCGGCGCGGCCAATGGCGCATCAGTGGCGCGCAAGACCAGTTTCCTGAAAGATCGGCTCGGACAACAATTGTTCGCGAAGGGAATCCGGATCGTCGACGATCCGTTGCGCGTGCGCGGACTGCGCTCGCAGCCCTTCGACGCCGAAGGGGTCGTGACGAAGAAACTGGCGGTGATCGACGACGGCGTGCTGACGTCGTGGCTACTGGATTCAGCGACCGCGCGCGAGCTCGGCCTGATGACGACCGGTCATGCTCACCGTGGCGTCTCGTCGTCACCCTCGCCGGGGCCTTACAATTTGCATCTCGAAGCGGGGCAAATGACGCCGCGTGAACTGATCGCCGACATCAAGCAGGGCTTTTATGTCACCGACCTGATCGGCTCCGGCGTCAATGGCGTGACCGGCGACTACAGCCGCGGCGCGTCGGGGTTCTGGATCGAGAACGGCGAGATCACCTATCCCGTGAGCGAGATCACCATCGCCGGACATCTGATCGAGATGTTCAAGTCGCTGACCCCTGCCAACGATCTTGCATTCCGCTATGCGACCAACGCGCCGACCGTGCGCATCGAAGGGCTGACGGTTGGCGGGCGCTAGTGGTCCGATTCTGACAGTCGCATCTCGTCTCAGCGAGCGTCCTTGCGAATGTCAGAATCAAACGACCACGAGCAATATAAGGCTCCAGTGCAGTTTTGGGTTTGACGTTCGCATCGGGAGATTGCGGTCAGGTGGCTAGCGGACGTCAAATCCACTCCACGGATACCCGCTCCGCACCTTTGGTGCGGGACCGCGCTTTGTTGACCGAGACGGTGCGCGAGGCGGGAGAACTGGCGCGAGCGATGTTCAGCACCAGCCTGCGGACCTGGACCAAGGGAGTCTCGTCGCCGGTGTCGGAGGCGGATATTGCCGTCAACGATCTCATCGAAAACAGGTTGCGCGCGGCGACGCCGGACTACGGCTGGCTGTCCGAGGAAAGCGCCGACGATCCCTCGCGGCTCGCCAAGCAGCGGGTCTGGATCGTCGATCCGATCGACGGGACGCGCGGCTATATCGCCGGCCATGACGACTGGTGCGTCAGCGTCGCGCTGGTCGAGGGCGCCGTGCCGCTGCTCGCAGCCGTGTTCGCGCCGGTCACCGACGAGTTCTTCCTGGCCGCGCGTGGACAGGGCACGACCTGCAACGGGACGCCGGTGCTTGCGACGCCCGGCGACGATCTGGATTTTTCGAAGATCGCAGGGCCGAAACCGCTTGTGGAAAAGCTGGATCGATCGCGGAAGGACGTGGTTTCTCATCCCAGGATCGGTTCGCTGGCGCTGCGGCTATGCCGTGTCGCGGACGGTCGCATCGACGCGGCCTTCGCCGGCGCCCAAAGCCGCGACTGGGATATCGCCGCTGCCGATTTGATCGTGCAGGAGGCGAATGGTAGAATGACGTCGCTCGGGGGCGAGCCGATCCTTTATAACCGCGCCGAGGTAACGCACGGCGTACTGGTGGCGGCAGGCGACCTTCGCCACGCGCGCATCCTCGCGCATTTTCAGAAGCATCCGCTGCCGTAAGGGACGGGGGTGCCGGCTTTCGGGGTATTTGCCTGACGATCGGCGACATAGTAGGACAACGCCCAATGCCGCCAGACAGCCCGCCCCAGCAATTGCTCCACCTCGTGATCGGGGGCGAGCTGGCCGATCTCGCGCATACGACCTTCAAAAACCTCAATGAGGTCGAGATCGTCGGCCTGTACCCGAACTACGCATCGGCCTACGCCGCCTGGAAGGCGAAGGCGCAGCAGACGGTCGATAACGCCCACATGCGGTATTTCATCGTGCACCTCCACCGGCTTCTCGATCCTGGTCAAGACACGAAGCCCGCCCTTTGAGAAAGCTGCTCCGCAATCTGCTGCGCGCCCGCTGGTTTCAGCAGTTCGCCGGCCTCCTGGCCGCAGGCTTTTTGCGGCTGGTTTGGATGACCAATCGATTCAGCTATGATCCGGACGATGTTTACGACATCGTCGAGCCCCAGATGCCTGTTATCCTCGCGTTCTGGCATGGACAGCATTTCATGACGCCGTTCATCAAGCGGGCGCATCATCGCGGCAAGGTGCTGATCTCGCGCCATCGCGACGGCGAGTTCAATGCGCTGGCGGCGGAGCGGCTGGGCATCGAGACCATCCGCGGCTCCGGCGATCACGGCTCCGCATTCAATCGCAAGGGTGGGGTTGGCGCCTTCAAGGAAATGGTTCGCGCGCTCGAAGAGAACTACAACGTGGCCCTGACCGCCGATGTGCCGAAGCGCTCGCGTGTCGCGGGCCTCGGCATCATCATGCTGGCGCGCGAGTCCGGGCGGATCATCATGCCGTTTGCGATGGCGACCAGCCGCTTCATTCGCCTGAACAACTGGGACCGCACCACCATCAACCTGCCGTTCGGGCGCGGCGCGCTGGTCGGCGGCGAGCCGATCTCGGTTCCTGCCGACGCCGACGCCGAGATGATGGAGGAACTCAGGGTTCAACTCGAGGCGACGCTGAACGACGCAACGCGCCGTGCTTACGCCAGGATCGGTCGGCCCGAACTCGAGGCGGAGAGGTGCGATGTCTCGCGAACTTCGGAAAGCGGGTACTAGCCCGGTGCCGGCGACGCTGCGGTTCTACCGCAGACTGTCCGCCGTTGCTGGCGCGCTCGTGCCGCTGCTTTTGAAACGCCGCCTGAAGCAAGGCAAGGAGGATCCCGCGCGCATCGACGAGCGGCGGGGCATCGCCAGCCAGCCCCGCCCCGCCGGTCCGCTGGTCTGGATCCATGGCGCCAGCGTGGGCGAGGTGCTGGCCGCAGCTTCGCTGATCGAACGGCTGCGGGCGTTGAACCTGCGCATTCTGCTCACCTCGGGCACCGTGACCTCGGCCGCCGTCGTCGCGAAACGATTTCCGCCGGATATCATTCATCAGTACATCCCTTTCGACTCGCCGCGCTTCGTCGCGCGCTTTCTCGATCACTGGCGGCCGAATCTCGCGCTGTTCATCGAATCGGACCTGTGGCCCAATCTGATTCTCGCAGGCGCGTCGCGCCGCCTGCCGATGGTGCTCATCAACGGACGGATGTCGCAGCGTTCGTTTCCGCGCTGGCGCAGGATGGCGGGAACGATCGCGGCGTTGCTGGGCCGGTTCGACATCTGCCTGGTCCAGTCCGAAACCGATGCGGAGCGCTTCGCCGTGCTCGGCGGCCGCAATGTCGCCGTCACCGGCAATCTCAAGCTCGACGTGCGGGCGCCGCCGGCCGACGAGGGCAGGCTGGAGCGTTTGCTGTTCGTCACACGCGGCCGCCCGGTGGTGGTGGCGGCATCGACCCATCCGGGCGAGGAGGAGATTCTCCTCACGACGCACCGCACGCTGGCGGTTTACTTCCCCTCGCTGCTGACCGTGATTGTTCCACGCCATCCCAACCGGGGCGAGGCGATCGCCCGCATGATCACGGCGTCCGGGGCGGAGGTTGCGCGACGCTCGCTGGAGCAGTTGCCGACGGCGCGGACGGATATCTATATCGCCGATACCATGGGCGAACTGGGATTGTTCTACCGGCTGGCGCCGATCGTTTTCATGGGCGGCTCGCTGGTCCCGCATGGCGGCCAGAATCCGATCGAGGCAATCAAGCTCGACGCCGCCATCGTGCACGGCCCGCATGTCTTCAACTTCGCCGAGGTCTATGACGCGCTCGACCGCGCCGGCGGCGCGCGCCGGGCCGACGACGGCGATGCGCTGGTGAAACATCTCGGCCATCTGCTCAGCGATCTCGCCGCCCGCGATGCCGCGAGGGCGGCCGCGGCTGACGTGGTGGATCGGCTCGGCGGCGCGCTGGAGCGCACGATGGCCGCGCTCGAGCCGTATCTTCTGCAGTTGCGGCTGGAAAGGCGAGCGGCCGATGCGTGAGCCGGCCTTCTGGCACAGGCCGTCGTCGCTGCTGTCGCAGTTGTTGGCGCCCCTTGGCGTGCTTTACGGTGCGATTGCCGCGCGGCGGCTGATGCGGACAGGTCTCCGCGCCGGGGTGCCCGTTATCTGCGTCGGAAACTACGGGCTCGGCGGCGCCGGCAAAACGCCCACCGTGATGGCGCTGGCCGGCATTCTCCGCTCCCTCGGCGAAACGCCGGTCGTGCTCAGCCGCGGCTATGGCGGGCGGCTGCACGGTCCGCTGCAAGTCGATGCGCACCGGCACACGGCCACGGAAGTCGGCGACGAGCCGTTGATGATGGCGCGGACGATCCCGGTGATCGTGTCACGGCAACGGGCGGCGGGCGTCGTGCCGGCCCGCGCGCTGGGCGCGAGCGTGATCCTGCTGGATGACGGCTTTCAGAACCCGGCGCTTGCAAAGGATATCTCGCTGATCGTGATCGACGGCGATCGCGGTCTCGGCAATAAGCGGGTGTTTCCGGCGGGGCCGTTGCGCGCGCCGCTGCCGCCGCAATTGTCCCGCACCGATGCGCTCGTGATCGTAGGTTCGGGCGTCGCAGCCGACGATGTTGCAGCCGGCGTCGACGCGCGGAGAGGCCTCGTGTTGCGGGCGAAACTCGTTCCCGATGACGCGTCCGTTGCGGCATTGCGCGGCAGACGTGTCTGTGCCTTCGCCGGCATCGGCGACCCCGCGCGGTTCTTCCGCAGCCTGCGCGCCTGTGGCATCGACGTGGCCGCGGAACGGGCATTCGCCGACCATCATCGGTTTTCGCACCACGACGTCGCGGAGTTGCAGGTGCGCGCTTCACGCGACGGTCTCGCGCTGGTGACGACCGAAAAGGATCTGGCGCGGCTGCGCAACAGCGAAAGCCTCGCGGCTTTCGCGCAGGCCGTCGTTCCTTTCGCGGTCAGGCTTGTGTTCGACGACGAACAGGCGCTGCGGTCGTTCCTGACGGATCGGATCGCTCGCGCGCGGCGATAGGATTACGAGGAAGCCTTGAGCGCGTCCGGGTAATGCCGCTGCAGGACCGCGCTCGGAAGAGCGTAAGCCTCCTGCAGGTCGACGCTCCAGTACTTCAACTCATCGAGCGGAATGTGGGCGTCGGTGATCGCGCACCGCACGTAGGTTCCCGCGGAAAGCACGCGGAAATCGCCGTCGAGATATTGCACCCGCGCTTCGCCCTGGCCGGACTGGCCAAATTTGTTCAGCACGTCTCTCTCCCGAATCGTGTGCCTGCAAACATGCCGGCTGGTTTTTATTCTCCACAGATAGGCTCGCAAAAGGCTGCGTCAAACCCACCGATTTGTGATGAATTGCGCGTCCGGCCACATGATAGGTCTGAATTCAGGTTTTCCTTTTGCAGCATACCAGACCGTCCGGCAAGATATATGCGCCTGCTGTCAGCCTTTGTTTCGGTTGCTCTATCTGTTTCGACCGCCGCAGCGGTCGCGGCGTCCGGCCCCCCGCAGCCCGAACGGGTCGCGATCCAGCGGTTCGGCGGCGTGCTGCATGGCCTGCTCTACAAACCCGACGGCGACGGCCCGTTCGCGACGATCATCGCGTTGCATGGCTGCAGCGGCCTGGGGCATGGCGGGCAAATTCAGCCGCGCTATCTGGACTGGGCCGAGCGGTTTTTGAAGGCGGGCGACGCCGTTCTGTTCCCGGACAGTTATGGTTCGCGGGGTGTCGGTCAGCAGTGTCAGTCCAAACAACGCAAGGTCTTCGCTCGCCGCGAGCGCGTCGCCGATATCCGTGACGCGCGACAGTGGTTGATGCAGCAGCCCTGGGTTCTGCACGGCCGTATCGGCCTGCTCGGATGGGACAACGGCGCCAGCGCCGTTTTATGGGCGGTCCGCCCGCAAATCGCATGGGCCGGCCGGCATGATGATTTTCGTTCGGCTGCGGTGTTCTACCCGGACTGCAGGATCTCGTCGCGTCTGGGGTGGAGCACGCGCGTTCCGACCTTGTTGCTGATCGGCGCCGCCGACGATCTCAGTTCGCCGTCCGCCTGCCGGCAGATGGTCGACGATGCGCGCGGGCGTAGCGCGCTCGCACGGATCGTCGTCTATCCCAATGCCCGCCATGGGTTCGACAGGGTGAATGCGCCAATCCACGCCGGTGCCGGAGGAGGCGGACACATCGGAGCCGATTCCAGGGCGCGAACGGACTCGCAAAGCCGGGTCGCGAGCTGGCTGGCGCGTTAGAGGCCTGGAGCCTGGTTCAACTGCGTCGAATCAGACTCGTCGCCTATCTTTTTGTTTGAGCATGATCTTTTCCGAAAACCGGTTTCCACTTTTCGGGATCATGCTCTAGAAAAGATTTCCCTGATCGCCGGGCTTCACGGTGCGCCGCGCGGGTGCCGGCCTGGGTTGGCTTTTCGGGCCGGGCGAGGTCGCAGCCAGCCGATCGTTGTCGTCGTTGTCGGCGGTCGCATTCACCCGTCCGTCCGCGAATTCGAGCGTGAGTCGTGCTCCGGGATCGACTGCCGATGCGCTTCGCAAGGCCTGTCCCGCATCGTCGCGAACCAGCGCGAAGCCCCGCGCCAGCACGCCGCGATAGGACACCGCCGCCAGCAACTGGCCGGAATGCCCGATGCGGGCCTGATGCCGCTGCAGCAAAATGACGAGCGCCCGCCGCGCCCGCTCGGCGAGGCGCTGGGTGCGTTCGTTGGCGCGTGCGATCTGGGCGCGTTGGGCCTGCGCATTGGCGAGGCGCGAAGCCGTGAGCCGCACCGCCAGTCCGGTGAAGCGATCGCGGCGATGTCGCAAGACCACCCGGGTGCAATGTGCGAGCCGCGCGCCGGTCGCGGCGACGGACTGCTTGGCGTGGCTGACCTGCGCGCGCAGCACGCGCAGCGTGAGCCCGCCCGAGATTTGCGTAAAGCGGCGATGATGCAGGTGCGTGCTCGCACGCAAGGCGCGCGGCAGTGCGGCGGCGGCGCCGTCGAGCTTCTGCCGGGGGATCGCGAGCAACTCGCCTGCTTCCGGCAGCGCACGGGCGGCCGAGCGCAATTCGCTGCGCCTGTCGTCATGACCGCGCCGCCATCCGACCATGGCGCGTGCCACAAGGTTGGAGAGTTCGATAAACAGGTCGGCGCGAACCGGCACCGCCATTTCGGCCGCCGCGGTCGGGGTCGGGGCTCGCTTGTCGGCGGCGAAGTCGATCAGCGTGATATCGGTCTCGTGGCCGACCGCGGAGATCAGGGGAATCATGCTGTTCGCGGCCGCGCGGACCACGCTCTCTTCGTTGAAGGACCACAGGTCTTCGAGCGAACCGCCGCCGCGCGCGACGATCAGAAGATCAGGTCGCGGGATGCGTCCATCTTCCGGCAGAGCATTGAAGCCGTCGATCGCGGCAGCGATCTGGTCCGCCGATCCTTCACCCTGCACCCGCACCGGCCACACCAGCACGCGGCGTGGAAAACGGTCCTCCAGCCGATGCAGGATATCGCGGATCACCGCGCCGGTCGGGGAGGTCACCACCCCGATCACCTCGGGCAGCCAGGGCAGCAGTTGCTTGCGGGCTTCGTCGAACAGGCCTTCCGCCGCGAGTTTCT
>NZ_MKRN01000190.1:56494-79213 GCF_001896955.1 Nitrobacter sp. 62-13 | reverse complement strand
GGTCTACATGCCGATGATCGACACCGCCGAAGTGGTGGCGAAGCGCTATGGCATCCCGCGCGAGGCGCAGGACGAATATGCGCTGGAAAGCCAGCGCCGCACGGCTTCGGCGCAGCAGGGCGGCAGGTTCAAGGACGAGTTGGCGCCGATCTCGACCAGGATGGCGGTCGTCGACAAGGAGACCAGGCAGGTCTCGTTCAGGGACGTGACGCTGTCGCAGGACGAAGGCCCGCGTCCGGACACCACAGCGCAAGGTCTGGCCAACCTCAAGCCGGTGCGCGGCGAGGGTTTCACGATCACCGCCGGCAACGCCAGCCAGTTGTCGGACGGCGCCAGCGCCGCCGTCATCATGAGCGACAAGGAAGCCGCCAGGCGCAATCTGAAGCCGCTCGGCGTCTTCCGCGGCTTCGTCGCCGCCGGCTGCGAGCCCGATGAAATGGGTATCGGTCCGGTGTTCGCGGTGCCGCGCCTGCTCAAGCGCCACGGCCTCACCGTCGATGACATCGACTTGTGGGAATTGAACGAGGCGTTCGCGGTGCAGGTGATCTATTGCCGCGACAAGCTCGGCATCGATCCTGAGAAACTCAATGTCGACGGCGGTGCGATTTCGGTCGGCCATCCCTATGGCATGTCGGGCGCGCGCCTTGCCGGTCACGCGCTGATCGAGGGACGGCGCCGCAAGGCGAAGTATGCGGTCGTCACCATGTGCGTCGGCGGCGGCATGGGCGCGGCCGGGTTGTTCGAGGTGGTGCAGTAAATCGCGGAGGCGCGGACTTCGAATAACCGGAAGGATGGACGGACTTCCGGATCACCGCCGAGGCGGCGTCCGGAATGACCGTTGATCTTTCGGTGGCCCTGGCTCCGCAGGGAGCATCGCGCGGCGCGTCGAGCCTTACTCCGTCTCGATCTTTGTAATGGTTTTGGGGTCGCCGCTGTCGCCGACCGAGTACTTCACCTTGTCTCCGGCATGCACGGTCTCGGATAATTTGGTATCGATCTTGTACTGCTCGGTTGGGGCTTCGGCTTTCGCCTCCGGTTTCGGCGCCTCGGTCTTCGGTGCCTCTGCTTTTTCTCCCTCTGCTTTTGCGCCGTCCGGAGCTTTCGCGCCATCGGGAGCTTTCGCGGCATCTTTCGCGGCGTCCGGCTCCGCCCGAATCGCGATCGTGCCGTTGAGCCGGTCGACGACCGTCACCAGTCCTTTATGGGTCCCGGCCGGCGGCGGCGTCTCCTTGATCGCGGGTGTTTTTTGAGCATGGGCCGTCGCACCGATGAAGGTGAGCGCGAAGCCAGCCAGTATGATCTTTACCAGTCTCATCGAGGGTCTTTCGGTTGTTGAACGGTGATCGGCAACGGACGCGTGATGTGTTCCGTCGCCACGGTCGGATCGAATGTCCCGGCATCTTACCCTTTCGCGAGCGTAAGCGTGAATCAAAATGGTGGCACCCAGCTTGACCGCTGAGGCGCAATCCGCTTGCTTGGCCGATCATCACGCCTGTCACTTCCGGGGAAACCGTCATGGCCACCCATGTTCTCGCCATCGATCAGGGCACCACATCCTCGCGCGCGATCGTGTTTCGCGGCGATATCTCCATTGCCGCGCTAGCTCAGCAGGAATTCCCGCAGCACTTTCCTGCTTCGGGCTGGGTCGAGCACGAGCCGGAGGATATCTGGACCTCGACGGTTGCGACCTGCCGCGAGGCGATGAAGAAGGCCGCTCTTGCGCCGAAGGACATCGCCGCAATCGGCATCACCAACCAGCGCGAGACCACCGTGGTCTGGGACCGCGTCACCGGAAAGGCGGTGCATCGAGCCATCGTCTGGCAGGATCGGCGCACGGCGGATACCTGCGCGCGGCTGAAGGCCGAGGGCCACGAACCTGCGATCGCGGCGAAAACAGGGTTGATTATCGATCCCTATTTCTCCGGCACCAAGGCCGCCTGGATTCTCGACCACGTGCCCGGCGCGCGCGAGCGTGCGATGCGCGGGGAGCTGATGTTCGGGACCGTGGACTGCTACCTGTTGTGGCGGCTGACCGGCGGCAAGGGGCACGCGACCGATGCCACCAACGCCTCGCGCACGCTGCTGTTCAACATTCACACCGGGCAGTGGGATGACGAGCTTCTGGACATCCTGCGGGTGCCGCGCGCCATGCTGCCGGAGGTGAAGGACTCGTCTGCGCAGTTCGGCGACAGCGTCGCTGAGCTGTTCGGCGCGCCGATCTCGATTCGAGGCATCGCCGGCGACCAGCAGGCCGCCGTGGTGGGGCAGGCGTGCTTTGCGCCCGGCATGATCAAGTCGACTTACGGCACCGGCTGTTTTGCGCTGCTCAATACCGGCGCGACGCCGGTCGCCTCGAAGAACAAGCTGCTGACGACGATCGCCTATCAGTTGAACGGCCAGCGCACCTACGCGCTGGAAGGCTCGATCTTCGTCGCGGGGAGCGCGGTGCAGTGGCTGCGCGACGGGCTCGGTCTGATCAGGCAGGCATCCGAGACAGGCCCCCTGGCCGACAGGTCCGACGCCACGCAATCGGTCTATCTCGTGCCGGCCTTCGTCGGCATGGGCGCGCCTTACTGGAATCCGAACGTGCGCGGCGCGCTGTTCGGCCTGACGCGCAACACCGGACCGGCCGAACTCGCTCACGCCGCGCTCGAGAGCGTCTGCTACCAGACCTACGACCTATGGGCGGCGATGCGCGCCGACTGGCCGGACGCTGATGCCGCGCATACCGTTCTGCGCGTCGACGGCGGCATGACCGCGTCGGACTGGACCATGCAGCGGCTCGCTGACCTGCTTGATGCACCGGTGGACCGGCCCGTCATTCAGGAGACCACGGCGCTCGGCGCGGCCTATCTCGCAGGGCTATCGGCCGGGGTTTTCCCGGAGCCTTCGAAATTCGCCGACAACTGGCGGCTCGAGCGCCGCTTCAAGCCGGCCATGAGCGCGGCGACGCGCACGCGAAAACTCAAGGGCTGGGCGGCGGCGGTGCGCGGCGTGCTGGCGAGCGACGAAAGCGAGGCTCAGTAGATCTCGCGAGATTTCGCGGCTCGCGCGCCTACGGTTTCCAAAATGCCGGATGCGTGCGTGCGGTCGGTGACGGGGAATCGACGCAGCTTGAACGACCGTTTGGACGCATCGTTAAGCAAGCTGCGATACCATCAGGTCTTGTAGCGCGCCATACCGGGCGCGTCGTGCCGACGAAGGTGCCGGTCCTGGAGGGAGATTTCCGATGCTGAACCGCCGTATGTTCTGTCAGTGTGCTTCGCTTGCCCTGTTTACCGGCGCCTCGGTGGGAAACGCGCGCGCCGAACCCGCGGAATGCGCGGTGTTCACTCCGGACCGGCAGCAGCACATCAGTCCCGACGAGGCGATCGCGCGGCTCAAGGCCGGCAACGATCGTTTCGTCTCCGGCGCGACGGTCAACTGCGATCTGATGACACAGGTTCGTGAAACCGCGAAGACGCAGGCTCCGTTTGCAGCCATTGTTGGATGTATCGATTCGCGGGTGCCGCCCGAACTGGTGTTCGACCAGCGCATCGGCGACGTGTTCTGCGCCCGTATCGCCGGCAATTTCATCAACGATGACATCATCGGCAGTCTGGAATTCGCCACCCAGGTCTCCGGCGCGCGCGCCATCGTGGTGCTCGGACATTCCAGTTGCGGTGCGATCAAGGGCGCGATCGACGGCGTCAAGCTCGGTCATCTGACCGGGGTGCTCGCCCATATCCGGCCTGCGGTTTCGGCCAGCAAGGCTGTCGGCAAGCCGTCGTCGAAAAACGACGCCTTTGTTCAGGCGGTGGCCGAGACCAATGCGCGCATGGCCGTGGCGGCGCTCACAAAGCGGAGCCCGATCCTGAAGGCGATGGCGGAGAAAGGCGAGTTGCGCGTCGCGGCGGCCATGCATGATCTCGCCACCGGACGGGTAAGCTGGTTGAGTTGATGGAGGTGGATGTTACCGCGCGCCTGAGGTGGCGCACTTCCGGCGAAGTTCGCGGATTTCCTCGAAACGGGCGGTGACGTCGCGCAGCACCGACACCAGTCCGGTGATGCGGCCGGCATTGTCCGTTATTGGCACGATGGTGAATTCGAGCGAGATGCGGCGGCCGTCCTTGCGAAGCGCGGGAACGGCAAGCACGTCGCCGCCGCTGTAGCGGCTTTGCCCCGTCCGCATCACCTCGTGGTATCCGGCCCAGTGCCGGGCGCGCAGGCTTTCCGGAATGATGAGGTCGAGCGATCGGCCGGTCGCCTCATCGGCGCCATGGCCGAAGATCCTGACCGCGCCGGGATTCCAGAACGTGATCGTGCCGTCGCGATCCGTGGCGATCACCGCGTCCGCGACTGAATGCAGCAGTGCGGCGGCGATCGTGGAGGTGTCCACCGGCTATCTCGCGATCATCCCGCCCGCGCCCTAGTCTTGCGAAGCTGCAAATGGACCGCGCACTGGCAGCCCGGCGGATGATCGGCGACGTCGGCGGATGCGTCGTTGGCGGTAGCGTCGTTGGCGGGAGCCGGCACCGGCGTCGTGGCGGGCTTTCCGGACTGGCCGGGAATGTAGTTCAAAATCGATGCCAGCCAGCGTTCGATCTCGGCGACCTCCATCCCCTTGCGTGCGGCGTAGTCCTCGACCTGGTCGCGTTCGATCTTGCCGACGCCGAAATACTGGCTCTCGGGGTGGCTGTAATAGAGACCGGAAACGGAGGAACCGGGCCACATCGCAAAGCTTTCGGTCAGCTCGACGCCGGTGGCGCGGGTCGCATCCAGCAGGCGGAACAGCGTCGCCTTCTCGGTATGGTCGGGCTGCGCCGGATAGCCGGGCGCGGGGCGGATGCCTTTATACTCTTCCCTGATCAGCTGATCGTTGGTCAGCGTCTCATCCGGCGCGTAGCCCCAGAATTCCGTGCGCACCCGCTGATGCATCCGTTCGGCGAAGGCTTCCGCGAGGCGGTCGGCCAGTGCCTTCACCAGGATGGAGGAGTAGTCGTCGTTGGCGTTCTTGAAGCGTGCGGCGATTTCGTCCTCGCCGAGCCCGGCGGTGACGGCGAAGCCGCCGATATAGTCGGCGATGCCGCTCTCCTTCGGCGCGATGAAATCCGCCAGCGCCGCGTTATGGCGGCCCTCGCGTTTTTCGAGCTGCTGGCGCAGCGTGTGATAGGTCGCGATCTGCGTGGTGCGGCTCTCGTCGCTGTAGACGGCGATATCGTCGCCGATGCGGTTGGCGGGCCAGAGGCCGATCACGCCTGAAGCCTTGAACCACTTTTCCTTGACGATTCGGTCCAGCATCTTGCGGGCGTCGTCGTAGAGCGCGCGTGCGGTCTCGCCCACCACCTTGTCGTCGAGGATCGCAGGGTAGCGTCCGGCCAGTTCCCAGACCTGGAAGAACGGCGTCCAGTCGATCACCTCGACCAGTTCTTCCAGCGGATAGTCGGTAAAGACCTTGGTTCCGAGGAAGGTCGGCTTGACCGGGCGATAGGTGCTCCAGTCGATCGGCACCGCATTGGCGCGTGCGGTCGCGAGCGGCAGCCGCTTCTTGTCCTGCTGGGCGCGGAAATGGGCTGCGGAAATCTTTTCGTATTCTGCGCGCACCCCGGCGGCGTAAACCTCGCGCCGCTCGGGCGACATCAGCGAGGCGACGACGCCGACGGCGCGGCTCGCGTCATTGACATGGATCACCGGACCGCTCCGGTAGTTCGGGTCGATCTTCACCGCGGTGTGGACGCGGCTGGTGGTTGCTCCGCCGATCAACAGCGGCAGGTCGAGACCCTGACGCTCCAGCTCGGCGGCGAAATAGCCCATTTCGTCCAGCGATGGCGTGATCAGGCCGGAGAGGCCGACGATGTCGGCTTTCTCGGCTTTCGCGGTCTCGATGATCTTGGCGGCCGGCACCATCACGCCGAGATCGATCACCTCGTAGTTGTTGCACTGGAGCACGATGCCGACGATGTTCTTGCCGATGTCGTGGACGTCGCCCTTCACGGTGGCGAGCACGATCTTGCCGGCGGACGTGCTGCCTTCGCCCGCGATGCCGGCGGCCTGGTTGCGCGCTTTCTCTTCTTCCATGAACGGCATCAGATAGGCGACCGCCTGCTTCATGACGCGCGCCGACTTCACGACTTGCGGCAGGAACATCTTGCCGTCGCCGAACAGGTCGCCCACCACGTTCATGCCGGCCATCAACGGGCCTTCGATCACCGACAGCGGACGGTCCGCCATTTGCCGCGCTTCCTCGGTGTCCTGCTCGATGTATTCGGTAATGCCGTTGACCAGCGCGTGAGACAGCCGCTTCTCCACCGGCCACTCGCGCCAGGTGAGGTCGGCTTCCTTCGCTTGCTTGCTCTGGCCACGGAATTTCTCCGCGAGGTTGAGCAGGCGCTCCGACGCGCCCGGATCGCGGTTGAGGATGACGTCCTCGCACACCTGCCGCAGCTCGGCGTCGATGTCGTCATAGATGATCATCTGCCCGGCATTGACGATACCCATGTCCATGCCCGCCTTGATGGCGTGATACAGGAACACCGAATGCATCGCCTCGCGCACCGGCTCGTTGCCGCGGAACGAGAACGACAGGTTGGAGACGCCGCCGGAGATATGTGCGTGCGGCAGGTTCTGGCGGATCCAGCGCGTCGCCTCGATGAAATCGACCCCGTAGTTGTTGTGCTCCTCCAGGCCGGTCGCGATGGCGAAGATGTTCGGATCGAAGATGATGTCCTCCGGCGGGAAGCCGACCTTTTCGACAAGGATGTCGTAAGCGCGCTTGCAGATCTCCATTTTGCGTTGACAGGTATCGGCCTGTCCGGTTTCGTCGAAGGCCATCACCACCACGGCGGCGCCGTGACGTCGCGCGATCCGCGCCTCATGGAGGAACTTCTCCTCGCCCTCTTTCAGCGAGATCGAGTTCACCACCGGCTTGCCCTGCAGGCATTTCAGCCCGGCCTCGATCACGGAGAATTTCGACGAGTCGACCATCACAGGCACGCGGGCGATATCTGGCTCCGCTGCGATGAGGTTGAGGAACGTTATCATCGCCTGCTCTGAATCGAGCAGGCCTTCGTCCATGTTGACGTCGATGATCTGCGCGCCGTTCTCGACCTGGCTGCGCGCGACGTCGAGGGCGGCGGTGTAATCGCCTGCCTTGATCAGGTTGCGGAATTTCGCCGAGCCGGTGACGTTGGTGCGCTCGCCGACATTGACGAAGGGAATGTCCGCCGTCAGCGAGAACGGCTCGAGGCCGGACAGCCGCAGCCGCGGCTCGATCACCGGCACGACCCGCGGCTTGTGCGGCGCGACGGCGGCGGCGATGGCCGCGATATGGTCGGGCGTTGTGCCGCAGCAGCCGCCGACGATGTTGACGAGGCCGGCAGCTGCGAACTCGCCGACCAGCCGCGCCATGTAATCAGGGCTTTCGTCGTACTCGCCGAACTCGTTCGGCAGGCCGGCATTCGGATAGGCACACACCAAAGTGTCGGCGACGCGGCCGATCTCGGCGACATGCGCGCGCATGTCCTCCGCGCCGAGCGCGCAGTTGAAGCCGATGGTGATCGGCTTGGCGTGCCGCACCGAATGCCAGAACGCTTCCGGCAACTGGCCCGAGAGCAGGCGGCCGGACTTGTCGGTGATGGTGCCGGAGACCATCACCGGAATGTCGATGCCGCGTTCTTCCGAGATTTCGGCGATGGCATAGAGCGCGGCCTTGGCGTTCAGGGTGTCGAAGATGGTCTCCACCAGCAGTAGATCAACGCCGCCGTCGAGCAGGCCGTTGATCTGCTCGCCATAGGCCTTGCGCAGGTCGTCGAAGGTGACGGCGCGGTAGCCGGGATTGGCGACGTCCGGCGAGATCGATGCGGTGCGGTTGGTCGGGCCGATGGCGCCGGCGACGAAGCGCGGCCTGCCGTCCTCGGCGCTGACGCGGGCAGCGGCGGCGCGCGCGAGCTTCGCGCCCTCGCGGTTGAGTTCATAGGCGAGGTCCGACATCTCGTAGTCGGCCTGCGCGATCGAGGTGGATGAGAATGTGTTGGTCGCGACGATGTCGGCGCCGGCGCGCAGATATTGCGCGTGGATGTCCTCGATCGCCTTCGGCTGGGTGAGAATGAGGAGGTCATTATTGCCGCGCACGTCGCGGTGAAAATCCTTGAAACGCTCGCCGCGAAAAGCCGCTTCGTCGAATTTCCGCGCCTGGATCATGGTGCCCATGGCGCCGTCGAGCACGAGGATGCGCTCGCGCGCGAGTTCGCGGAGTTTGTCGGCGGTCAAGGACCGTTGAGTGGTCATGATCAATTCACCTAATTCCAACGTCATTCCGGGGCGTCGCCAGCGGGTTTGCGTCAAACGCGGCCCGATGACGGCTTCGCGACGAACCCGAAATCCAGCGATCATTTACCTCGCCTGCTGGATTCCGGGTCCGCGCCTTCAGGTCGGCAATTGCCGACCAGGGCGCATCCCGGAATGACGAACGGGGAGGACACGAGTTTCGTTTCACGCGGCCTTCCGCGTGGCGTCCGGCCGGATGCCGAGCAGATGGCAGATCGCGAAGACGAGATCGGCGCGGTTCATGGTGTAGAAGTGAAACGTGTCGACGCCGCGCTTGGCGAGTTTCTGGACCTGACCCGCCGCCACGGTCGCCGCGACCAGCTTGCGGGTCTCCGGATCGTCGTCGAGGCCCTCGAACTTTTCCGCAAGCCACGACGGCACGGTGGTGCCGGCTTTTGTCACGAAGTTTCTCGCCTGCCTGAAGTTATGCATCGGCATAATGCCGGGCACGATCGGAATGTCGATGCCGCGGGCGCGAACGCGATCCACATAACGAAGATAAAGGTCGTTGTCGAAGAATACCTGGGTGATGGCCCGCGTCGCGCCGGCGTCGATCTTGGCCTTGAGAACGTCGATGTCGGCGTCGATGTCGGGGCTTTCCGGATGCTTCTCGGGATAGGCCGAGACGGAGATTTCGATATCGCCGTGTTGCCGCTTGATGCCGGCGACGAGATCGGTCGAACTGCGATAGCCCTCGGGATGGGTGCTGTAGGCCGTGCCGATGCCGCCCGGCGGGTCTCCCCGCAGCGCGACGATATGGCGGACGCCGATATCGCGATAGCGGCTGACGATCTCGTCGATTTCCCCGCGCGGCGCGCCGACGCAGGTGAGATGGGCAGCCGGCCGCAGTTCGGTTTCGGACAGGATGCGCGCGATCGTCGAATGCGTGCGTTCCCGGGTCGATCCGCCGGCGCCGTAGGTGACGGAGACAAAGCTCGGGTCGAGCGGCGCGAGGCGAGTGACGGTGTCCCACAGATTGCGCTCCATCTCCTCGGTCTTGGGCGGAAAGAATTCGAACGAGATGGTAGGGCGTTTTTGCGCGGCAATGGCGTCGTGCACCGGGGTGGAAGGGTCGATCATAACTCGTCAAACTCCGCTGCGTCGGCCTCGATGCCTCCCGCCTGGCGGGACGCTTCGAAAAGCGCGCGCCGCCTCGACGGGGCTGGCGGTTCGGTAAAAGCGTTCCGGACAGAATAGCCCAGGAGCCCTGCCCGATGTGATGGGAAATAGCCCAATAATCTTCATATGTAGGACGGATGCCCCGTTAATGCCAGGAACGTGGGCCATGCGTATTGTTATTATATAATTGTTTTTACTAAGTAAATATTCATGACTCTTTTGGGATAAAGACAGTCATTTCAAGAAATGCAGCGGGGCTGCCCAACCCGTCGACCGCAAACGGACGACCGGTCCCGCGGTCAGTCCGCCTGCTCGCGGAAGGTCGCGCGGAACGGGTGGCCGGGATAAACTCCGACGATGCGCAGTTCCTTGGAGAAGAACTTCAATTCCTCCAGCGCGAAAGCGAGGCCGCGATCGTCCGGGTGGCCGTCGACGTCGGCATAGAATTGCGTCGCGAAGAAATTGCCGTCGACCATGTAGCTTTCGAGTTTCGTCATGTTGACGCCGTTGGTGGCGAAGCCGCCCATCGCCTTGTAGAGCGCGGCCGGCAGGTTGCGCACCCGGAAGACGAAGCTGGTGACCAGCGGCCCGGATCCCTGTTCGGCCCAGCGGGCCTCGCGCGCCAGCACCACGAAGCGCGTGGTGTTGTGGTCCTCGTCCTCGATATCCGCGGCCAAAATGTCGAGACCGTGGATTTCTGCGGCGAGGCGCGAGGCGATCGCTGCGCAGCTCATGTCGCCGCGCTCGGCGACGATGCGCGCCGCGCCCGCGGTGTCGCCGGAAATGATCGGCCTGATTCCGAGCTTGCGGATGATGCGGCGGCATTGGCCGAGCGCGTGAACGTGACTCTCGACGGTCTTGATGTTCGCGAGCGTCGCGCCGCGCGGCGCCATCAGTTGATGGCGGACCGGCAGGAAGTATTCGCCGACGATGAACAGCCCGGATTGCGGCAGCAGGTGGTGAATGTCGGCGACACGGCCGGCCACCGAATTCTCGATCGGGATCATGCCGAGGTCGGCTTCGCCCGACGCGATCGCGGCGAACGCGTCCTCGAAGGTGGCGCACGGCAACGGCTCGGCGTCGGGATAGGCTTCGGCAATGGCGATGTGCGAGTTCGCGCCAGCCTCGCCCTGGAATGCGATTTTCATGGCCTTGGTCATCAGGTCTTCTATCAGCCGCGCTGGTTTTGGCGATAGCGTTTTTAGCCGGCGGTTTGACGGGAAGCGGCGAGCAGCCGGCGAGCGGTTTCGAGGTCAGCCGGGGTATCGACGCCCCGCGGCACGTCATCCACGATCATGATGTCGATCCGCATTCCGCCTTCAAGCGCCCGCAACTGCTCGAGCCGTTCCTGCTGTTCGAGAGGCGAGGGCGGCAGCGCGACGAAGCGTTGCAGAGCCTGGCGGCGATAGGCGTAAAGCCCGATGTGGTGGTAGCGCGGGCCGTCGCCGTGCGGGGCGGTCGCGCGGGTGAAATAGAGCGCGCGCAGCCGGCGCGGGGCCACGGGCGATCCGACCGCCTTGACGACATTCGGATTGGTGGCTTCCTCGTCGGTATGAATTTCGGCGGCCAGTGTCGCGATATCGACTGCGGGGTCGGTCAACGGCAGGAGCACGTCGCGGATGATGTCGGGGCGGATGGTGGGGAAATCGCCCTGCAGATTGACGACCGTTTCGATATTCCCGCCGGGATCGAGCCTGCCGAGCGCCTCGAAGACGCGGTCGGATCCGGACGGGTGATCGTCGCGCGTCATGATCGCTTCGCCGCCATGGGCCGTCACGGCGGCCGCGATCTCGGGAGTGTCGGTGGCGACCGCGACGCGGCCGATGCCGGCGGCCTCGGCCCGCCGCAAGACATGGACCACCATCGGCAGGCCGCCGATATCCAGCAAAGGTTTCCCGGGCAGCCGGGTCGCGGCCATGCGGGCCGGAATCAGCACCAGGGTTCGGGTCTCGGTCATCGGTCGGAAGTCCATGGCCCGTAGAAAGCGACGAGGAATTGACAGGGTTTTTCAAGGGCCGCGGCGTTTATACGGGTTGTCAGGACACCGGCAAACCGTTATCTCGTCCCGCCGCCTTTCGCGATCCGGGCCGATGGTTCCGGCGGCATTTCGCGGTCGTTCAGCCGGCCTTACAGCCGGCTTCCAAAGACTCGGAGCCTCACCAAGGACCTGGAGCCTGACCGATATGGACTCCTTCGACATCAATAAATTTCTCGGTGTGCTGCTGGGCACCTGCATCTTTGTGCTGGTGATGAATTTCATCGCGCAGGCGATTTTCGCGCCGGTCGTCCCGGCGAAGCCGGGTTTCAAGATTGACGTCAAGGAAGAGCCGGCTGCGGCGGCCAACGGTGCCAAGGAAGCCAAGGCCGACAACGCGGCCAAGCCGGCTGCCGAGGCGTCGATCGCGAAGCTGCTGCAGACGGCGTCGGTCGAAAACGGCGCGGCCGCGGCGAAGAAGTGCGCCGCCTGCCATACGTTCGAGAAGGGCGGACCGAATCGCGTGGGTCCCAATCTCTACGGCATCGTCGGGGAGCCGCGCGGCCAGGGCCGCGGATTCAATTTCTCGGAGGCCATGAAAGCCAAGGGCGGGACCTGGACCTTCGAGGAGTTGAACAAGTTCCTCGCCAATCCGAAGGGGTACATCCCGGGCACCGCCATGGGATTCGCCGGCGTGCCGAAGGACAGCGAGCGTGCCGACATCATCGCCTATCTGAACAAGAACTCCGACAAGCCGGAGCCGCTGCCGGCCGCCTCGAAATAGCTGCATCGGCGTTCGGCTTGGCGCGAAGGGCGAATGCGAGCCGCGAGATTTTCCGGCCGCATCGCCAACGGGTCTCCAATTCTCCCGACGTTTCACCGCACAAGTGCGGGAGGTGGGGTGGCATCATCCCGAAAAACCGACATAATCGGCCGGAACAGTGCGTCGCGCCTTAGCGTTGGCGCGTCAACCCGCAGGAATTTTGCATTGGCCTTCACCCGACGACGTCTCCTTCATGGCGGAGCCCTGATCGCAGCCGCTCCCGCGATCAAAGTCCTGACCGGCGCTTCACCCATTGAGGCGGTTCGTGCGCAGACTGCGGAAGCCAATCTGAAGTGGCGGCATGGGCTTTCGCTGTTCGGTGACGTGAAATATCCGGAAGGCTTCAAGCATTTCGACTATGTCAATCCGGATGCGCCAAAAGGTGGATTGGTGCGGCAGATCGCGCTTGGCACCTTCGACAATTTCAACCCGGTTGTATCGGGTGTGAAAGGTTCGATCGCCGGGGCGGTCGGGCTGATCTACGACTCGCTGACAATCCCCTCGCTGGACGAGGTTTCGACCGAGTACGGCGCACTCGCCGAGTCGGTCGGTTATCCCGACGACTTTTCCTTCGTGGTCTATCGGCTGCGCAAGGAAGCGCGGTGGCACGACGGCAAGCCGGTGACGCCCGAGGATGTGATTTTCTCACTCGATTCGTTCAAGGCGCATCATCCGCAATACGCCGCCTACTACCGCCATGTGGTGAAAGCCGAAAAGACTGGCGAGCGTGACGTCACATTCACCTTCGACGCGCCGGGAAACCGTGAACTGCCGCAGATCGTCGGGCAACTGATGGTGCTGCCGAAGCATTGGTGGGAAGGCACCGACGATGCAGGCAAGAAGCGCGACATTTCGGCGACCACGCTGGAGCCGCCGCTCGGCAGCGCGGCATACAGGATCAAGAGTTTCGAGGCGGCGCGATCGGTCACGCTGGAACGGGTCAAGGATTACTGGGGCTTGAATTCCAGCTTCAATATCGGCCGCAATAACTTCGACGAATTGCGCTACGAGTATTTCCGCGACGGCACCGTCGCGCTCGAAGCCTTCAAGGGCGGCCAGGTCGACTGGCGCCTGGAGAACGTCGCCAAGAACTGGGCCACGGCCTACGACTTCCCCGCGGTGAAAGAAGGCCGCGTCATCCTGGAGGAATTTCCCAATCGCAGTTCGGGCATGATGCAGGCCTTCACTCCCAACATCCGCCGCGACAAGTTCAAGGATCCCCGGGTGCGGCGGGCGCTGAACTTCGCGTTCGATTTCGAGACCATGAACCAGCAACTGTTTTTCGGGCAATACAAGCGCATCGCGAGCTATTTCGAGGGCACCGAACTGGCCTCACACGGTTTGCCCGAGGGCAGGGAGCTTGAAATCCTCGAAACCGTTCGCACAGAAGTTCCGCCGACCGTGTTCACGACGCCTTACAGCAATCCCGTCAATGGCAATCCCGACGCGGTTCGCAACAATCTGCGCGAGGGCATGAAACTCCTGAAGGAGGCGGGTTACGAAGTGCGCGGCGGCAAGCAGGTCGACAGCAAGACCGGCGCTCCGTTCGAGATCGAACTGCTGTCGGAGGACCCGAGCTTCGAACGGGTTCTGCTCTCTTACAAGCCTTCGCTGGAGCGCATGGGGATCACCGTCAGCATCCGCACCATCGATCCGACGCAATACGAGAACCGGATGCGGAGCTGGGACTTCGACATGGTGGTCGCGTCGTGGCCGGAATCGCTGTCGCCCGGCAACGAGCAGCGCGACTTCTGGGGCTCGCGTGCGGCGGACATGCCCGGCTCGCGAAACATCATTGGCATCAAGGACGCCGCGATCGACAAGCTGATCGAGCGCGTGATCTTCGCCAAGGACCGCGCCGACCTCGTCGCAGCGACCCATGCGCTCGACCGCGTTCTGCTGCACCATGACTACGTCGTGCCGCAGTGGACCTATTCGAAGGTGCGCACGGCGCGATGGGACCGCTTTGGCCGGCCGGCCGAGATGCCGAAGTATGGTCTTTCGGCATTCCCGGCGCTGTGGTGGTACGATGCCGGCAAGGCGGCCAAGATCGGCGATCGATCTTGAGGAGTTTTGCGCGGATGAGCGAGCCCACGCGCCGGGAGGTGATCGGTCTCGGGATCGGTGCGGCAGCCACGGCTTGGCTTCGGCCTGCGGCGGCCGCGACCGGCGCGGAGACCGAATCCCAAGGTGAATCTCACGGCATGTCGGCATTCGGCGACCTCAAGTATCCGGCCGATTTCCATCACTTCGATTACGTCAATCCCGATGCGCCGAAGGGCGGACTGTTCTCGACCATCCCGTCGAGCCGCGCCTTCAATCAATCGTTCCAGACCTTCAACTCGCTCAACGCCTTCATCCTGAAAGGCGATGGCGCGAAAGGCATGGAGATGACCTTCACGTCGCTGATGGCGCGCGCCGGCGACGAACCTGACGCGATGTACGGTCTCGCTGCCAGGTCGGTGCGCATCTCGGCCGACGGGCTGACCTATCAATTCAAGATGCGGCCGGAGGCGCGGTTTCACGACGGGCAGAAGCTGACCGCGCGCGACGCAGCGTTTTCGCTGACGATCCTCAAGGCCAAGGGCCATCCGCTGATCACGCAGCAGATGCGCGACATGGTGAGCGCGGAAGCATCCGACGACGCGACGCTGGTCGTGACCTTCGCGGCCAAGCGCGGACGCGACGTGCCGCCGTTCGTCGCCGGCCTGCCGATCTTTTCGAAAGTTTATTACACCGCGCACCCGTTCGAGGAATCGACGCTCGACGTCCCGCTCGGCAGCGGGCCGTACAAGGTCGGCCGGTTCGAGCCGAATCGCTTCATCGAATTCGATCGCGTCAAGGACTGGTGGGGCGCCGATCTTCCGGTCTGCCGCGGCGCTTACAATTTCGACACTGTGCGCTTCGATTTCTACCGCGACCGCGACGTGGCGTTCGAGGGTTTCTCCGGCCGCAGCTACCTGTACCGCGAGGAGTTCACCTCCCGTATCTGGAATACGCGCTACGATTTTCCGGCGTTGACCGAGGGGCGCGTCAAGCGCGAGCAGTTGCCGGACGAGACGCCGTCCGGCGCGCAAGGCTGGTTCATCAACACCCGACGCGACAAGTTCAAGGACCCGCGCGTTCGCGAGGCGCTCGGCTGCGCGTTCGATTTCGAGTGGACCAACAAGACCATCATGTATGGCGCTTACGTCCGCACGGTGTCGCCGTTCCAGAATTCCGACCTGATGGCGAGCGGCCCGCCGTCGCCGGAGGAACTGGCGTTGCTGGAGCCGTTCCGCGGCAAGGTGCCGGACGAGGTGTTCGGCATGCCGTTCGTGCCGCCGGTGTCGGACGGCTCGGGACAGGACCGCAAGCTGTTGCGCAGGGCCGTGCAACTGCTCAACGACGCGGGCTTTCATATCAAGGATGGCAAGCGGGTGACCCCGCAGGGCGAGGTGTTCCGGGTCGAGTTCCTGCTCGACGAGCCGGCGTTCCAAGCCCACCACATGCCTTATATCAAGAATCTCGGAACGCTCGGCATCGAGGCGACGCTGCGGCTCGTCGATCCCGTGCAGGCAAGGGCGCGGCGCGACGACTTCGATTTCGACATGGTGATCGAACGTTTCGGCTTTTCGACCGTTCCGGGTGATTCACTGCGGCCGTTCTTTTCGTCGCGGGCAGCCGCAACCAAGGGATCGAACAACCTCGCCGGCGTCGCCGATCCCGCGGTCGATTCGCTGATGGAGCAGGTGATCGCCGCCGACACCCGCGCGAAACTCGTGTTCGCCGCGCGCGCGCTGGACCGCGTCATTCGCGCCGGCCGTTACTGGGTGCCGCAATGGTACTCGAACAAGCACCGACTGGCCTATTGGGATGTGTTCGCCCATCCGCCGAGCCTGCCGAAGTATCTGGGCGTGATGGCGCCTGACATCTGGTGGTCGACGCAGGCCGGTGCGGCGTCGTCGCGGCAGGCGAAATAGCCATGAGCGCATATATCGCCCGTCGCATCCTTTTGATGATTCCCACATTGCTGGGCATCCTGTTCGTGTCGTTCGTCGTTGTGCAGTTCGCGCCCGGTGGTCCGGTGGAGCGGGTCATCGCGCAACTGAGCGGCTCGGATACCGGTGGGATGTCGCGCATTTCTGGATCGTCCGGCGGCGATTTCGGCGCGCGCGCCCAGGTCGGGGCGTCGTCCGACGCCATGAACTCAAAGTATCGCGGAGCGCAGGGGCTCGATCCCGCCTTCATCAAAAGCCTTGAAAAGCAGTTCGGCTTCGACAAGCCGGCGCCCGAACGCTTTCTGCTGATGCTGTGGAATTTCTCCCGCTTCGATTTCGGCAAGAGCTATTTCCGCGACACAACCGTGATCCAGCTCATCAAGGAAAAGCTGCCTGTCTCGATGTCGCTCGGCATCTGGATGACGCTTCTGACCTACCTGATTTCGATACCGCTCGGAATCCGCAAAGCCGTGAGGGACGGATCGCGCTTCGACACCTGGACCTCGGCGGTGATTGTCGTCGGCTTCGCGATCCCCGGCTTTCTGTTCGCGATCCTGCTCATCATCCTGTTCGCCGGCGGATCGTTCTTCAGCATCTTTCCCCTGCGCGGACTGACATCGGACGGCTGGAGCCAGTTTCCCTGGTACTGGAAGATCCTCGACTATTTCTGGCACCTGACGCTGCCTATCGTTTCGATGGCGCTCGGCGCCTTCGCCACCATGACATTGCTGACCAAGAATTCGTTCCTCGACGAAATCCGCAAGCAATACGTGATGACGGCGCGCGCCAAGGGGTGCAGCGAGCGGCAGGTGCTTTACAATCACGTCTTCCGCAACGCCATGCTGATCGTGATCGCGGGCTTTCCCGGCGCGTTCGTCCACGCCTTCTTTTCAGGCTCGCTTTTGATCGAAACCATCTTCTCGCTCGACGGGCTCGGGCTGCTCGGCTTTGAGAGCGTGCTCAATCGCGACTATCCGGTGGTGTTCGGCACGCTGTTCATCTTTTCGCTGATCGGGCTCGTCATCAACCTGATCTCCGATCTCACCTACATGTGGATCGATCCGCGGATCGACTTCGAGGCGCGGGAAGTCTGATGTCGGTGACGTTGCCAAAGCCCGTCGAAGCCGGGGCCGTTTCTCCGCTCGGCGAGGCTGTGCCGCTGGGCGGCCATCGGCTGCGCCTGTCGCCGCTCAACCGCCGCCGCTGGCAGAATTTCAAATCGAACCGGCGCGGCTACTGGTCGCTCTGGATATTCCTGATCCTGTTTTTCATTTCGCTATTCGCGGAATTGATCGCCAACGACCGGCCGTTCCTGATCCACATGGATGGCCATTTCTATTTTCCGGCCTTCGTGACCTACCCGGAAACCGCCTTCGGCGGCGATTTCGAGACCGCCGCCGATTATCGCGACCCTTATCTGCAGAAGCTGATCAAGGACAAGGGCGGCACCATTGTCTGGCCGCCGATCCGCTATTCCTACGACACCCACAATCTCGATTTGCCGACGCCGGCGCCCTCAAAGCCGACCTGGCTTCTGACCGAGGCGGAATGCAAGGATGTGGTGCAGCGCAAGCACCTCACGGGCTGCCGCGATCTCGAATACAACTGGCTTGGCACCGACGATCAGGGTCGCGACGTGGTGGCGCGGCTGATCTACGGGTTCCGGATTTCGGTGCTGTTCGGGCTTTGCCTGACCATCGTGTCGTCGGTGATCGGCGTCGCGGCCGGCGGCGTGCAGGGCTATTTCGGCGGCTGGGTCGATCTCGCCTTCCAGCGCTTCATCGAGGTCTGGACCGCGATTCCCTCGCTCTACCTGCTCCTGATCCTGTCGTCGGTGCTGGTGCCGGGATTCTTCGTTCTGCTCGGCATCCTGCTGCTGTTCTCATGGGTGTCGCTGGTCGGTCTGGTGCGCGCCGAATTCCTGCGCGGGCGCAACTTCGAATACATCACCGCGGCGCGGGCGCTCGGCGTGTCGAACGCCACCATCATGTTCCGTCACCTTTTGCCGAACGCCATGGTCGCGACCATGACGTTCCTGCCTTTCATCGTGTCGTCGTCGGTGATGACCCTAACCGCGCTGGATTTCCTCGGCTTCGGTCTGCCGCCGGGCTCGCCTTCGCTCGGCGAAATGCTGGCGCAGGGCAAGGCCAACGTGCAGGCGCCGTGGCTCGGTTTCACCGGATTTTTCGCGCTCGCGATCATGCTGTCGCTGTTGATCTTCATTGGCGAAGCCGTGCGCGACGCCTTCGATCCGCGCAAGACGTTCAGGTAGGCCGGAATGGACGCCATCGATCAGCCGCTGCTCGAGGTTCGCGACCTGTCCGTCGCATTTCACCATGCCAGCGGACCGTCGGTCGCCGTCGACCGTATTTCGTTCGATATCGGGCGGGGCGAGTGCTTGGCGCTGGTCGGCGAATCCGGGTCCGGAAAATCCGTCAGCGCGCTGTCGATTCTCAAGCTGCTGCCCTATCCGGCCGCGTCGCACCCCGCCGGCAACATTCGCTTCAAGGGCCGCGACCTGCTCGGCCTGTCCGAGCGCGAGATCAGGAGCATTCGCGGCAACGATATCTCGATCATCTTCCAGGAGCCGATGACCTCGCTCAATCCGCTGCACACCATCGAAGCGCAGATCAGCGAGATCTTGCTGCTGCACGGCGGGGTTCGCGGCGCGGCGGCGCGGCGGCGGACGCTGGAGCTGCTGACGCAGGTCGGCATTCCCGAGCCGGAAACCCGCCTTGCCAGCTATCCGCACCAACTGTCCGGCGGCCAGCGCCAGCGCGTGATGATCGCGATGGCGCTCGCCAATGAACCGGACCTGCTGATCGCGGACGAGCCGACCACCGCGCTCGACGTCACCGTGCAGGCGCAGATCCTGGCGCTGTTGGCGGACATCCGCGCACGGTTGGGAATGAGCTTGTTGTTCATCACGCACGATCTCGGCATCGTCCGCCGCATCGCCGACCGCGTTTGCGTCATGAACGGCGGCAAGATCGTCGAGAAGGGACCGGTCGAGCAGGTCTTCGAGTCGCCGCAACATCCCTACACGCGCGAGCTTCTGGCCGCGGAACCGAAGCCCGACCCCGCACCGCCGCGCCCCGAATCGCCGGTCGTGATCGCGGCCGACGATCTCAAGGTGTGGTTTCCGGTCCGGCGCGGCCTGCTGCGCAAGACGGTCGGCCACATCAAGGCGGTGGATGGCGTGACGCTGAAGGTGCGCAAGGGCGAGACGCTCGGCGTCGTCGGCGAATCCGGATCCGGCAAGACCACGCTCGGTCTGGCGCTGCTGCGGTTGATTTCGTCGGACGGTCCCATCGTGTTCCTGAGCAGGAACATCCAGGGTCTGCGCTTCAAGGAGATGCGGCCGTTCCGCCGCGACATGCAGATCGTGTTTCAGGACCCGTTCGGAGCGCTGAGTCCGCGAATGTCGGTCGGCGAAATCGTGGCGGAGGGCTTGAGCGTGCATCAGCGCTCGCTCTCGGAGACTGAGCGCGAAGCGCGGGTGGTCAAGGCGCTCAACGATGTCGGGCTCGATCCGGCGACGCGTTTCCGCTATCCGCACGAATTCTCCGGCGGCCAGCGCCAGCGCATCAGCATCGCGCGCGCCGTGGTGCTGGAGCCCGATTTCGTGGTTCTGGACGAGCCGACCAGCGCGCTCGACATGCTGTTTCAGGCGCAGATGGTCGATCTTCTGCGCGATCTGCAGCGCAAGCGCGATCTGACCTACATGTTCATCTCGCATGACCTGCGCGTGGTCGCCTCGCTCGCCAGCCATCTCATCGTGATGCGGCACGGCAAGGTCGTCGAGGAAGGGCCGGCATCGGCATTGTTCAAGAATCCGAAATCGGATTACACGCGTGCGCTGTTTGCGGCGGCGTTCCGGCTGGAGACCGCAAACGGCGTGGACGCGTGAGATCCCTTCGGGAAACGGGCGCTATTACAGCCGCTTCATGCTGGTTACGTCGCTGCCTGTCGCCCTGATGCGGGCGATCGCCTCGTCAATGCGCTCGATGGCCGTTGCCATGTGATGCGCGTTGGCATGGACAAGCGTGGTTGCGTCGCGGACGATCGCGACGTGGCCTTTCCAGAATATCAGATCGCCGCGCCGCAGCTCTCCTGCTCCCGCGGGCGACAATGCGCGGCCCAGGGCCGCTTCCTGCATGTCGCTGTCGCGCGGGCAACTGGTGCCGGCGGCGTTGAGCGCCACCTGCACGAGACCGGAGCAGTCGATGCCGAGGCTGGTCTTGCCGCCCCAGAGATAAGGCGTTCCGACGAACATTTCGGCGACCGCGACGAAATCGCCGGCGACGTGATCGAGCGGCGCGACATGACAGGCGGGAATGTAGAGACCGCCGTCGGCGATAGCGAAGACGCCGTCGTGGCGCCGGATGGTTAGCGCCGCGCCGAGCGGCAGCGTCTGCGCCGGCGCCAGTTTGATCGACGGTCCGGGAAACGCGAACGTCCGCAGCGCGATGACTTTGTGCGTCGGTGCCGCGCGGGGCCTTGCAAGAGCGCGGTCGGGAATCCATCCGACATAGCCGTCGCTTGTCAATTGACACCAGGCCCAGCCTTCGGCGCTGTGATCGTAGACCGTGACGCGTTCGCCGTAGAGCGCCTGGGTATCGAGCATGGCGTCGGGCAAAGGCTCGCGCTGCAGCGGCGCAACGGCGTCGACGACCTCGCGTTCCTCGCCGTCGGCGTAGCGCTCCGCCTTGACTTTACCCTCCAGGTAACGAGCGGCAATCTCCGGCCGGGCCGGCGTGAGGCGCGGATCATCCATAGCGTTCGCCCAGCAGCCGGTAGATCGCGCGCGCGGCCTGGCATTCGCCGCCCTCGGGTCGGGCCGGCTTCGCGGACGGCGTCCAGCCGTAGATGTCGACGTGAAGCCAGCTTTTCGCCGCCTCGACGAAGCGTTGCAGGAACAGCGCGCAGGTGATCGAGCCGGCAAAGCCGCCCGATGGCGCATTGTTGATGTCGGCGACCTTGGAATCCAGCCACGCGTCGTAAGCGCGCCATAGCGGCATCCGCCACAGGGGATCGTTCTCGGCCTCCGCGCAGCGCGCGAGATCGCGCGCCAACGTCTCGTCGTTCGTATAGAAAGGCGGAACGTCCGGACCGAGCGCCACCCGCGCCGCGCCGGTGAGCGTGCCGAGATCGATCAGGAGATCGGGCTTGTCTTCATCGGCCAGCGCCAGCGCGTCGGCCAGAACCAGCCGGCCTTCGGCGTCGGTGTTGCCGATTTCAACCGTCGGTCCCTTGCGCGACGGGAAGATGTCCAGCGGCCGAAACGCGTTGCCGGCCACCGCGTTTTCCACCGCCGGGATCAGCACGCGCAGCCGGATTTTCAGCTTCGCATCCATGATCATCAGCGCCAACGCCAGTACATTGGCTGCGCCGCCCATGTCCTTCTTCATGATCTGCATGCCGGTGGCGGGTTTGAGATCGACGCCGCCGGTGTCGAAACAGACGCCTTTGCCGACCAGCGTGACCTTCGGATGCGCGGAATCGCCCCAGCTCATATCGATCAGGCGCGGTGCGCGAGGCGACGCCATTCCGACCGCATGGATCAGCGGGAAATTACCTCGCTTCAGATCGTCGCCGGTGATGCAGTTGAAGTCCGCGCCGAAACGCTGCGCGAGATTCTGTGCCGCCGCCGCGAGTTCTTCCGGTCCCATATCGTTGGCGGGAGTATTGATCAGGTCGCGGGCGAGCGCCGCAGCGTCCGCGATCCGCGAAATATCTGCGATGTCGACGCCCTCGGGCGGCACCAGCCGCGCTTTCGGAGCGTCGGCCTTGCGGTAGCGGCCGAAGCGGTAGCTGCCGAGTGCAAAAGCCAGCGTCGCGAGATGCATGTCATCGATCGCATTGGCGAAGCGGAATGTCCCGGCGGGCAACAGACCTGGCAGCTTGCCGGCGAGGAAGGGATCGCGCGAGCGCGCCGCGGCGTCGCCAAGTCCGAACAGGATGTGCGAGACCTCGCCGTTCGTCGCAGGCAGCGCAAGGTACTGCCCCGACTTTGCCGCAAAGCCGTTCGCTTCGGCAAAGCGCCGCACCGGACCGTCGAGCGTCGCCCCCGTCGCTTCCCACGCCGTCTCGGCGACGAGGGTGATCGGAACGGCTTTCTCGGCCGGCGCGGTCGTAAACGCGGGATGCATGGGTGTCTCGATCTCTCAGTTCGATGAGGGGAGTTTAGCGGCGGAGCGCGCGGGTGTCAGTCAGCGGAGTTAACCAGACGTTAGGGTTAACAGTCTATTGCTGAAATCGTCCATCTTCGAAACGGGCATTTACAAGTGAAGGTGCCATGCGTCAGCAGCCATGTCTTGCCAGGCTTCTCGCGTCCGCAGCCGTGACGGCGATGCTGGCGAGCGGACTCGGCGGTTGTCAGACTACTGGCGTCGCGGATATCACCGGCTCGCTCGGCGCAAAGACGAAGGTGAACTCCGCCTCCGATCCTTATCAAGCCGCCGAGGTTTATGGCGAAAAGTTTCGCGCCAACCCCAAGGACGCCGATGCGGCGCTGA
>NZ_MKRN01000190.1:53628-56345 GCF_001896955.1 Nitrobacter sp. 62-13 | reverse complement strand
TCTCTCGGTCCAGGGAACGGCGCTGGACAAGCTCGGCCGTCACGACGAAGCCCGCCGCTATTACGAAAGCGCGCTCAGGATCGCGCCGGACGAGCCGTCGGTGCTGTCCAATCTCGGCATGTCGTACGTCCTGACCAAGGAACTTCCCAAAGCAGAGGAAGTGTTGCGCCGCGCTTACGCCAGCGCCCGCGCCGACAGCCGGATCCGGCAGAATCTCGCGCTCGTCGTCGGCTTGCAGGGCAGGTTCGACGAGGCGGAGAGCATCGTGAAAGCCGATCTGCCTGCCGACGAGGCCGAGGCGAACGTCGCCTATCTGAAGCAGATGCTCGGGCGCGGCGGCAACGCACGCGCCGGCGCGGGAGATATTCCCGGTCCGGATGCCCGCAGGTCATGAGACCTCGGTCCATCGAGATCTGATTTTATCGAGACTTGGATCATGAGGCGCGGACGCGATCGACGGCCGGAGTGACCGGCCTGGCACACACCTTTGTGCCGACGATCGCAAACCCTCAATGCATATGGGCTGCGATCTTGATGCCCGTCGGTCCGAGAATGACCACGAACAGCACGGGCAGGAAGAACACGATCATCGGCACCGTCAGCTTGGGTGGCAGCGCGGCCGCCTTCTTCTCGGCTTCGGACATGCGCATGTCGCGGTTTTCCTGTGCCATCACGCGAAGACTTTGCGAGAGCGGCGTGCCGTATCGTTCCGACTGCTGCAGCGCGAGGCATACGGACTTCACGCCCTCGACGCCGGTGCGTTTCGCCAGGTTCTCATAGGCGACCTTGCGGTCCTGGAGATACGACAGTTCGGCCGTGGTCAGCGTGAACTCCTCGGCCAGCGCGACAGACTGGCTGCCGATTTCCGTGCTGACCTTGCGAAACGCGACTTCGATAGACATGCCGGATTCGATGCAGATAAGCAGCAGATCGAGCGCGTCCGGAAAAGCCCGCTTGATCGAAAGCTGGCGCTTGGTAATGGAGTTTTTCAGAAACAGCATGGGGGCCTGCAAACCGAAAAACGCGACGCCGATACATATGCCGACCTTGATCAGCATAGACTGCTGCATGTGCGACAACAGAAAAACGTAGACGGTCGCCCCGGTCAGCATCACGATCGGAGTAACCATGCGGAAGAACAGGAACGTGACGTACGGAGCCTGACCGCGATACCCTGCCATGACGAGCTTTTCGCGCGCGGATTCCTGAGCCACCCATTTGCCGAGATTGAGATCCTCCACGATTCTCGAGACGAATTGCTTCGGTGCCTGACGCAGCGAGACCTTCTCGGATTTCGCAAGCCGCTCGCGCTCGCGCTGGCGGATGCGCTCGCGCTCGCTCGCGACAGCCTTCATCCGCTTCGAAAGGCCTTCCGCCGCAAAAAACGGCGTGATCAGCGTGTAGACAGTGGCGCTGGCGGCTATGGCGGCGAGCACCATCGTCATGAACCGCGGATCGTGTAATTTTTCGACCAGGAGTTCGAGCATGTTGCACCGTCAGAAGTCGAAGTTGATCATTTTCTTCATCACGAAGATGCCGGCAGACATCCACAGCATGCAGGCGGCCAGCATCAGCCGCCCGGTGGGATGGGTCCACAGCAGCGCGATGTAGTCCGGCGTGGTCAGGTAGACGAGCAGCATGACGACCACGGGCAGCGCGCCGATGATTGCGGCCGACGCCTTGGCTTCCATCGACATCGCCTGGATTTTCTCGGCCATCTTCTTGCGGTCACGCAGCACCTTGGACAGATTGCCGAGAGCTTCCGACAGATTGCCGCCGGATTTCTGCTGGATCGCGACCACGATGCCGAAGAAGTTCGCTTCAGGAAGCGGCATCCGCTCGTACAGCCGCGAACAGGCGTCGCCGAGCGGCATGCCGATCGCCTGAGTTTCGATGATCGCGGCGAATTCGCTTTTCAGCGGTTCCGGAGAATCAACCGCGACGACCTTCAGCGATTCGAACAGCGGCAGGCCGGCCTTGATGCCGCGGACGATCACGTCGACCGCATCGGGAAGAGCGCGCAAAAACGCCTTCTCCCGGCGCTTCTTGAGGAAACCCAGCAGCCAGCGCGGCAAGCCGAAGCCCGCCGCGAATGCAAACCCTACGGCCGGTAGAAGCCCGGCCCCCAGGACCATCGGAACGGCAAAACAGACCACGCCCAAAATGCCTGAGACGATCAGAAACTTCTCTTTCGACCAGGACAGGCCCGCCTGTGCGATCCGGCTGCTGAGCGCGATCTTGCTGTTGCGCTTGCTGCGTTGCTCGATTTCCCGCAGCGAACCCTCGATCTGCTCGCGGCGCGAACGCTGGGCTCTGTCGACCTGACGGGCCGCCGGCGCTGTCCGCGCGAATGCGGCGAGGCGCTTTTCCGCCTTCGCCTCGCCCGAGAGGGCAGGATACAGAAAGACCCACGCAATGCCGCCAACCGCGGTCGCAGCCATGAATGCCAGTGCGAGGGTCTGCAAGTTCATGGGCGCACGTCCTCAGATCTCGACCTTGACTTCCGCCGCATCCAGCGCGGCTGCGAGTCGCTTCTCTTCGTTGTAATACCGCGCGCGTTCCCAGAACCGCGGCCGGCCGATCCCCGTCGAACGGTGCCGGCCGACAATGTGTCCGTTGGCATCCTCGCCGAGCAGGTCGTAGACGAAGATATCCTGGGTGATGATGGTGTCGCCCTCCATTCCCATCACCTCCGTGATGTGAGTGATGCGGCGGGA
>NZ_MKRN01000190.1:0-53613 GCF_001896955.1 Nitrobacter sp. 62-13 | reverse complement strand
CGGATGGTGCGCGAGGGCAGCGAATAGCCGCCCATGGTGATCATGGATTCGCAGCGCGACAGCGCCTCGCGCGGGTTGTTGGCGTGCAGCGTTCCCATCGAGCCGTCATGGCCGGTGTTCATCGCCTGCAGCAGGTCGAACGCCTCGGGTCCGCGAACCTCGCCGACGATGATGCGCTCGGGACGCATACGAAGGCAGTTGCGGACCAGTTCGCGCATCGTCACTTGGCCCTCGCCCTCGATATTGGGGGGGCGGGTTTCGAGCCGCACGACGTGGGGCTGCTGCAACTGAAGCTCGGCGGCGTCTTCGCAGGTGATGATGCGCTCGTCATGGTCGATATAGTTGGTGAGGCAGTTCAGCAGCGTGGTCTTGCCGGAGCCGGTGCCGCCTGAGATCAGCACGTTGGCGCGGCAGCGTCCGATGATCTGGAGGATGGTGCCGCCTTCCGGCGTAATCGCGCCGAACTTGACAAGCTGATCGAGCGTCAGCTTGTCCTTCCTGAATTTCCGGATCGTCAGCGCGGGCCCGTCGATCGCCAGCGGCGGAACGATGGCGTTGACGCGGGATCCGTCGGCGAGGCGCGCATCGCATATCGGCGAGGATTCGTCGACCCGGCGGCCGACCTGGCTGACGATTCGCTGGCAGATATTCAGCAGTTGCTGGTTGTCGCGGAACCGGATGCCGGTTCGCTGGATCTTGCCGCCGACTTCGATGAAGACGGTGCCGGCGCCGTTGACCATGATGTCCGCGATGTCGTCGCGCGACAGCAGCGGCTCGAGCGGACCATAGCCCAGAACGTCGTTGCAGATGTCGTCGAGCAGCTCTTCCTGCTCGGCGATCGACATCACGATATTCTTGATCGCGATGATCTCGTTGACGATGTCGCGGATTTCTTCGCGGGCGGATTCGCCGTCGAGTTTGGCGAGCTGGGCGAGATCGATCGCCTCGATCAGCGCGCCGAAAATCGTCGCCTTGACCTGGTAATAGTTATCGGACCGCCGCACGTCGATGGTCGGCGCTGGCGGCGCGGGGCGTGCTGGCGCAAGCGGAGGAGACGGCGCGGTCAGTGAAGCGGTTTCCGCGGGCTCTCGCGCGTTCTGGGCTGCCGGCGCGGCCCCCAGCGTCAGGCCGCCTCCCGGCTTCCGCGCCTCGTTCTCTGGTCCGCTACGCTTGCCAAACACGACCGTACTCCACGCGCGGGCTTATCTTGCCCGCAACTTCTCGATGAACGGGGGCAGAAACGATTTCCGCGACTTCTTGGCCTCGCCCCGGCCGGTCAGGCGCTGCGCGATCTGCAGGAACATTTCCGCGGCGCGGTGGCTCGGCGCGACTTCGGCGATCATCTGGCCGTTATTCGCGGCGGACCCGAACATCTGCGGTTCGAACGGGATGCTGACGATCGGCTGGTTTTCAATGGCTTTGGCGAATTCATTGGAGCTGATCTCCGGCCGCTTCGGAACATTGACCTGGTTGAGGCAATAAAGCGGCGGCCGGTCGTTCGGCCGCGCCACCTTGAGCAGATCGATCAGGTTTTTCGTGTTGCGAAGGTTGGCGAGATCGGGCGTGGCGACGATCAGGATGTCGTCCGCGCCGATCAGAGCCCGTTTGGTCCAGCCGGACCATTGATGCGGGATATCGAGCACGATGCAGGGCATCGTCGCCCGCAGGGTGTCGAGGATCGAATCAAACGCTTCCGTTCCGAAATCATAGACCCGGTCCAGCGTTGCCGGCGCGGCCAGCAAGCTCAGATGATCGGTGCACTTCGACAGCAGCCGATCGACGAAGGCCGTGTCGATGCGGTCGGGCGAAAAAACGGCGTCGGCGATGCCCTGCGGCGGGTCCTGATTGAAATCCAGTCCTGCCGTGCCGAAGGCGAGGTCGAGGTCGGCGACGACGGAATCGAGCGCCAGATCGCGGGCGATCGCCCAGGCGACGTTATGGGCGACCGTCGAAGCGCCGACGCCGCCCTTCGCGCCGACAACGGCGATGACCCGGCCGACCGCCTTCGCTTCCGGCGCTGAGAACAGGCCGCAAACCGAGCGTACGACGTCGAGGGCGCTGACCGGGGCGATGACATAATCGCTGACGCCCCGCTTGACCAGTTCGCGATACAGGCTGACGTCGTTGATGCGACCGATCACGACCACCCGCGTGCCTGCGTCGCACACGCTGGCAAGCCGGTCGAGCGCTGCCAGGATGTCGCCGCGTTCTTCCGCTTCGAGAATGATGACGTTCGGTGTCGGCGCCGAGCGATAAGCCTCCACCGCAGCGGTCATGCCGCCCATCTGGATCTTGAGGTGCGCCTTGGCCAGCCGGCGATCCTCGCCGGCCGATTGCACGGCTGTGGCTGTTTCCATCGTCTCGCAAAAGGCCTGCACCGATACGCGCGGCGCCGGCACGACATGATCGTCGGCCTTCGGCGAGGGGGAAGCGGTTGACTCTTCTGCGTCCTGGCGAGCGTAACTGATCATTTGCCTGTATCGCTGAGTTTGGCTTTGTCGGCTTCGGGATAGTCCGTGGTCGTGGGGGTGCCCTTGCGATATTTCTCGAAACCCTCGGAGCGGCGAGCCGTGTAGGGCGGGGTTTCGGGCCGCGGCTGCACGAGGTCGGCGGGGTTATCGATCATCGATGCAAGGTTGCGCTGGGTGGCACACCCGAAATTCCAGTACGGCTTGTTGTCGAGATAACCCTTGTTCTTGATCGAAGGCCCGAGGTCCTCCGGCCAGACGCCGCAGGGGCCCGCCGTAGCCGCGATCCGCGGATAGGTCAGGCGAATGGTTGCGAACAGGCGCTCGTCGGCGGGATGGTATCGCCGGACGATAATCCCGCGCGGCGGAACGCCGGCGGCCGCGAGCAGCGAGCGGACTTCCCTGAATGAGTCGGCAGCGGCCCGGGCGTTGCTGGTGCCGGCAGGCACCTCGGCAACGATGGCGCCCGTTCCCTCGCGGAGCCAGACGCTCGCAAGCCCGATGACATCGGCACGCTGGGATGCCGACAGGCCGCCCCGCGTGTTGCCGACGAAGATATTGACGGTCCGATCGGCTTCCTGGATCGCGATGGGATGCCGCAAGCGATAATCGTTGGGAATGCTTGCGGTCGGAATTTCATCCTGGCTCGTATGAGTGCAGGCGCCCAGCGCAGCGGCGAGGCCGGCGGCGAGGATGGCTACGCGAAGACTGCGGTAGCGTTCGGCGGAATCTGTGGGTGTCATCGTTTCGTTCCTTGCCCCGCCTCAGTCGGTGATGAAGCCGTAGCTGCCGCGATAGTGACGCGCGGGTCCGGCACGGCCCGGGGCGCCGTAGATGCGGTTGATGCTGCCAAGGAGGTCAGCCTGCGGATCGGATGCGTCGACGAAACCGTCATCCGGCCGCGAGAGATCCTTTTGCGCGACGGCGCGCACGACGTAGGGCGTCACGAGGACCATCAACTCGGTCTGACCGTTGACATAGTCGCGACTGCGGAACAGCGATCCGAGCACCGGCAATTGCGTGAGACCGGGCAATCCGTTGACGGCCTGTTTGGTCTGTTCCTGGATCAAGCCGGCCATGGCCATCGAGCCGCCCGACGGAATTTCCAGTGTCGTTTCCGCCCGACGGGTCCTTATCGACGGCACGGTCAGCGAATTGCCGACCGCCTGGGTCAGCGTAATGGCGTTTTCGTTCGAAAGCTCCGATACCTCGGTCATCACCCTCAGGCTGATCCGACCTTCGGTCAGCACCACCGGCGTGAAGTTCAACGAGATGCCGAACTTCTTGAATTTGATCTGCGTGGTGCAAACATGCGTGGTGGGATCGCAGGAATAACCCGCGGGAATCGGAAACTCACCTCCCGAGATGAACGTCGCCGATTCACCCGATATCGCGGTCAGGTTCGGTTCGGCGAGCGTCCGGACCACGCCGACGCTCTCCATCGCGCGCAGTGTCGCGGTGACCGCGGGCACGGCGCTGCTGCCACCGAACGAACCCACAAGGCTGTTGCCCGTCAGCGTCCGGCCATAGGCGGTGAACGGGTTTGCGTTGTTGAAATTCACCACCGCAGTGCCGTAGTTCATGTTGGCGCTGAGATCGATGCCCAGCTGCTTGATGACGGTGCGGGCGACTTCGGCGACCGTGACCTTGAGCATGACCTGGTCGCGTCCCCGCACGGCGATATTGTTGACGACTTTTTGCGCGCCGTCTGCGAGGCGTGCGGCGAGATCGCCCGCCTGCTGCGCTTCAATCGGGCTCGACACCCAGCCGGAGAGCATGACTCCGTCGCCCAGGCCGTCGACCTTGATGGCGGCATTCGGCAAAAGCTGCTTGAGCGCGGTGCGCAGGCCGTTGAGATCGCGCGTGACCGCGATATCGTAGGCTGCGATCTGCTGGCCGTTGGCATCAAAGAATATGATGTTGGTCTGACCGACCGCGGCGCCGATGATGTAGGCGCGCTGCGCCGATCTGACCACGGCATTTGCGATTTTCGGGTCGGCGACGAGAACGTCCTTGACGTCGCTGGGCAGGTCCACCACGACGGACTTGCCGATGCCGAGCGACAGCGACTGCGCGTGCATCCCTGCGCCGGACCTTGCCGCGGGCACGCGGTAATCGCCGGCGAACACCGGCGTCAGCGCCGGGTTCAGCGTGAAGGCGGCGATCGCCGCGAACGAGAGGGACCGCGTCACAAGGGCCTGCAACGGTGTCGGATTTGTCGTCCACTTCATAACGGGCGTCCTTGATTACCTCTGTACGGTGGTCTGGGTTGGAACGCCGTAACGGACGACATTGATGCTGTCGCGCCTCTGGTCGTCGGCGCTGCTTTCCGGAGCATTGGCATCGGCAAGGCTGCGCAGCGCCAGCGACAGCGTTCCCATCTGGCGCGACCGCGCCAGCGACTCCGCCTGGTCCGGTTTCAGTTCGAGCGTTGCGGTCTTGCCGACGACGACCTTCTGTCCGTTTTTCTCCTCGATGGTCTGATCGATCGCGAGAACCCGCACATTGCTGAGAATGGTCTCGGAATTGACGGAATCAGAGGGATGGTCCGCGTTTTTTTCCCGTCTTGAGAGGATCACGTCGACGCGGTCATTGGGGAGAATGAAGCCGCCGGCGCCCGTCTCGGGCGAAATCTCGGTCGAGATCGCCCGCATGCCGGTCGGCAGGATCGCGGCCATGAAGCCGGATCCTTTCGCGCTGACCAGCTTGGGTTCGCGAATGGGCTCTCCAGCGATGAAAGGCGAGCGGGCGATCGATCCCGCCAGCTCCGTGGTGGCGTTGGGACGCTGGTCACGGCGAATGAAACTGCTGCTGGCGGCGTTCGCTGGCCATGCCTGCCACGCCACCTCGTTCGCGGTCACCGCCTGTCCCAGCTGAATCTCCGACTTCGCAACCAGAACGTCCACGGTCGGAAGCTGCGCGGTCTGGGCGGGTTGCGGCTTCTTGTCGGACCCGCTCGCGAGATAGGCGGCGAGACCGCCGGCACCGACAGCGACGGCGAGGACGACGATGCGTGCGGTATTCATACGCTTCACTTTCCCAGTTGCACTACGGCGCTCGCGCCGCCTTTAACCGGGAGTTGAACATTTATTCGTCAAAGCATGGTTAATGAGGCGTATCTAAATCGCGTTAATGAGACCTTTATTGCTGTCGCGCGCTCAGTGAAGCGCAAAGCGCGCCAGATCGACTGCCCCGATCCAGTCGGTCTCCGGATAGACCAGCAGAGCGGCAAGCGCGAGCGCAATGCCATAAGGAATCCCGCTGTCATTGCTGTGCAGGCGCGTCAGCCACGACTGACTATACAGCGTGGCCGGAAGCGGCCATTGGCGGAACTGGAGCAGCAGCAACGTCAGGATCCCGCCGAATACCGAGGCAATGAGCAGATAGGGCAGCAGGAACCCGAACCCGAACCACAGCGAGGAGGCGGCTGCCACCTTGGCGTCACCACCGCCGATCCAGCCCATGGCAAAGCAGGTAAACGATAACATCAGCACGGTTGCGCCGGCCGCGACATGCAGGCCGATCTCGGTCAGGCCCATGCCGGTGGCGACCGCGAGCACGAAGAAACCTGCGATCAGCAGCAGCGATACCCGGTTCGAAATCGTCATGGTCAGGAGATCGCTGGAGGCCGCGAACGCCATCAGCGTCGGAAACAACAGAAGCCGGAGGAGATCGAGGATCATGGTACTGTCCGTGTCGCGCGTTCCCTGCGGCGGAATGCTAACCGGCGAACAATGAACAATCGCGAAACGCGCGTGGCGTTTCACAAAAGCATGACGGACCGGATCAAAAGAATGGTCGACGCCAACGTGAGCGCCATGCAGACGGCTTGTAGAACCTGTCGTGTCTGTTCGCCGTCAGGCGAAGGGGACAGTTCTGGACGGACGACCTTGAACGGAGCCATCACGGTTCACTCGAATTGTACGATTCACCCGGATTGTCGCCTCGGTTCGCTACAACCCGAAGCGAAAAAGGGTCCCGAGTTTCCGGGACCCTTCCGTAACAAAACGAAAGCTGGCGCTTGGCCGCCGGCGCTTACTTGTTCAGCGAGGTGTTAATGCTGGTGAACGTAGTGTTCAGCGAGGTTCCGATCAACTGGACGGCACCGATGATTACGACGGAGATGCCGGCGGCGATCAGGCCGTATTCGATCGCGGTCGCGCCGGACTCATCCTTCAGAAAACGCGAAAAAAGATTCTTCATAACTGGCTCCCTGTGTTCACGTGGCTGTCGAACTACACCTGGTCCTAACGGCGTTCTCAGCACCGTGACCATGACACCACCCTAGGACAGGAAAATTGCAGCGCAGTTAATTCGATTGCAGAAACCCCGACGTAACGGGTTGTTCTTTCTCAGAGTAAATTTAGATTTAAGTAGAATGCATAGTACTGCGTTGCTTCCGATCGTCTCGAGACTTGTTTGTCTGCATGCGTTCCAGCGTCCGGTTTACGTGTTGCCGAGCAGACGACGATAATGAAGGCCCGCTTCTCCGGCGTGCTTTTTGTTGTCGGATCGGACGGGGATCAAACGGGGTGCCTGACAGAGAACCATGCCTCGTGGCTCCTCACGCTGTGGCTGACGGCGGCCTCTTCTGATCCCGTCGGATCTCATGCCGCATTCCAGACCGCCGTTTGGCGGCATGCCGGTCTGCCATTTCGAGAGATCGGAGTTCCAGCGGATCCGCGTTTGCAGTTCGTTCATCAATTAACGGCAGATTTGCCATGTCGGCGCCGGCACCGTTACGTATTTCCTATGCCGGCTCGTATGCGTCCGGAGTGTAGTATGTGGTTCAAGTCCCTGCGCGGCCGTTCGCGTGCTTCGGTCATCGGCCTGTCGCTTGCAACGGCGGTTTTGCTTTGTCCGGTGGCGTTGTTCGCCGAAGTGACGAGCGATCCGATCTCGGTCAATGTAGACCAGGCCAAGTTGATCAAGCTGCCGGGACACATCGCGACGATCGTGGTTGGCAATCCGTTGATCGCCGACGTCACCCTTCAGCCCGGCGGCCTCGTCGTCGTGACCGGAAAAGGCTACGGTGCGACCAATGTGATTGCGATGGATCGTGCCGGAAGCATCCTCGTGGATCGGGTCATCCAGGTCGAGGGGCCGAGCGATCAGGTCGTGACGGTCTATCGCGGCGTGGAGCGCGAGTCTTATAGCTGCATGCCGATTTGCCAGAAGCGGATCACGCTCGGTGACAGCACCTCTTATTTCAAAGCCACGATGGACCAGGCCAGTAATCTAAGTTCACAGGCCGGCGGCACCCAGGCAAAATAACAGAGCGCGAATGATCGTCGGGTAACCGGCGCAGGCCGCTGACGCCGGCGAGGTCCGCGCCCGCGCCGTTCACCCCGATTATGGTCAATATCGGGTGTACGGTGAGGGGCATTTTGCTCTGATCGGGCGAAACACTTCAACAATCAGTTTCGGCTAGTCCTTGACGGTAGATAAATCCCGCCGTGTGCAAGGATTTTGCGATGTCGCCGTTTCCCCGTTTCAGGATAGCAGCCGCCAGGGCGGCCGACCGTTTTCGCAGCAATAAGCGCGGATCCGCGGTCGTGGAATTTGCTCTCGTCGCGCCGCTGTTCTTCGCGCTTTTGTTCGCGATTATCGAGACAGGACTGGTGTTCTTTGCGAGCCAGAGCCTGGAAACCGCATTGCAGGACTCGGCGCGCATGATCCTGACCGGTCAGGCGCAGATCGCCAAGTTGGACAAACAGAGCTTCAAGCAGAACGTCGTTTGTCCGAACACGAGTGTGCTGTTCGATTGTACGAATGGAATTTTTGTCGATGTCACGAGCTATCCGTCCAGCTCGGGCTTCGGAAGCGTTGCGATTTCCGAGCCGATTTCGGGCGGAAATTTTGTCGATAACACGAAATACGATCCGGGCGGTCCCGGCGACATCGTCGTCGTACGGCTGTTCTATCAGTGGCCTCTGTTCGTCACGGGACTCGGCTACAACATCGCGAATCTGGGCGGCAGCAAGCGGCTGCTGTCAGCGACGGCCGCTTTCAAGAACGAGCCTTACAGCTGAGGATGTGAAGCCGATGTCGAGCATCTGGTCATGGGTCGGGGTTTCGGCGGCAGCGCTGCGGCGTGATTCCCGGGGCATTGCAGCGACGGAATTTGCGATCATCGCGCCCCTGATGCTGGTGATGCTTTTCGGCACCATCGAGGTGTCGTCGGGCGTGGCCGTCGACCGCAAGGTCACCCTTGTCGCGCGAACGCTGTCCGACCTCACGTCGCAGTCCAAAGCCGTGGGCGATGCGGATATGACGAATTTCTTCGCCGCAAGCTACGGCATTATGTGGCCCTACCCGTCGACGCCGGTTCAGGCCACGATTTCCGAGGTGTATATCGATCCGGCGACCTCGGTCGCGCGGGTGCAGTGGAGCAAGGGGTCGGTGCCGCGAGGCGCGGGATCGCCGATCGCCGTCCCGTCGGGCCTCATCGGCCGGGATTCGTCAGGCAACATTCTCCCCAGTCAGTACCTGATCTTCGCCGAGGTCAGCTATCTCTATAAGCCGGTCGTGGGATACGTCATGTCGAAAGCCGGCGTGACGCTGAGCGACAACGCCTACACCCGGCCGCGTCAGTCAACCTGCGTATTTTACGGCAGCGAGACCACCTGTCCGAAAACCGGGAGCTGACCGGATGGATCGGAGTGTCGGTCTGGGGAGTGCCGGCGGTCTGCCTTGCGCAGCACGCGTGGCGCCAAACAAAAAGGCCGCGCTTGACGCGCGGCCTTTCCGATCTGGTCTTGCCTTAGCCGGCCGCGCGCAGATTGTCGGCCGATGATTTTCCAGAGCGGCGATCAGCGACGATCTCGTAGCTGATCTTCTGTCCTTCACGAAGCGTTCCGAGTCCGGCCCGTTCAACTGCGCTGATGTGAACGAACACGTCGTTGCCGCCATCGTCAGGTTGAATGAAGCCGTAGCCCTTGGTTGCGTTAAACCACTTCACGGTTCCCATGCTCACGGGTAGTCCCTTTATCCGATACGTATGTCGAAGCCCGCTTTCGGCGGGCTGGTGAGATTGGATTTTTGGAAGGGTCGTCAGCGTCTAAACCGGCTGTACCGGTGGTAGCTATGTCGTCCGGCCGAAAATCGCTAAATGCCATATTATTCGAAGGCAGGCCCCAAAACAATCCTGACGTGCACGATTTTTTGAGATGTGCGGATACGCCGGGCCGGCCGAGGACCTTCGGCCTGAGATCGCCGGGTCCCGACGCTGTCGGACCGGGCTATCTCCGACGGAATTGGCCTCCACGGGGCGGTGCTCCGCGCGGCGCACCGCTCGGGCGCTCGTCCTTGTGCCGGAAGATCAGGCGTCCCTTTTCGAGATCGTAGGGGGACATTTCGATCGTGACGCGATCGCCGGCCAGCGTCTTGATCCGGTTCTTTTTCATCTTGCCCGCGGTATAGGCAACGATCTCATGCCCAGCATCGAGCTGCACCCGATAGCGCGCGTCGGGCAGGATTTCGGTAACCAGTCCTTCGAACTGGATCAGTTCTTCTTTCGCCATGGGGTTCTCCGGATCGAGTGGCGTTTCCCTGGACCACGATGACTTGGATCCAATCGATCCAAAGTCATGAACGTGATCTATTTCAATATGCCAGAGCGGGATGCGGACGGAAAACCGCTACGCACTTCCTCATCCCGCTCCGATGGTCTGATTCCAACGATTGCATCCCTGCAGCGGCAGGAGTTCTGCAGATGTTAGAATTTAAAGGACCGCTAGCAACTAGATTTCCAGTGAATTTCGCTCCGCTAGCGTTGAGGACGCGGGTTGGACTTCGAGCGAGCGGGTCGGCTTTCACGGTGCAGGAAGGCAACCCCCTGCATCCCCTCGGCTTTGCCGCCTCGCGACGGCGATGGCCGGGCGGACTCCTGCCGTCCGATCTCCGGGCGGTTAAATTTTGACTTGGACGCGCTATCGCCATGACGGCCGCGGCGGCGGGGACCTTTCGCGCCCGGAGCGGCGTCGCCGGTTCTGGTTGCATGACCATGGGGCGCGGGACGTCCGGCGCGATGCTGCTGGCGGGCCGGCGCCGCCTCGCGCTGCCCCGGCGTTCGGCGATCTTCTCTCGGCAGCACGACTCGGATCAGCTTTTCGATATCGCGAAGATAGGCCAGTTCCTCAGCGCCGGCGACCAGCGAGATCGCCGCGCCGTCGGCGCCGGCCCGCGCCGTGCGGCCGATGCGATGGACATAAGTCTCGGGGACGTTCGGAAGATCGAAGTTGACGACGTGGCTGATCCCGTCGACGTCGATGCCGCGTGCCGCGATATCCGTCGCAACCAGGGTGCGGATTTCTCCGGTCCGGAAAGACGCCAGCACGCGCTCGCGGTGGTTCTGCGACTTGTTGCCGTGGATCGCATCGGACCTGATGCCGGCCTTGGCGAGGCTCTTCACCACTTTGTCCGCGCCGTGCTTGGTGCGCGTGAAAATCAGGGCGCGATTGATCGGTTCCTGCTTCAGAAGCTGGGCCAGAAACGCCGGCTTGCTGGCGTGATCGATCTGGATGATGCGCTGGGCGATACGGTCGACGGTCGAGGCGACCGGCGTCACCGCGACGCGCGCTGGATCGCGAAGCATTTGCTCGGCGAGTTCGGCAATGTCCTTCGGCATGGTGGCCGAAAAAAACAGCGTCTGCCGTTTGACGGGAAGCTTGGCGACGACTTTACGGATGTCGTGGATGAAGCCCATGTCGAGCATGCGATCGGCTTCATCCAGCACGAGAAATTCGACCTGGCCGAGCCTCAGCCCGTTGCTCTGAACGAGATCGAGCAGGCGACCCGGCGTGGCGACCATCACCTCGACTCCCTGCATCACGGAGCGGACCTGACGCCCCATCGGAACGCCGCCGATCGCGAGAGCCGAGGTCAGGCGCAGGTGGCGGCCGTAAGCGTTGAAGCTGTCGAGGATCTGGCCCGAAAGTTCGCGCGTCGGGCTGAGCACCAGCACCCTGCAGCTCTTGGGCTGCGGCTTGACCCGGTTTTGCAACAGCCGATGCAGGATCGGGAGAGCGAACGATGCGGTCTTTCCGGTGCCGGTCTGGGCAATTCCGATGACGTCGCGTCCGGCAATGGCTAGAGGAATGGTTTGAGCCTGGATGGGCGTGGGCGTCGAATAGTTTTCTTCTGCGAGCGCACGTGAAATGGGATCGGCAAGGCCGAAATCCTGAAAGGAGGACAAAAGTTGTTTCTTTCCATTATGCAACTGGCGCCCGGCTACATCAGCCGGAGCGTACCAGGTTGTCTGGAGACACCCGCGTGTCGAAGGCGTCGATTGAGGTCGCTAGATTAAGGGCAAGCCAGAAACCGTCGGACGGGCTCAGAACACGCGGCTCGCGGCGACCCGATTAGCCTCAAGGTCGCGCTATCATATGGAACAGGAAGACGACAGATTCAAGGTGAATTGTCGCTTGGCGAAGGGTTCCCTGCGGTGCCAAATCATTCTCCGCCCTCTCTGTGCCCAGTCCACGATCGGTCGCGAGCCGCCTTCGTCCTCTCCGCGCGCGGTTACTCGCCGTTCCACCCGCAGGCCTTGAGTCGCTCGTGCAGATGCATCGGCGCGGGCGCGGTGACCACGACGGGCGGTTTGTTCTTCGACAGGGGAACAGCGATTTCGCGCGCATGCAGGTGCAGGCTGGGTTCGCCGAAACGCGGAACGTATGGTTCGCTGCGCAGTCGACGCAAACTTGCCTGCGTTCCGTAGATATTATCGCCGGCGATCGGCCAGCCCATCGCCGCGCAATGGACCCGCAGTTGATGGGTTCGGCCTGTAACCGGCTCCAATGCGAGCCAGGTCAGTTGAACTCCCTCCTCCGTTGCGGGGCAGGGTTTGGGAGGAGGGCGATCTGTCGGGACGTCGAAACGGTTGCCATCCACCCCTGATCTTTCTCCGCAAGGAGGAGAGGAAAAGCCGTCGCCGGCCGCAGTGAGAACGCCGCGCCCCAGCACTTTCCATTTCGTCACCGACGGCAGCCCGTCCGGATCGGGCTTTTGCCACCAGCCGCGTTCGTGGTTCAGCCGCCCGAGCGGTATGTCGATGGTGCCCTCGTCGTCAGCAGGGCCGCCCTCGACCACGGCCCAGTAGGTTTTTGAAATCCTGCCGTGCTTGAACAACAGGCCGAGCGAGGCCGTCGCCTTGCGATGGCGTCCGAGCACCAGGCAGCCCGAGGTGTCCCGGTCGAGCCGGTGGGCAAGCACCGGCGGCCGCGGCAGGCCGAACCGCAGCGCCTCGAACGAGGCCTCGAGATTGGCGCCGCCCTTTGGGCCGCGATGCACGGGGATGCCGGCCGGCTTGTCGATCACCAGCATCAGCCCGTCGCGGTGGAGCACGCGGGCCTGGATTTCCTCCGGGGTCGGCTGGGCCGTATCCATGATTCACGTCATCTTCGCTTGCGGCACGATCTTTTCCGAAAGCCTTTCGCTCGCAGGACGAAACGGCTAACACACCTCCACAATGAGCGACAGCACCGACGACAAACCGAAACAGAGCTGGTGGCGCAGGCTGTCCGGCGGCCTCAAGCGGACCTCGACCTCGATCGGCACGGCGGTGGCCGATCTTGTGACCAAGCGCAAGCTCGACCGCGCCATGCTCGATGATATCGAGGACGTGCTGCTGCGCGCCGATCTTGGAACGGCGGTCGCGGAGCGGATCGCGGCGGCCGTCGGAGAGGGGCGTTACGACAAGGCGATCTCCGCCGATGAGGTGAAGACTGTCGTTGCGACCGAAGTTGAAAAAGTCCTCGCGCCGGTGGCGCAGCCGCTGGTCATTGACGAAACCCAAAAGCCGTTCGTCATCCTGGTGGTCGGCGTCAACGGCTCCGGCAAGACCACGACCATCGGCAAGCTCGCGGCGAAACTGTCCGCCGAGGGGCGCAAGGTGATGATGGCGGCGGGCGACACGTTTCGCGCGGCAGCCATCGATCAATTGAAGGTCTGGGGCGAGCGAACCGGATCGCCGGTCATCGCGGGCGCGCAAGGATCGGATTCCGCGAGCCTTGCATTCAATGCGCTCACCGAGGCGCGCAACGACAGGCGCGATGTGCTGCTGATCGACACCGCCGGCCGTTTGCAGAACAAGGCCGAGTTGATGAACGAACTGGAAAAAATGGTTCGCGTCATCCGAAGGGTCGACGAATCCTGCCCGCATGCGGTGCTGCTCGTGCTCGACGCCACCGTCGGACAGAACGCGCTTTCGCAGGTCGAGGCGTTTCATCGCACCGCAGGCGTCACCGGCCTGGTGATGACCAAGCTGGATGGGACGGCGCGTGGCGGCATTCTGGTGGCGCTGGCGGAAAAGCACAAACTGCCGGTGCATTTCATCGGCGTCGGCGAGGGGGTCGACGACCTTGCGCCGTTCACCGCGCGCGATTTCGCGCGGGCGGTTGCGGGGATCGAAGGCTGACATGCGATTGACTGGAGCACGCTGCGGCTTGGGTTTACCTCTCCCATTGGTAGAGGTCGGATCGCGCTTGCGATCCGGGTGAGGGGTTACGATGGTCGAGAAGTTGTACGCCCTCACCCCGACCCTCTCCCCACGGGAGAGGGAGCGCGTCGGGTGTGTTGGGAAGCTTCGGATTATATGATGGACAAGAAGCAACCGCACCCGGTGTTCAAATTCGCGACCGAACTCGGACCGCTTTTGGCGTTCTTCGTCGCCAATGCGAAGTTCAACCTGTTCATCGCAACGGGCGCGTTCATGGTGGCGATCGTGGCCGCGATGATCGCGTCCTACGTGGTGACGCGACATATCCCGTTGATGGCGCTGGTTACCGGCATCGTCGTCATCGTGTTCGGCACGCTGACGCTGGTGCTGCACGACGAGACCTTCATCAAGGTCAAGCCGACCATCATCTACGGGTTGTTCGCATCCGTGCTCGGCGGAGGATTGTTGTTCGGTCGCTCCTTCATCGCGGTCATGTTCGATCAGGTGTTCAACCTCACGCCGCGGGGCTGGCGGCTTCTGACGCTGCGCTGGGCGCTGTTCTTTTTGGGCATGGCGATCCTGAACGAGATCATCTGGCGGACCCAGAGCACGGATTTCTGGGTCAACTTCAAGGTGTTCGGCGCGATCCCGCTCACCATGATCTTTGCGATGATGCAGATGCCGCTAACCAAACGCTATCATCTCGAACCCGCCACGCTCGAGGCCAGCGATGCGAGGGAAGGGGATATCGGACCGAGTTGAACCTCGCCCCGCAACTGGGGGCGAGGTTGGAACGTCACGGCCTACTTCGGCTGCGACGCGATGATCTGGCCAGAGATCTTCTTGTAGGTCGCTTCGGGAAGAATCTTCTTGGAGACGAGCTGGTCCTTCTTGGCGTAGGGACGGCCGGCGATGATCTTGTCGGAATACTTGTCGCCGATGCCCTTGAAGGCCATCAGTTCTTCCTTGGTCGCGGTGTTGATGTCGAGCTTGGCCGCCTCGGCGTTTGCGGGCGCCATCTTGCTGGCAGGCGCCATCTTCCCGGCAGGTGCCATCCTGTCGGACTTGGCGGCGGGCTGAGTGGATTGGGCCATCGACGGCGTTGAGGCGAGCAGACCGAGCGCAAGCGCGGCGGCGGTGATCGAGGCAAGGGTAAAGCGACGCATGAAAAATCTCCCTTCCGGGGGCTGTTGCTAGAGCATGATCCCGAAAAGTGGAAACCGTTTTTCGGATAAGATCATGCTTAATCAAAATAAGGTCAGGGTCTGGTTCAACGCAGTTGAACCGGATCCTGACGGCAAAGCTATCTGTTGATTTGCGGCGGAGCGATGGCCGCAAAATGAACGGCAGATAAACGCCGGGAATATATTTGGCGTTATTCCGGGGCGTGCGAAGCACGAACCCGGAATCCAGTAAAGTTGCGCGCGATTTGTGTCTGGATTCCGTTCTGGTCCTTCGCATCATCCGGAATGACGACCAGGTTGGCAAGAGCCGGCCTTCAGGAGCCGGCCTTTCAGGAGCCCGCCTTCAGCGCTTTCTCGATTTCCGGCTTCAGCACGGTGTCGACGTTTTCCGGCGTGATCGCGCCGACCAGCTTGTAGACGATGGTGCCGTTGCGCCCGACCACGAAGGTCTCCGGCACGCCGTAGACGCCCCACTCGATCGAGGCGCGGCCGTTGTCGTCGGCGCCGACGACGCCGAACGGATTGCCGTAGCGGCCGAGGAACCGGCGGGCGTTGTCCGGCGCGTCCTTGTAGTTGATGCCGACGAATTGCACGCGCCGGTCCTTGGCAAGCTCGGTCAACAGCGGCGCCTCGCCGTGGCAGGGGACGCACCACGATGCCCAGACGTTGACCAGACTGACCTTGCCCTCGAACGTCGCGGGGTCGATGCCCGGCACCGGCTTGCCGTCGCTGACGAGACCGGACAGCGGAGGCAGCGTGGTTTTGGGGACGGGATGGCCGATCAGCGCCGAGGGGATTCGCGAGATGTCGCTGTCGCCGAGCCGGAACCAGAACAGCAACGCCAGCGCGCCAAAGACCACGAGCGGCAGCGCCATCAGCCAGCGTCGTTTCGGCGGCGTGGCGGGCATTGCGGGGTCGGTCATTTGACTTCCGCTGCGCTGCGTCCCGATCGCCTGACCGCGCCGGCGGCCTCGAGGTCGCGCAGGCGCGCCTTCTGGCGGCGGTAATCGGCAATCACCCAGGTAACGAGTGCCGCGACGACGGTTGCGACCGCGACATAGGACATGACGATGAACGAAGCGTAGGGACCGAGCGTCATGATCGTTATGCCGCCGACTTGCTGGCTTGCAGCATCTGCAGGGTGCGGACGCGGCGGCGCAGGATTTCATTCCGCATCGCGGCGATATGCAAGGTCAGGAACAGCAGCGTGAAGCCGACCGCCATCACCAGCAGCGGAATCAGGAAGGCACGGTCCAGCGTCGTGCCGCCCATGCGGATAACCGAAGCCGGCTGATGCAGCGTGTTCCACCAGTCCACCGAGAACTTGATGATCGGAATATTGATCGCGCCGACCAGCGTCAGCACCGCAGCGGCGCGCGCGGCGCGCGATGGGTCCTCGACCGCGCGCCACAGCGCCATCAGGCCGAGATACATCAGGAACAGGATCAGAACCGAGGTCAGCCGCGCATCCCACTCCCAATAGGTGCCCCACATCGGGCGGCCCCACAGCGATCCCGTCAGCAGCGCGAGGAATGTGAACGCCGCGCCGATCGGGGCCGCGGTCTTTGCCGCGACGTCTGCCAGCGGATGCCGCCATACCAGCGTGCCGAGCGCCGCGACGCTCATCACGCTCCACACGAACATCGACAGCCATGCATTGGGAACGTGGATGAACATGATCTTGACGGTCGCGCCCTGCTGGTAGTCATCGGGGGCGGTCGCGGACTGGTACAGGCCGATCGCAAGCACAAGCACGGTCACAGCCACGAGCCACGGCAGAATCCGGCCGGCGAGCGAGAGAAATCGGGATGGATTGGCGAGATCGATCAGCGTCATGGCACCACTGATAGTCGCCGAAGCCAGCGCAGGCAATGCGGATTCGGGCCCGACTTCTCTCTTAAGCAAAAGTTGATCGGCGGCATCGGGCGCCTCAATCCAGTCCGTGCCGCAGGCTTGCCGCGGCGGCGAACGGGCCGATCACCAGGCTCGCCAGCGACAGCGCGCACAGGATCGAGAACGGCGTGCCGAACGGCGATGGACCGGACAGCGCGGCGTTGGATGCGGCGACGCCGAAAATCAGCACCGGAATCGATAGCGGCAACACCAGCACCGAGAGCAGCAGGCCGCCGCGACGGAGCACGACGGCGAGCGCGGCGCCGATCATGCCGGTGAAAGTGAGCGCGGGCGTTCCCGCCAATAGCGTCAGCGCCACGGCGCCGGTCGCGGTGCCGTCGAGGTTGAGCAGCAGCCCCAGCACCGGCGTCGCGGCGACCAGCGGCAGCCCCGCCGCCAGCCAGTGCGCCAGCGCCTTGGCCGCGCAGGCCAGTTCGAGCGGCGTGCGGCTCATGACGATCAGATCGAGCGAGCCGTCGTCGTGATCGGCGGTGAACAGCCGATCGAGCGTCAGCAGGCTCGCCAGCAGGGCGCCGAGCCAGAGGATCGCGGGGCCGAGTTTTTTCAAAAGCGCGAGATCGGGGCCGACCGCGAACGGCATCAGCACCACGACCGTAAGGAAGAACAGCACGCCGATCAGCGCGCCGCCGCCGACGCGCAGCGCGACGCTGACATCGCGGCGAATCAGTGCGGCGAGGGCGGTCATGCAGGCTTGCTCCCTTCTGAGGGGAAAAGCGCCCCGTTTCGGATCGACCCCTCGCCCGTTTTCTCGCTACGCTCGAAACCACCCTCTCCCACGAGGGGGGAGGGCAGTCCGCGCTGAATGGCCCTGCTCACATCCCTCATCCCACGCTCCCGATCCGCAGCTCCTGCACGGCAATCCCGAGCGGCGTGTGCGTCGCGGCCAGGATGATGCCGCCGCCCGCAAGATGATCGGTCATGATGGTGGCAAAAGCGCTTTGGCCGGAAACGTCGAGCGCCGAGGTCGGCTCGTCCAGCAGCCAGACGGGTCGTTTCACCGCCAACAGCCGCGCGATCGACAGCCGGCGTCGCTGCCCGGCCGAAAGATAGGCCGCCGGCAGATGCCCGACATGGTCGAGCCCGACCGCCGCGAGCGCTTGTGCGGCATCGGCCGCTGATGTTGGCGACGCGCCGCCGAGAAACTCCCGCCAGAACGACAGGTTTTCGCTGACGCTGAGCGCGGGTTTCAAAGCGTCGCGATGGCCGAGGTAATGCGCCTGTTCGGGCAGCGTCAGCTCGGGGTCGCCGCCTTCGAGGCCGATCGAGCCGCCCTCCATCGCCAACAACCCCGCCAGGAGCCGCAGCAGCGAGGTTTTGCCCGCGCCGTTGGGCCCGGTGACCGCCACCGCACGGCCGGATTCAGCCATGACATCGAGACCGGAGAAGACTTCCCGTCCGCCCCGCACACATCGCAAGCCGTGCCCTGAAAGTTTCATGATGACCCTGTTTGCACAGCCGTCGTGCGATCTGTGTGCATGGCTGAAAGGCGGGGAGCAAGCATTGTTGGCGTGGCGGACAGTCTGGAAAGCCTCTATAAATTCGGAACTTGATGCAGCACAAAATCCCCCGCAACGAAACCCCGCGCATCAGTTTCTCCTGCGGTGTTTTGATACCGTCAGACAGTCCGGTACCCTAAACCCCTGGATCGGGATTCCTCACATGGCTTCGCTCGACAGCTTCAAATGTCTGAAAACCCTCAAGGTCGGCGGCAAGACCTACGCCTACTACAGTTTGCCGGCCGCGGAGAAAAACGGTCTCAAAGGCATCTCCAGGTTGCCTTACTCCATGAAGGTGCTGCTGGAAAATCTGCTGCGCAACGAGGACGGCCGCTCGGTGACCAAGGAGGACATTGTCGCCTTCTCCAAATGGCTGAAGAAGCGCAAGCTCGAGCATGAGATATCCTTCCGCCCGGCGCGTGTCCTGATGCAGGATTTCACCGGCGTGCCCGCGGTGGTCGATCTCGCGGCCATGCGCAACGCGATGCAGAATCTCGGCGGCAAGCCTGACAAGATCAATCCGCTGGTGCCGGTCGATCTCGTCATCGACCACAGCGTGATCGTGAACTTCTTCGGCGACAACAAGGCGTTCGCCAAGAACGTGGTGGAGGAATACAGGCAGAACCAGGAGCGCTACGAGTTTCTGAAGTGGGGTCAGAAAGCGTTCTCGAATTTCTCCGTTGTGCCGCCCGGCACCGGCATCTGCCACCAGGTCAATCTCGAATATCTCGCGCAGACGGTCTGGACCAGGAAAGAGAAGCTGACGATCGGCAAGAAGACCGCGACCCTGGAGGTCGCCTATCCCGACACGCTGGTCGGCACCGACTCCCACACGACGATGGTCAATGGCCTCGCCGTTCTGGGCTGGGGCGTCGGCGGCATCGAGGCGGAAGCCGCGATGCTCGGCCAGCCTCTGTCGATGCTGTTGCCCGACGTCGTCGGCTTCAAGCTCAAGGGTGCGTTGAAGGAAGGCGTCACCGCCACCGATCTCGTGCTCACCGTCACGCAGATGCTGCGCAAGCAGGGCGTCGTCGGCAAGTTCGTCGAGTTCTATGGTCCCGGACTGGATCATCTTTCGGTCGCGGACAAGGCGACCATCGGCAACATGTCACCGGAATACGGCGCGACCTGCGGCTTCTTTCCGATCGACGCTGCGACCATTGACTACCTCAAGACGTCCGGCCGCGCGGCGGCCCGCGTTGCGCTGGTGGCGAAATATGCCAAGGCCCAGGGCCTGTTTCGCAATGCCGCGTCGCCCGATCCGGTGTTCACCGAAAAGCTGACGCTCGATCTCGGCACGGTGGTGCCCTCGCTGGCGGGACCGAAACGCCCCGAGGGCCGGCAGGCGCTGCCGGCGATCGCCGACGGCTTCGCCGATGCGCTCGCCAACGAATACAGAAGGACCGACACCACGGCGCGTTACCCGGTCGAGGGCCGCAACTTCGATCTCGGACACGGCGACGTCGTGATCGCGGCGATCACGTCATGCACCAATACATCCAATCCGAGCGTGCTGATCGCCGCCGGATTGCTGGCGCGCAAGGCCGCGGCAAAAGGGCTGACCGCGAAGCCCTGGGTGAAGACCTCGCTGGCGCCGGGCAGCCAGGTCGTCGCGGAATATCTTGCGAACTCCGGACTGCAACTCGATCTCGACAAGGTCGGCTTCAACCTGGTCGGGTTCGGCTGCACGACCTGCATCGGCAACTCCGGGCCGCTGGCGCCGGAGATTTCGAAATCGGTCAACGACAATGGCATCGTCGCCGCGGCCGTTCTCTCGGGCAACCGCAACTTCGAGGGTCGCGTCTCGCCGGACGTGCAGGCGAATTATCTCGCCTCGCCGCCGCTGGTCGTCGCCTATGCGCTGGCGGGCTCGGTGACCAGAAATCTCGCCACCGAGCCGCTGGGCACGGACAAGGCCGGCAAACCGGTGTACCTGAAAGACATCTGGCCGACCTCGAAGGAGATCAACGCCTTCATCAAGAAGTTCGTGACCTCGCGAATCTTCAAGAAGAAATACGCCGACGTGTTCAAGGGCGATGTCAACTGGCGCAAGATCGATACCGTGCAGAGCGAGACCTTTCGCTGGAACATGAGTTCGACCTATGTGCAGAACCCGCCTTACTTCGAAGGCATGACGAAAGAGCCGGAGCCGATCGCCGACATCGTCGATGCGCGCATCCTGGCCATGTTCGGCGACAAGATCACCACCGATCACATCTCGCCGGCGGGCGCGATCAAGTTGACATCGCCGGCCGGCAAATATTTGAGCGAACATCAGGTGCGGCCGGCGGATTTCAACCAGTACGGCACCCGGCGCGGCAATCACGAGGTGATGATGCGCGGGACCTTCGCCAATATCCGCATCAAGAACTTCATGCTGAAGGACGCGGACGGCAACATCCCGGAAGGCGGACTGACCAGGCACTGGCCCGACGGCGAGCGGATGTCGATCTACGACGCGGCGATGAAGTACCAGCAGGAGAATGTGCCGCTCGTCGTGTTCGCGGGAGCTGAATACGGCAACGGCTCGTCGCGGGACTGGGCCGCCAAGGGCACCCGTCTGCTCGGCGTGCGCGCCGTGATCTGCGAGAGCTTCGAGCGCATCCATCGCTCCAACCTCGTCGGCATGGGCGTGCTGCCGTTGACTTTCGAAGATGGCGCGTCCTGGCAATCGATCGGTCTCAAGGGAGACGAGACGGTGACGATTCGCGGCTTGCAGGGCAATCTGAAGCCGCGCCAGAAGCTGACGGCTGACATCGTCTCGCGCGACGGCACGCTGCATCGCGTCCTGCTGCTCTGCCGCATCGACACGCTGGACGAACTCGACTATTACCGCAACGGCGGCATTCTGCACTATGTGCTGCGCAAGCTCGCGGCGTAATCTCGTGGTCCGATTACGGCATTCGCGCCTCAATCCGGCGGCGATGGCCTCACCGCGAATTGAGTGGCGAGTGAGCGAAAGGCAGCTTATGAAAACACTGGCCTCTCGCGGTCGGGGGCGTGCTTCCCTTCATAACGCAGGCACACGTCGTGCCGCGGTTTCGGTGTGGCCTCGGTGATGTTTCAAGGCTGTCTGTCGCGCGATCGTTTGTTTCGGCTGTTCGGCGTTTGCGCGCTTGGCGTTTGCGCGTCCGTTGCGGTCGTTCGTCCCGCTCTGGCGGATCCGCGCGCCGTCGTCGAACTGTTCACGTCGCAAGGCTGCTCGTCGTGCCCGGCCGCCGACAAGATCCTTGGCGATCTTTCCAAGGATCCCTCGATCGTCGCCCTGAGCATGCCGATCGATTACTGGGACTATCTCGGCTGGAAGGATACGCTAGCCGACAATCGCTTCACTGCACGCCAGAAGGCCTATTCGCTGGTGCGTGGCGATCGCGACGTCTACACGCCGCAGGTGATCGTCAACGGATCGGCCCATGTGATCGGCAACGATCGGGCGGCCATCGACAGTGCGGTCCGCGATACGCGGAAAAACGAAGAGGTGATGTCCGTGCCGGTTTCGATGGCCGTGGCGGGCAAGCAGCTCAATGTGTCGGTGGCGTCCGCCAAGGCCAACCATCCTTCCGATCACGGTGAAATCTGGATATGTGCGATCGCGAAAGCGGTGCCGATTGCGATCGGGCGCGGTGAGAACGGCGGCCGCGAAGTGACCTACCACAACGTCGTGCGAAGCTGGCTCAAGGTCGGTGACTGGACCGGCAAGGCCGGCACCTGGGCAGTGCCGATCGAGAATATCGCGCGCGATGGCGTCGATGCAGCGGTGGTCTATGTTCAGGACGGCAATCGTGACAGGCCCGGTCCGATGCTCGGTGCGGCCTACACCCCGCTTCACTGACTCAAAATTCTTTGCATGAGAGCGTTTTCGAGCGAAGCATCCTCGGACTTGGGCCGAGGATGGAAACCGCTGGGCGGGAAGAAAACGCGTCAAACAAAATCATGGAGCCTCGCTTCTGATTCCATCAGAAGCGGAAGGGCTCCAACTCGGTTTTCAGGTGCGTTCGTCCGGATGCCCATGCCGATCGGTGCGCCGGTTCGCATCGAGGCAACACTTTCGAACGTCTACAATCTGGCATCAGCCTAAGCCCACTTTCCAAAGACGAACGGCTTGCAAAAGACAAACGACTTCGCAAAAGAAAAAGGACCAGCTTCCGCCGGTCCCAAGCCGTCCAATCCTGAAGTTCCTGCGAAGGGGCCCGATCCTGACGGCCCCGGGGGGCTGGGGGCTGAGGATCCGGGTGCCGAAAGAATCGGGCCATCGCAGAGCAATTCTTGTCGCAATCCAGCGGGGCGGTTGCTTGACGGAAATTGGGCTGCATTATGATTTTTGATCTCGTGGTGATGCTTGTTAGCGGCGTTCTGACGCAGTTCGTGAAACGGGTACCTACAGGGTCTGTTAAGACATCCGACGAAGGCCCCTTGCGGCGGAGCCTCTCCGGCGCGATCATGTGCTTGATCGTGACAGGAGGCGCCGATGAGTTCGCTATCGGACGACGATGATCCAAGCGACAGCCGCACGGCAGAACGCAGTCCTGCCGTGCTTCCCATTCCGGGCCGGGTGACGTTCAATCGTCTCGAACTCAATCGCATCCTCAATCTTTATGGACGCATGGTTGCCGACGGCGAATGGCGTGATTACGCGATCGATTTCCTCAAGGACCGTGCGGTGTTTTCGATCTTCCGCCGCGCCTCCGAAGTTCCCATCTACCGCATCGAGAAGGACCCGCGCCTGACGCGCAAGCAGGGGGCCTATAGCGTGATTTCGGCCAGCGGGCTGATCCTGCGGCGCGGTCACGAACTCGACCGCGTCCTGCTTGTCATCGACCGCAAGCTGGCCCTGGTCTGATGCTGCTTCGCTCGGATGTGGCGATAGATGGTTCGAGCCGCCGCTTGCGAATGGAATCGTCAAAAGCAAACGCGGGATAAACCCCGATGGGGGAGTGACAAAGCGTCGAGATTTCCCGAGAATCGTTCAATCCGAATAGGGTTGGACGAGGCTGTTGGCGGTGGCTGGCGCGAGAAGACTTCTGGCCGGTTTTGCAATGGCTTGCGGCGCGCTGGTGCTGGTCTCGGCGCGTGCGGATGCGGGCTGGTGGTCGCGCGCGCCCTCTGACTTCGAGGAATGCGCTGCGAGCGCACAAAAGAATGCGGTGTCGCCGGAGGACAAGGACAAGCGGCTGACGGCGTGCGAGGCTCAATTTGCCGGTCGGCGCAAGCCTGGCGGCGGCTACACCTATTTCGACTTCATGCAGAACCGGCATTTCGATATCGCGGGACCGAACCCGACCGCGGACGAGCAGAAGTATATCGACGAGCAATATGCTGCCTATCTCAAAGATCAGCGGCGCAGCATCATCGCGGCGGCATTTTTTCGGAAGCAGCAGCAGATCGAGCAGACCCCTATCCCGACCGCAGTTCCTGCCAGCCCCCGTGCCGATCTTATGGCGCCTTCCGGCAGCGTCAGGACTGCGGCGGCGCCGAAAACGGCTGAAAAGCGCGTAGCGGTGCTTCCGCGGCCGCGCCCCAAGATGATAACGCCTCGCTGCGAAAAGGAACTTTTCTCGGCCTGCGGCTGGTCGCGAATCTCAACCGGGATGCAGGATATCAAAAGGGCCTTGTTCGGCTCGCCTTCAGGCAAAGATGAACGCAGCTGAAGCGTTCCGTCTTGATGGAAGCACGCTGATCGGCCGCCCTATCCCAGGACCGTTCGCCTTTACCTGTACCGTCCCCGTTCGCGAAAAGCGACGCGCGGGTTGATGCCGCAATGGGCGTAGGTTCCCGACGCCGTGGCCATGCACTGCCGATAGGTCGAGAACTGGCAGTTTCCGGGATAACCCCATTCCCTGCCTTGCAGGCAGTATCTGTAGTCATAGGCTGATGCGGGCGAAGCCGCAGCGGCGATCGTCAGGACGAAAGCGGTCAATAAAGCCGCGCCGATCAAATTGCGCATCTCGTGTCTCCTTTGCCTCCTGCTCGACGGACGTGACGAACTCTCAAAGCGGCGGGCGGCCGCCGGCAGCGCTGGACTTGGTCGAGACCATCGCGCTGGCCGGCAAAATGAACGGCCGAATTATTCGGCGCTGCTCACCAGCTTGATCTTCGGCGTCGCCGCCTCGATCAGATCATGATAGGCGTCGAGGTAGTCCAGCGCCATGCGCCGTGCCGTAAAACGCGCCTCGAACTCGGCCCGGACGGCTCTGCGATCGAGGGTCGCCAGGCGGTCGACGGCCGCGACCGCGCCGGTCTCGTCCTCAACGATGAAGCCGGTCAGACCGTCTTCGACGATTTCGGCAGCGGAGCCGCGATTGTAGGCGATAACGGGAGTTCCGCAAGCCATGGCCTCGATCATGACAAGCCCGAACGGTTCGGGCCAGTTGATCGGCAGCAGCAGCCCGACGGCGCCGCTGAGGAAATCCGGTTTCTCGCGATCACTGATCTCGCCGATATAGTCCACGAGCGGATGGTCCATCATCGGGCGGATGAATTCATCGAAATAGTCCTGATCGGCCCGGTCGATCTTTGCGGCGATCTTGAGCGGGATGCCGCAGCGAATGGCGATCTTGATCGCGCGGTCGACGCCTTTTTCCGGAGCGATGCGCCCGAGGACGGCAAGATAGCCCGGCGTGATCGGCCGGGGCGTCAGCAGGTCCTTCGGAAGTCCGTGATGGATCGTGCGCAGCCAGCGGGCCTGCGGGACCGGACGACGTTGCGCATTCGAAATAGAAATCACCGGAATCGATGAAAATGCGTTGAATACCGGTTGGTGCTCCGGAAGGTCGAGCCGCCCATGAAGTGTTGTGAGAAACGGCGTCGGTTGCCGTGAAAACAGCGAGAAGGGATAGTAGTCCAGGTGGAAATGGAGGATATCGAATTCCTCGTCATCGCACTTTCGGCGCACTCGTTCCAACATCACCATATGAAGGGCGTTCGGATCCCGCACGGCGCCGTCGAGCCGCAGGGCTTTCGGCCATGGCGCATCGAGCCGGGCTGAGGTTTGAGAATCGCCGCTGGCGAAAAGGGTCACGTCGTGACCAAGGGCGACGAGCTCCTCGGTCAACCAGTGAACCACGCGTTCAGTGCCGCCATACAGTTTCGGCGGGACAGCCTCCGTCAACGGAGCAACCTGCGCAATGCGCATCTAATCGCCTCCTGTCACATTTACGTTTTCATGAGATTAAAAAGCCCTTGAGAGCGCCAGCGTCGCTGTTTTGAACGCAATCGCGTCAGCGCAGTTCCCTCCATTCTTCCACATTGTCGTCTTGCTGATGCCATCACAGCCTTTCAGATAGGCTAGGCGGTCAATGCAACGAAGTTTCTGCGCATTGACGGCTTTTCTGAGGGTCTTGTGGGGCAGCTGGATCCGAGGAGACGTCACATCCGATCAACTTTTGAAAGCGCCTCGGTGGAAACGCATGAACGATTTATCGGGATATGCCGGTCGGCCTTTCTCCTTCGTGATGCGCTATTGCCGGCAGCGGTCGGCTTCGCATCTCGCGATCCTTTTTTGCGTCATGGCGGCGGTGGCCTGTTCGGTGGGAACGCAATACGGCGTCAAATCGCTGGTCGATGCGCTGGCATACGGACCTGCGCATAGCGGCGCGGTGTGGCTGGCATTGATCCTTCTCATCGCGCTGATCGCCGCCGACAATTGTCTCTGGCGAATCGCAGGCTGGGTCGCGAGCTTCACTTTCGTCGGCGTCACCGGCGACCTGCGCCGCGATATTTTCCGGCATCTTACCGGCCATGCGCCGAGCTACTTTGCAGACCGCATGCCGGGAATGCTGACGAGCCGGATCACCGCGACATCGAACGCTGTGTATACCGTCGAAAACATGCTGTTCTGGAACGTATTGCCGCCCTGCATCGCGACCGTCGCCGCGATTGCGTTGATCGGAACCGTCAGCCCGGCGATGGCGGCGGGGCTGACGATCATAGCCGTCGTCATGATTGCCGCGATGTTTAAAATGGCTGCGGCGGGAAAGCCCCTGCATGACGATTTCGCCGACAAGGCCGCGGCGGTTGACGGCGAGATGGTCGATGTCGTCAACAATTTGTCGCTGGTCCGGGCGTTCTGCGGGATCCATCACGAGCATGACCGTTTCGACACGACCGTCGGACGGGAGCTGAGCGCGCGCGGGCGAAGCCTTCGCTATCTCGAAAAACTCAGGATCACCCATGCCGCCATTACTGTCGTGCTGACCGTTTCGCTGCTGGCATGGGCCACCACGCTCTGGCAGCGCGGCGGCGCCACCACAGGCGATGTCGTGCTGGTCTGCACGCTCGGCATCTCAATATTGCATGCGACGCGCGATCTGGCGGTTGCCCTCGTCGACATCACCCAGCACGTTGCGCGGCTGACCGAAGCGGTCGCGACGCTGCTGGTTCCCCACGCATTGATCGATCATCCCGAAGCCGAGCCGCTGCAGGGACATGGCGCGTCCGTCGCGTTCAACACCGTCACGTTTGGCTATCCCGGCAGTCAGGCGGTGTTCGAGCGGTTCAATCTCCGCCTTCAGCCCGGACAGCGCGTCGGGCTGGTCGGCGAATCCGGCGGCGGCAAGTCGACGCTGTTCGCCCTGTTGCAGCGGTTCTACGATCCCGAGCGCGGCAGCATCACGATCGACGGCCAGGACATTTCGCGTGTCACGCAGCAGAGTCTGCGCTCTGCCATCTCCGTGGTGCCGCAGGACATTTCCCTGTTCCATCGCTCCATTCTCGAGAACATCCGTTATGGCCGCCCCACGGCGACCGACGACGAAGTGCTGCGCGCGGCGATCGCAGCGCGTTGCGATTTCGTGGAGAACCTTCCTGAAGGGTTTGCGACCATGGTCGGCGATCGCGGCGTGAAACTCTCAGGCGGGCAGCGTCAGCGCATCGCCATCGCGCGCGCCTTCCTCAAGGATGCGCCGATCCTGCTGCTTGACGAGGCGACCGCGGCGTTGGACAGTGAATCCGAAGAAGCCATCCGCGAGGCGCTCGGTCGCCTGATGCTGGGCCGCACCGTGATTGCGATTGCGCACCGGCTTTCGACGTTGCGTGATTTCGATCGCGTGATCGTGCTCAAGGACGGAAAGATCATCGAAGACGGCCAGCCCGGCCGCTTGATGCGCAAGGACGGACACTACCGGCAGCTCGTCGCGAGGGAGATGAGCCGCCTGTCGGTTCATGCGGCCTGAAGACTGTCGGTGTCGGGTGTCCGGCGCCGCGATGGGGAATCCGGCAGGGGTCAGAATGACGGCAATCGAAGCCACGGCTCAAATCACACTCATGCCGTCGCCCGATGGTCTTGTGACAGAGTCGCCGTTCTATATTCCGATGACCGGGCCGTCGGCCCGCCCGCGTCGCACATTGAAGCACGACGACACCTTCGTGGTGCTCGACAGTCACGGCGACATCGGAGCGTCCGCTGGCGGACCCGACGGTCTGTTCAATACCGACACGCGCTATCTTGCCAGACTTGAGATGGTTCTCAACGACATGCAGCCGCTGCTGCTCGGCTCCAATCTGCGCAATGACAATTCCGGCCTGACGGTCGATCTCACCAATCCGGATATCTATGACGGCGACCGGATCGTATTCCGCAAGGACACGATCCATATCGTGCGCACGGTTTTTCTCTGGCGCGGCACCGCTTACCAGCGGATCGGCATCCAGAACCACGGCGAGCAGACCGCGAGCTTTGATCTCTCCCTGCTGTTCGACAACGATTTCGCGGATCTGTTCGAGGTGCGCGGCGAGCGGCGGGCCCGCCGCGGCGTCGGCGCCAGCGAGCTATCCGATCCGTCAACCGTCGTCCTGTCCTATATCGGTCTTGACGACATCGTTCGAACCTCCCGTCTGCATTTCGAGCCGCGCCCGACGCGGCTGTCCGTCAACAGCGCGATCTATCATCTCGATCTGCCGCCGCAGCGGACCACCGCAATATTTCTCACCGTGTCCTGCAACAAGCCGGCCACGGAGGTGCCCGCGCCGTTCTATCGGGGGTTGCTCGCGCATCGCCGCGAAATGCGGCGTGCCTGGTCCGGCGCGACGAATATCGAGACTTCGAACAACATCTTCAACGAGGTCGTGTGCCAGTCGATGGCCGATCTGAATATCCTGATGACGCAGACGCCGCACGGCCGCTATCCCTACGCCGGAATTCCCTGGTACTCGACGACCTTCGGGCGGGACGGACTGATAACGGCGTTACAGATGTTGTGGATCGATCCCGGCATCGCACGCGGCGTTCTCAACAGGCTCGCGGCGTTCCAGGCCCAGGTGGCCGATCCCCTCGCCGATGCGGAGCCGGGGAAGATCCTTCACGAGATGCGCGGCGGAGAAATGGCCGCGCTGCGCGAGGTGCCGTTCGAGCGGTACTACGGCAGCGTCGATTCGACGCCGCTGTTCGTGCTGCTGGCGGGACTCTACGTCGAACGCACGGGCGACGAGTCGATCCTCGAAGGACTATGGCCGGCGATCGAGGCCGCGTTGAGCTGGATCGATGGGCCCGGCGATCCCGACGGCGACGGCTTCGTCGAATATCGGCGCGCGTCTGAACAAGGCCTCGCCAACCAGGGCTGGAAGGATTCGTTCGACGCGATCTTCCATGCCGACGGCACGCTTGCGGAAGGCAATATCGCGCTGGCCGAGGTTCAGGGTTATGTCTTTGCCGCCAAGCGGTCGGCGGCGCGGTGCGCGAGCGCGCTCGGTCTGACCGATCGCGCCCGTGAACTGGAGAGCGCCGCAGAACGCCTGGCGTCCCGGTTCGAGGAGGCGTTCTGGCTGCCGGATCTGCGCACCTATGCGCTGGCGCTCGACGGAAAGAAGCGGCCCTGCAAGATACGGACGTCGAACGCCGGACAGTTGCTGTTTACCGGATTGATCCGGGAAGAGCGGGCGCGGATGGTCGCTGCCGACCTGATGCGGTCGCAGCTCTTCACCGGATGGGGAATTCGCACGGTCGCCAGCGGGGAAGCGCGTTACAATCCGATGTCCTATCACAACGGTTCGATCTGGCCGCACGACAACGCGCTGATCGCGCTCGGGCTTGCGCGATACGGCCTCAAGCATTCGGTCGAACAGGTCTTCAAGGGATTGTTCGACGCGGCCACCTATATGGATCTGCGTCGGTTGCCGGAACTGTTCTGCGGCTTCCGGCGTGAACCGCGGCGCGGGCCCACCCTCTATCCGGTCGCCTGCTTGCCGCAGGCATGGGCAAGCGCCACCCCCTTCACGCTGCTGGAAGCGGCGCTGGGTCTGGAGTTCGACGCCGCAAGGAACGAGATCAGGCTGCGCAACCCGCGGCTTCCGGCATTCCTGAACGAGGTGATCCTGCGCGGGCTGCATCTCGGCGAATCCAGCGTCGATCTGCGCCTGCGCCGTCATGACGAAGATGTGTCGCTCGAGGTATTGCGGACGCGAGGTCACATTCAGGTGTCGATCGTTCTGACGCGTTAGAGCGGGATGAGGAAAGTGTTTAGCGGTTTTCCGCCCGCATCCCGGTCAATGTTGGAATCGATCACGTTCATAGCCTCTGATGTGAATTTCTGAACCGCACCAGGCGGCGTTCGCGTTCCACGGTTCAATTGGGCAGCGAGGATTCATGTCTCGAAAAGGCTCGACCAATGCCGTTCTTCTCGTAGCCGCCGTGGTTTTCGCCGCTACCCACGTAATGGCCGATGACGCGGGTCAACCGCAGGCTGATCCCGCCCCCGTCAACCCGCCGGCGGCTGCAAAACCCTCGACCGAGCCGACAACCCCGCCGCCATCGATCACCGTGATCGGTCCCGCCGATGCGCATAGCGTGCTGGGACGCGAGGTGCGCAGCACGAGCGGTCAGAACATGGGACGAATCGTCGATGTGATCGTGGACCGGGCTGGCGCGGTTCGCGCCGCCGTGATCGATTTCGGCGGTTTCCTTGGTGTCGGCAGCCGGAAGATCGTTGTCGACTGGAATGCGCTCCGCTTTGGCAAGGTAAAGGGCGCGAGCGACAGCATCAGCCTCGAACTGACGCAGGACCAGGTGAAGGCGGCGCCGGAATACAAGGAAGGCGCGCCGGTCGTGGTGCTGGGCGCATCGGGAACTCTACAGCCTCTCAACCTGGGTCCTTGATCAGGGAGACATCCAATCTGTTTGCGCGACAGGCCCGACGATCGTCCGATCCGGATAGCGCGCGCCAGCGGCGGGCGGGCGTAGAGGATGTGAACCCGGTGGCCGGCCCGCAGGACCGTCATCCCTCGGCCCAGAGCCAGCGTGGCCTCGACTGGTTCATTTTCTTCCTTGCCGATGTGCAGACCGGATTCGGTCCCTTCGTCGCGGTCTATCTCACCACGCAGAAGTGGACGCAGTCCGAGATCGGACTGATCCTCTCGATCGGCGGGATCGTCGGCCTGATAGGGCAGATGCCGGGCGGCGCCATTATCGATGCCGCGCGGTCGGAACGCCTGGTTGCGGGACTCGCCGTTGCCACCATCGGCGTCAGCGCTCTCGCCTATGCGGCCTGGCCGATCTTTCCGGTTGTCGCACTGGCGGCGATCCTGCATGCCGCGGCGAGTTGCGTGCTCGGTCCCGTGATCGCCGCCATCAGCCTCGGTCTTGTCGGGCCGCGAGCGATCGGCGAGAGGCTCGGGCGTAACGCACGCTTCGCATCGCTTGGCAACGGCGTAGCGGCTGGAGTGATGGGTGTCGTCGGCTATCTGCTGTCGAGCCGCGCAGTGTTCGTGGTGAGTTTCGCGTTTGCGGTCGCCACGCTGCTTGCGCTGGCGCGGATTCGCGATCGGGAAATCGATCCGGAACAGGCCCACGGAGCGGTGGCGCGCACTGAACCGGATCCCGATGCGACCAGCGTCCTCCATCTTCTGCATCGGCGGCCGCTGGTGGTTTTTGCCTGTACGGTTTTCCTGCTCCAGTTCGCCAATGCGGCCATGCTGCCGTTGATGGCAGGCATCGTGACCGAACGTTCGAGCGAGGGCGCGCCGGCATTGATCGCGCTCTGCATCATCGTTCCGCAGGCGATCGTCGCCTTGATCTCGCCTTCCGTCGGCCGCAAGGCGCAAGCTTGGGGGCGTCGCCCGCTGCTCATGATCGCCTTCGCCGCGCTGGCCGTTCGGGGGGCGTTGTTTGCGACCGTCCACGATCCGTCGCTGCTAGTCGCCGTTCAGGTGCTGGATGGCATCACGGCTGCGGTCTTCGGCGTCATGATCCCGCTCATTGTCGCAGACGTCGCCTTCGGTTCCGGTCACTTCAACCTCGCGCAGGGCGTCATCGGCACCGCCACCGGAATAGGCGCGTCGCTCAGCACTGTGGTTGCAGGCACCATGAGCGATCACTTCGGGCACGGCTTCGCGTTCATGGGATTGGCCGCCGCCGCACTATCCGGCCTGCTGGTGGTCTTGACCTTTATGCCTGAAACCCGCCTTGCGGAGGAGCCATAGCGAGGATCGCCAGCCGCCGCCTAATGGCTCCAGGGCTCCGAGCTGCGTTTCTCCAATTCCCTGATCTGCACTTCGTATTCTTCGGCGAGCTTGAGCAGGCGCTTTTCGGTGAACGGATCGGTACCCTTTGCGAGACGGCGGCAGCGTTCTGCCTGTTGCCTGAGGAAATCGATATCCATGATGCCATCGGATATTTTGAAGGTATGAATGTTGGTCCGCTGTCAATGTTCGTCAGCAAAAGCTCCGTCGAGGATTTGAAGCGAAAGGGAAGCTCCGTTCACCGGATCGATGCGAATGCTGGGTAACCCGCGCCGCGGTCTTGCGTTCCGGGTTATGCACAGGAGTTGCGGTGACTTGAGGAAGGCCGGCGCGTCCAAACGCGGCGGATGTCGTGTAATATCGGAGAGACTCAAGGGGCTGCACCGCCGCGCGCGCGGCGACGACGGGGCCTTGCACGGTCGTCGTCCTGCCGGCTCGCCGCGGGTTTGCGGGCAAGGATCGGTTCGCAAGGGTTGGTTCAGCGAGGATCCATGGAAACGTTGCTGCTTCCCTTTTCGCCGCGCTTCATCGTCCTGACGATCTGCGCGATAGTCACGGCACTGCTGGTCGGTCTCGGGGTCGAGGACCACGACACCCTCAAGGTGGTGGTCGTTCCGATCCTGATCTTCGGGGCGTTGACCGCACTCGGTATCCGGGACCTCCTGCAAAAGAGCCACGCCATCCTGCGCAACTATCCGATCTCGGCGCATATCCGTTTCCTCCTCGAGGAGATCCGCCCGGAGATGCGGCAGTATTTCTTCGAGAGCGAAAAGGACGGCATGCCGTTCAGCCGGGACACGCGCTCCGTGATCTACCAGCGCGCGAAGATGATGCTCGACAAGCGTCCGTTCGGCACCCAGGAAAAGGTCTATGGCGAAGGCTACGAATGGATGCACCATTCGATGGCGCCGACGCCTCATGCCGAGGAGAAATTCCGCATTACCATCGGCGGGCCGGATTGCACCAAACCCTATTCGGCCTCGGTCTTCAACATATCCGCGATGAGTTTCGGCGCGCTCAGCCCCAACGCCGTGCGTGCGCTCAACGCCGGCGCCAAAAAGGGTGACTTCGCCCATGACACGGGCGAGGGCGGCGTCAGTCGTTACCATCGCGAAGCTGGCGGTGACCTGATCTGGGAGATCGGGTCCGGCTATTTCGGCTGCCGGACCCGCGACGGCGGCTTCAATGCCCGCGAATTCGCCCGCGTTGCGGCCGACGATCAGATCAAGATGGTCGAGCTCAAGATCAGCCAGGGAGCCAAGCCCGGCCACGGCGGAGTCTTGCCGGCCGCCAAGGTTTCCGAGGAGATTTCCAGCATTCGCGGCGTCGGCATGGGTGAGGACTGCATTTCGCCGTCCCGCCACAAGGCGTTCTCGACGCCGGTCGGCATGATGAAATTCATTGCCGAGATGCGGCGGTTATCGGGCGGCAAGCCGGCCGGGTTCAAGCTTTGCATCGGGCACAAATGGGAGTTTCTCGCCATCTGCAAGGCGATGCTGCAGACCGGCATCTATCCCGATTTCATCGTCGTCGACGGCAAGGAAGGCGGCACCGGTGCCGCGCCGCTGGAATTCATGGATCACCTCGGCATGCCGATGCGCGAGGGCGTCAACTTCGTTCACAACGCGCTGATCGGCATCAATGCACGCGACCGAATCAAGATCGGAGCATCCGGCAAGATCGCGACCGGTTTCGACGTCGCCCGCGCCATGGCGCTCGGCGCCGACTGGTGCAATTCGGCGCGCGGCTTCATGTTCGCGCTCGGCTGCATTCAGTCGCTGAACTGTCACACCGATCGCTGCCCGACCGGAATCGCCACGCAGGATCCATCGCGCAGCCGCGCATTGGTGGTGCCGCACAAGCTCGAGCGGGTCTACAACTATCATCGCGCCACGCTGCTCGCGCTCACCGAACTGATCGCAGCGGCGGGACTGGAGCATCCGAGGGAGTTGCGCCCGGTCCACTTCTCGCAGCGCGTATCGAACACCGAGGTGGCGTCGTTCGACACGCTTTATCCGACGTTGCGGCGAGGGGAACTGCTCGACGGCACCACCGATCCGCGTTTCCGCGATGCCTGGGCACGAGCGCAGGCGGATTCCTTCGCGCCGGCGGGATAAGGTCGGTTCAGCAGCATCAAAACTCCCCGTGCAGTCGTCCGGAAAACACATGCACGGGGCCGCGGTCGGCGTTGTAGGCGGGGTTCGTAATGAACTGATAGTCGGCGGTCAGTGTGAACCGTTTGTCCAGCGCATAGGCATAATATGCTTCCAGCACGCGTTCGCGGCGGTAATTGAGCTGGCCGTCGCCGATGAGCACGCCGAGGCCGCCGGCGGCGATGAAGTCGCGATGATCCCGCGACAGGGCGTTGATCGCGCCGCCGAGACCGATTACGTCGTCTGGCCGCCCCCAGCGCGTGCCCTTGATCGAGGTGCCGAGCGACAGGCTGGCATCGATGTCGGTGAACGCCATGATTTCGGTCTTGCCGTCGTTCCAGCTCCAGCGGCCGAACAGCCCCACGTCGTCGGAGACGGCCTGCTCGAGATTGACCGCATAGCCATACTTGATGCGGCCGGCGCGGGTCTGCGCGATGTCGAGGTTGAAAGCGGGATTGTTCAGCGTGTCGCGATAGCTGCCCATGTAGGCGCTGTTGAGCCAGCCGAGGGTTCGGATCTTGCCGGGCTGGCCCAGCAGCGAATAGCGTGTTTCCAGTTCCAGCACATACTCGCCGCGCTGGAGCAGGCGGGTGTCGAAGCTGTTCGTGTTCGATTCCGCATCCATCAGGAAATAGCCGCCGCGCAGCGCCCATTGTTTCTGGTTGAGCTCGGCGGTGACGCCGTAGCTCAGTCCGAGCTTGTCGGCGGAGTAGTCAAAAGCGCCCGGCGCCCATAGCGACCAGTTCATGAAGTCCTTGCGCGTGTCCTTGGCATAGGCGTTGCCGTCGAAGACGTCGGTCACCGCGAATTTGCCGATCTGCAACGTCAGCCGCGAGATATCGGCCTTGCCGGCGAGCTGCGTCGGCCCGCTCGGCAGTTCTTCCTGCTCGCCGCCGAAACCGAAGGTCTGGCGAACGAACAGTCGCGAGGTGTTGTAGTGCGGATAGGGAAAGTCGGATTTCTGCGCCTCGCCGCTCGGGAAGCCAGCGACGCCGACGGTATCGCTAAGGCCGAAACCTTGCAGCAGTTCGGGGTTGTAATAGACCTCGCCGCCGTCCCAGAGCCGCGCGTTCAAAAACAGGCTGTTGCTCCAACTCGCCTGATATTGCGCTGTCGGACCGAGGCTGTTGGCGCCGCTGTAGGGCGCGCGGAACGACGGATACCCTTGCCCGAGATAGGTGGTCTGGCCGTGAAGCTCCCAGCGGTCGGATTCGGGATCGGCGAGAGTCTCGATATGGCGATCCGCGATTGCGGTCGAGCCGCCGATCTGACGGTTGAGCCCGATGCGGATCGACTGAAAATCCATCGTCGAGGCGTATTGCGCAGTCGAGGGGAACTGAACCTCCGCCTTGTCGAACCGGTAATAGAGATATTCAAGCCGGGCGCTCCAGTGCCGCGCAAAGGCGTATTCAAGGCCCGCGCCGGCAGCCCACCCGAGACGCATGTCAAGCGTCTTCTCCTGATCGCCCGACGGCAGAGTGTTGAGATAGCGTTCGCCGGTAAAGGCGAGCCCGCCGTTGGCATAAGCGAGCCAAGGGCCGGTTGCATAGCCGATCCGACCACGCGCCGATCCGATGACGTCCCATTGGTGGGCGACATCGGAGCGCGCGGTGGCGAGTTTCGAGACGACCGAATTGGACTCGATGTAGCTTGGGAACGAGGCGTCGGCTTCGACGCCGAGCAACAGGCCTGACGGAAGCTGGAGGTTGTAACCGGCCTGGACGCCGCCGATGATGCCGCCGAAATCATGATGGCTCGCGATGGATGCCGGATCCATGAGCGTCGCGGCCGATCGGCCGCCGCCGAACCCGGCATGGATGCCAAAATAAAGACCGGTCCGATCCACCACCGGACGGACCATCGCTTTGACCGGCAGGGCGGACGCGCCCACGTCACTGGCGACGGCCGGCCCATCAGGCAGCGCCAGCATGCCCAGCGCTCCGGCGGCGAGCACGACGGACCTCCTCCGCAGCAGCCGAAATGGCGGGAGCGCCTTCATCCGGCTGTCCGCGGAAGCTGGCCTGGACTTCGCTCAACCATTCTTGCCCTGCTCGTCAAAAGGTCGTCAGCCCGGATGAAGCTGACCGGATCCGGTCGAGGACTGCGTGATACCGTTATTTTGGCTCAATCAGGTCCATTACCCGGACAAATGTCATCGCCGTTCCCAGATTATAATTGCAACTAATTCGCAATTGCAACTGTAATCGGGGAATGAGAGGGTAAAATCGTGACTGCCATTGTTTGGCGACAACGGTGCGACGAAGGTCGGCCGGATGCTGGGCGGGGATACTGCGGTGTTAGCCGACGGGCGCGATCAAGGCGGCGGATGCACGGAAAGCGACCCGCCCGAGGAACGGGCAGGCCGTTTTCAGCAGATGGGGTAGCGGGGCGCGGCGCGTTCACTCGCGAGGAGATGAGGTGGGTCCCTCAATCGCAGACACGGACGCGGCCGACATAGTTGCCGAACGAGTCGTACTGGCGAACCCAGCCGCAGCGGCGATAGTCGTCGACGTAGTAACCGTCAGCCGCGATGGCGCTGCCGACCGCGGCTGCGCCGATCACTCCGGCCGCGATACCGAGGCCGAGACCCAGGCCCTTGGCATCAGCGTGTTGTGTTGAACTCGCGATCATGCCGGTGGCGGTGAGAGCAACGAGCGCGGCGGCAGCGATCCTGGTTTTGAGCGACATTTTGAAAACTCCATCATGTTGGCGCGGCCTGTCTGGCCGGTACGCTCAGTTGGTGGAGGCGTCGTCGATTCCGGTTCGAAACAGTTTTGGTTTCAGTTCGGTTCTTCGCGGTCGCGAGAGCTCGAAGGGTTAACGGTTCAGCCGTCCGAGCGGCTTTTCAGAGTAGCCGGATCGAACCTCGCCATGTCGGCCAGCAACTCGCAGAACGCGCGTGCGCCGTGATCCAGCAGCCTTTCGCCCTTTTCCGCCGACGCCTGCGTCGCATCGCCCACGGCGCCGCTTGCGTGAAGGTCCTGCGTCTGCCAGGCGAATGGCGCCGGCCGCTGGGTACCGAGCCAGCGATAGCTCTTCTCGATTGCGATGCTCGCGGGTCGGAAGTTGGCGACGTGCTCGCGCCGCACCTCGTCGGGATAGCGCGCCAGCATGATCGAGGTTTCAACCGCGCCGCCGTGGATGCCGTGACGCAATTCCTCCGCATCGAACAGTCCGTCCGGCACGCCGAAGCGCGACCACGCGGTGGTGACCGCAAGCATATGACGCCGCGCGCGCAAGTCTTGCGCCACCATCGTCATCGCCGCATTGTTGCCCCCGTGACTGGACACCATCACGATCTTTCGGATTCCGGTCAGCGCCACCTCTTCGCCGAGCGCGGTCCAGGCCTGCAGCGCCGCTTCGTTGGTCAACGTCTGCGTGCCCGGAAAATCGGTGTGCTCGGTGGAAATGCCGACCGGCTGCACCGGCAGAAAGATCGCGGGCATGTCCTGCGGCAGCAGTTCGCGAACGCGCGCAAGATAGGCTTCCGCGATCAGCACGTCGGTCGAAAACGGCAGATGCGGACCATGCTGCTCGGTCGCCGCCAGAGGCAGCACCGCAATCCAGTTCGCGGCCGCGCCGGGCGGCACGTCGGGCCAGTGGATGGCGGGCCAGTCGAAAGGGGGGATTCTGGTCATCTCACGCAGCGTTTCATCGAGCCGAAATGCGGGTTATAGCGTTTTCGAGCGGAGCATGTCCTCCGGTCGCCGGGATTTGCGCCGATCCGGGCCGCCTCCCAATCATGAGCCAAAACGATCGAGAGAGTCCAATGATGCGCCTTGCCCTTTCGCTGCGAACGTTAACGGCCGGACTGGTGCTGGCGCTCGGCCTCGCCGGAGGCGCGGCAGCCGGCCCGGCGCTGGACAAGGTTTCCTTTGGCACGAACTGGGTGGCCGAGGGCGAGCACGGCGGCTTCTTTCAGGCGCTGGCCGACGGCACCTACAAGAAATACGGCCTCGACGTCACCATCGTTCCCGGCGGCCCCAATGTGAACAATCGGGTTCTGCTGATTTCCGGCAAGCTGGATTTCTTCATGACCGCGAACACGCTGCAATCGTTCGATGCGGTGGCGAACAACGTGCCGGTCGTCGCGGTCGCTGCGATGTTCCAGAAGGACCCGCAGGTTTTTCTTGCGCATCCTGAATCGAAGGTGACGAAAATCGAGGACCTGAAGCCGCTCACTCTGTTCGTCTCCAAGGAAGGCATCGCCAGCTACTTCCAGTGGCTCAAATCGGAGTACGGTTTCAGCGGAGAGAAGGTCAAACCCTATACCTTCAACGCGCAGCCCTTTCTCGCCGACAGGAACAGCGCGATGCAAGGCTATGTCACCTCCGAACCGTTCGCGGTGGAGAAGCGGGCCGGTTTCAAGCCGACCGTGATCCTGCTTGCGGATGCCGGGTTCAACCCGTATTCGACCCTGATCGAAACCCGCCGCGATCTGGTCGAGCACAAGCAGGACCTTGTGCAGCGTTTCGTCGACGCCTCGATCATCGGCTGGTATACTTACCTGTACGGCGACAACACGGCCGGCAATGCCATGATCAAGAAGCTCAATCCCGAAATGACCGACGGTCTGCTGGCCTATTCGGTGGCGAAGATGCGGGAATACGGCATCGTCGATTCCGGCGACTCCTTGCGCGACGGCATCGGCGCCATGAGCGATGCGCGCTATGCGAGCTTCTTCGACAAGATGGTGCTGGCCGGCGTGGTTCGCCGCGATATCGACTTTCGCAAGGCCTACACGCTGCAGTTCGTCAACAAGGGAGTCGGCCTCGACTTGCGGCCGGAGAACTTGAATCCCAAGAATCTGCAGTCCGGGAAATAAAATCCGGTGTCGATGATCGAGCCCGCAACAGCGCCATCCGAATCCGGCACGAGTCCGCGCGTGGGTGATGCCGTGAGCATGAAGGGCGTCACGAAACGCTACGACGGCGGCGTCGTGGCGCTGGGACCGCTCGATTTCGATGTGAGCAAGGGCGATTTCGTCTCGCTGCTCGGACCATCCGGCTGCGGAAAATCGACCGCGCTGCGGATCATCGCCGGCTTGAGCGCGCCGACGTCCGGTACGGTTCGCATTGCCGGCGGCGGGCGCTCCATCGGTTTCGTGTTCCAGGAGCCGACCCTGATGCCATGGGCGAGCGTGCGCGACAACGTGGCATTGCCGTTAAAACTCGCGCACCGGCCGCGCGCCGACATCAAGGGGCACGTCGAGCCCGCGCTGGCGCGGGTGGGATTGGCCGAATTCGCAGCCGCCTATCCGCGCGAACTGTCCGGCGGCATGAAGATGCGGGTGTCGCTGGCGCGCGCGCTCGTCACGGATCCGGATATTCTTTTGATGGACGAACCGTTTGCCGCGCTCGACGAGATCACCCGCTTCCGCCTCAACAACGACCTGCTGGCGCTGTGGCGCGACCTGCGTAAGACCGTCATCTTCGTTACCCATTCGGTGTTCGAGTCGGTCTATCTCTCGCGCCGCGTCGTGGTGATGACGCCGCGCCCCGGCCGCATCAGTGCCGAACACTGCATCGACACGGTCGAGCCGCGGGACGAGGATTTCAGGACCTCGGCGGAATACGCCGCCTATTGCCGCGAGGTGTCGGCCGCGCTGTCGCGGGCGGCGGGCCGTCCATGACCGTCTCTGCTTCGTCTTCGCCAGCCGGCAGCGAGGCATCGGAGCGCGATCGGCGAGCGCCCGTCGCGCGCGTGCTGTTGCCGGTCGCGGTGCTGGGAGCCGGCGTGCTGGCGTGGCATTTCGTCGTGCGGATTTACGCCATTCCGCCTTATGTGCTGCCGGGCCCCATGCTGGTGGCGGCGACGCTGGTGCAGGACTGGCCGATCCTGTGGCAATCGCTGCTGACCACCTTGCTAACCACTGCTGAGGGTTTTGCCGCAGCAGCGGTGGGTGGCATCGTGCTGGCGCTGCTGTTCAACCAGTCGAAATGGCTGGAGCATGCGCTCCTGCCCTATGCGATTATCCTGCAGGTCACGCCGGTGATCGCGATCGCGCCGCTGCTTCTGATCTACCTGCCGCAGCAGACCGCGGTGGTGGTCTGCGCCTGGATCGTCGCGTTCTTTCCGGTGCTGTCGAATACCACGCTGGGTCTCAATTCGGTGGACCGTAATCTGGAAGGAATGTTTCGCCTCTACGGTGCATCGCGGCTGCAGGCGCTGCGCTATCTGAAGCTGCCGGCGGCGCTGCCCTACATTCTCGGCGGATTGCGCATCGCCGGCGGCCTGTCGCTGATCGGGGCGGTGGTTGCGGAGATCGCGGCGGGTTCGGCCGGCGCCGGTTCGGGCCTCGCCTACAGGATCGCGGAATCCGGCTACCGGCTCAACATTCCGCGCATGTTCGCGGCGTTGTTGTTGCTCTCGGTGGCGGGCATCGTCATTTATATGGGCCTTGCGGCGGTGTCGCATCTGATGTTGCGGCGCTGGCACGAAAGCGCGCTTCGGAAGGAGAACTGATGGGCGCCAACGGCTCGCCGGAAAGGATCGAACTCCTGGTCTACGGACCGCGCAAGCCGACGATCGACAACGGCTTTGACGACGGGTTCGTGCTGCATCATTGCGAGCAACACGCCGATCTGGAACGGCTGGCGCCCGCCGTCGCCGGGAAAATCCGGGGCATGGCCGTCACCGGTCTGGTACCATGCGGCAGCGCGGTACAGGCGCTCTTTCCCAAGCTCGAGATCATATCGACCTTCGGCGTCGGCTATGATCACGTCGATACCGGCCACGCGCGCCAACACAAGGTCGTCGTCACCAATACGCCCGACGTCCTGACCGAGGAGGTCGCGGACGTCGCGCTCGGTCTTCTGATCGCGACGCTGCGCGATTTCGTCAGGGCGGATCGTCATGTGCGCTCGGGATTGTGGGCTACGCAGAATTTTCCCTTGAGCGCCGGCTCGCTGCGCGACCGCAAGGTCGGCATGGTCGGCATGGGCCGGATCGGCCAGGCGATCGCCCGCCGGCTCGATGCGTCGCGGGTGCCGGTTGTCTACCATTCGCGCCGTCCGGCCGCGGGCGTCTCCTATCGGCACTATCCGGACCTGATCGAGATGGCGAAGGAGGCGGATACGCTGGTCATCATCACGCCCGGCGGTCCATCGACGGACAAGCTGGTCAATGCCGATGTGCTGGCGGCGCTCGGGCCGCGCGGCGTCGTCGTGAATTTGGCGCGCGGCTCGGTAGTCGATGAACCGGCGCTGATCCATGCGCTGAAATCCGGCGTTATCCTGGCGGCTGGCCTCGACGTGTTCGCCAATGAACCGCACGTCCCGGAGGAATTGCGCGCGTTGCAGAACGTGGTGCTGTTGCCGCACATCGGTTCGGCGTCGGTGGTGACGCGCGATGCGATGGACCAGCTTGTTGTCGACAACATCACGGCCTGGTTCGCCGGCAAGCCGCCGCTGACGCCGGTGCCGGAAACGCCGGTGGAGGGACGCTAGATGGCGAGCACAGACGGCAGCAAGCCGGCGTGGCGGAAGCGGGGACTCATTCTCGCCGGCGTCGCGGCATTGATGACCTGCGGATCGGCCGCATTGGGGCAGGACGCGTCCGCATTGAAAAAAGACATGATCGGGCAGTGGGAACTGTCGACGACCGAACGCAGCAAAACCTGTGTCGTGACGCTCAAGGGCGATCCATCGCCGCACGGTCTCAAGCTCGACCTCGAACCGGGCTGCGCGGCCTCGTTGCCGTTCACGAAGGATATCGCGGCCTGGACCGTCGCCGGCCTCGATATCGTGCGCTTGCAGAGCGCCACCGGAGAACCGGTGATCGATTTCACCGAAGTCGAAAGCGGCATTTTCGAAGGCCGACGGGAGAACGAGGGCATCTACATCCTGCAAAATCTCGCCGAGGCCCGTTCGCTCGCCAAATCGATGGATCAGATGATCGGCGACTGGGCTTTCGTTCGCGGCAATGGCCAGACGGTCTGCGGCATCACGCTGACCAACACCGAGGTGCCGCCGGACAATTTCCAGGCTTTTCTCAAGCCCAAATGCGATCCGGCGATCGCCGGCTTCAAGCCCGAGGTCTGGCGGCTCGAGCACGGTGAAATCCTGTTGATGTCGGCGAGCGGCGACACCTGGCATTTTCAGGCAGACGACAACGCGCAGTGGCGACTCGTTCCCGATACCGCAAATCCCCTCATTCTGGTGAGACAGTAGATATCGCCATCCGCGTTGCGGACTATTGCCGGCCCGCCTGACGCGACCGCGCGGCGCAGTGTGACGTTCGCCACAGCGCCGCGCTCGCGCGCCGGTCATGCTGGGGAGCGACCTCAATGTCTCCCGTCAGCCGACATGCGTTGAGGATTCGCTTTACGACGAACCAAGGAGGTCACATGGCCAGCATGAGCTTGAACGGCGGCATTGCGCCGCTGTCCAATGCCGAACTCGATCAGGTGAGCGGGGGGTTGTTTCCCTTCATCGCCCTCGGCGTCGCCTTGGGAATAGCCTATTGCATCGCAGACGGAACGCTCGATCCGCCGCCTGCGCCCAAGGGCGATTTTCCGACCGGCCCGAAAAACGCTGCCTGATTGACGGAATGCGTAAGAGAAACGCCGCGCCGCCGGGTGCGGCGTTTCTTGTCAACGACGAGCTGAGCGCCTGCTGCCATGGAACGCAAACGCTAGATCGGATTGCTAGATCAGCCGCAGGCCCTTGAGGCTCGCATGGCCGTTCTTGCCGACGATGATGTGGTCGTGCACCGATATCCCGAGCGGACTCGCGATGCCGATGATTGTCTTGGTCATCTGGATGTCCGCCTGCGACGGCGTGGGATCGCCTGAGGGATGGTTGTGGACCATGATGATCGCGGTCGCCGATAGCTCCAGCGCGCGTTTGACGACCTCGCGCGGGTAGACCGGAGTGTGATCGACGGTGCCGACTTGTTGCAATTCGTCCGCGATGAGCTGATTGCGCTTGTCGAGGAACAGAATGCGAAATTGCTCCTTGTCCGCGAACGCCATCGAGGTCCGGCAATAGTCGATCACCGCAGCCCATGACGACAGCATCGTCCGCTGCTTCAATTGTCCTTTGGCTACGCGGCTGGCGCTCGCCGCGATCAGCTTGATCTCGATGATCGCCGCCTCCCCGAGCCCGCTGATTTCGCGGAGGCGGGCATCGGGTGCATGAACCACTTCGGCGAACGACCCGAACCTGCCGATCAGGGACTTGGCCAGCGGCTTGACGTCCCGGCGTGGCAGCGCACGGAACAGCACCATTTCGAGCAGTTCGTAGTCGCTGAGCGCATCCGGTCCCGCGTCGCGGAATCGTTCTCGCAGCCGCTCGCGATGGCCGTGGTAATGCGGCGCTTCGGCAAATCCTGGGGGGCTCTTGGCGTCTGCGGGCATCAGGATGCAGCGAACCGGTTGGTTACCGCAACCTTGCCGCGGTCGACGGTATTTGCAACCCCCCTTCAGGGATGCGAGTCACGAAAGGACAAGTGGTCCAACGCGATCTTTGACCGGATTGGAGGTTCAATTCCCGGACGACGGGTTGTCGAGGCCGTGCGGCGGCAGCGTGAAGATTTCGACTCCGGTCTGGGTCACGCCAACCGAATGCTCGAATTGCGCCGACAGCGAGCGGTCGCGGGTCACGGCGGTCCAGCCGTCGGACAGGATCTTCACGTGCGGCCTGCCCAGATTGATCATCGGCTCGATGGTAAAGAACATGCCGGGCCGGAGCGGCACGCCTTCGCCGGGCCGGCCGACATGGATGATGTTCGGTTCGTCGTGGAACATGCGGCCGAGCCCGTGACCGCAGAAATCGCGCACCACGCTCATGCCCTGCGGCTCGACGAAGGTCTGGATGGCGTGGCCGATGTCGCCGGTCGTCGCGCCGGGTTTGACGGCAGCGATGCCCCGCATCATCGCTTCATAGGTCACCTCGATCAGCCGTTCGGCCTTTCGCGCGATCGGACCGACCGCGTACATCCGGCTCGAATCGCCGTACCAGCCATCGACGATAAGGGTCACGTCGACATTGACGATATCGCCCTCTTTCAGGGCGCGGTCGCCGGGCATCCCGTGACAGACCACGTGATTGATCGACGTGCAGGTCGAGTAGCGATACCCGCGATACATCAGCGTTGCCGGATAGGCGCCATGGCTGAATGCGAATTCGCGCACGAATTCGTCGATTTTCGACGTCGGCACGCCCGGTTTCACCAGACTGGCGAGTTCATCGAGGCAGCGCGCCGTGAGGGCGCCGGCCTTGCGCATTCCGGCAAATCCGCTCGGGCCGTGCAGCTTGATCTGCCCGGTCTTGCGGAGGGGGGTTTCTGTGGCTTCGACGTAGCTCATCACGATCTGGATCTGGGAGGAGAGGCGTGATCTTGCCCCTAATCTAGTGGATGGCGCTCTCAGCGCAAGCTCGACAACGTGTACGCCGCTCCGGACCAAATGGGAAGATTTCGTCGCTATCGGAGGCGGCGAGGATTCCGTGCGCGCGGCCGGCGGGTATGCCGGTCGAAAGCCCGGCTGCCGATGGCGTTACCGGGCTGCGTCGTGTTGACGCCGCCTGGCTCCGCCGCTGTTCCGGCCGGCTTCGATCAGGTCCCGTCACAATGCTACAACAGCAGTGCGTTCGCGCTCTGGAGGGTATGAGTCGGACCGACAGAAATCGGTTGGCGCGCCACGACGGCGACGATAAGGATGAAAATGCAAGTGTTTGCAGCTTCGGATTTTTAATGGCATCTCTGGATTCGGTCAGTCTGGCGATCTTGCTCGGCGCGATTCTGGTTATGGCCGGAATTCTGTCGAGTCTGCTGGCGCTGCGGTTCGGCGCCCCCTTGCTGCTGGTCTTTCTGTTCATCGGCATGTTGGCGGGCGATTCCGGGCCCGGAGGCCTGTCGTTCAGCGACGTCCAGAACACCTATCTTGTCGGGTCAGCCGCGCTGGCGCTGATTCTGTTCGACGGCGGTCTGAAGACGCGATTCCAGAGCATCCGCACGGTTCTGGCGCCCTCCATGGTGCTTGCCACCTTCGGCGTGCTGCTGACCGCGCTCGTCACCGCGCCGGTCGCGAAATATGCGCTCGATCTCAACTGGACCGAGGCGCTGCTGATCGGCGCGGTGGTCGCCTCCACCGACGCGGCCGCGGTGTTCCTGCTGGTGCATGCGCAGGGGCTGCGGCTGCGTCCACGCGTCGGTGCCACGCTGGAAGCGGAGTCCGGCACCAACGATCCCTTTGCGGTGTTCCTCACGCTGATGCTGGTGGAACTGATCTCGGTGGGCGACAGCTCGGTCTGGCATGTGGTGCTCGAGTTTCTGCGCGAGTCCATGCTTGGCGCTGTCGTCGGTCTGATCGGCGGACGGATCGTGGTCGCCGCGCTCAACCGCGTCGAGCTTCCCCAGGGGCTTCATGCGCCGTTCGTCACGACCGCCGCGCTCGTGATCTTCGGGGTGGCGCAGATATCCCATGCGTCCGGGTTTCTCGCCGTTTATCTCGCGGGGATCATTATCGGCAACCGTCCGACCCGCGCGCACAATTCCGTCGTGACGTTTCTCGATGCCGCCACATGGCTGGCGCAGATCGTGATGTTCGTGCTGCTGGGTCTGCTGGTCTCGCCGCAGCGCCTGCTGGACAGCGTCGTGCCGGCGGTGATCGTCGCCCTGGTGCTGATGCTGGTGGCGCGCCCGCTCGCGGTGTTTCTCTGCCTCGCGCCGTTTCGCTTCAACTGGCGGGAAAAGCTGTTCATCGCCTGGACCGGGCTGCGGGGCGCGGTCGCGATCTTCCTCGCCTCGATTCCGATGCTGGTCGGCCTGTCGAAGGCCTATCTGTATTTCGACGTCGCTTTCGTGGTGGTCATCATCTCGCTGTTGCTCCAGGGCTGGACGCTCGCCGCGGCCGCGCGGCGGCTGCATGTGGCGCTGCCACGCGCCGAACGGGGGCCGCGCCGCGTCGAACTCGATCTGCCGGGGCAGCTCGAGCAGCAGTTGGTCGGCTATCCGGTGCGGCCGAAGAGCCTGTTCCTCCGACGCGGACTGATTCCGTCCTGGTCCAAGCCGACGCTCGTGATCCGCAACGAGAAAATCCTGACGCCGGCCGAAGCGGAGCCGATCGCGGCGGGAGACTACCTGTATCTGCTGGCGCCGCCGGAAAAGGCCGAGGCGCTCGATCGTTTCTTTGTCGAGATGCAGCCGATGGCGTCGCCGGACCCGCATCTGCTCGGGGATTTCCTCGTTTCGGGCGAAATCACCGTGGGGGACATCGCACAGATCTATGGCATTTCCGTCGATCCGGCCGCCGCGCAACTGACGCTGGCGGACTATTTCGACGTCAATCTTGACCGGGCTCCGAAGGAGGGAGCGACCTTGCCGCTCGACACCATCGTTCTTGTCGCGCGCAACCTCAGCCAGGGCCGTGTCAACGCTGTGGGCCTCCGGTTGCCCGAGGAAGAAGAGAAGCCGCCGCCGCTGACGCGGACGGAGGCGCTCCGACAGAAGGTGTCGAAAGCCTGGTCGTCGATTGCAAGGATTTGACCCCTAAGGCCTTACCGTTTCCGATGAAATCAGAAGCGGGGCTCTACAATGTCGATCTGACGTGTTTTTTTATGCGAACCGGTCCCCACCCACCCCCGGGTGAGCCCGAGGATATACCTCGCTTGAAAACGCTTTGAATCAGGCGGGTAGGATTTCCGGCCCTCCGAATGCAGCGATGCGTCCGCGCTTCAGCATCACGACTTGCGAGGCGAGCTGGCGCAGTTCATCCGGATCGTGGCTGACATAGACCATCGGCACACCGGCTTCGTCGCGCAGCCGCATCAGGTAGGGCAGGATCTCCGCCTTTCGATCCTCATCGAGCGATCCCAAGGGTTCATCCAGCAACAGGAGTCTGGGGCGTGCGAGCAGCGCGCGGCCGAGCGCCACCCGCTGCCGCTCGCCGCCTGAGAGCTGGCCGGGGCGACGATCCAGCAGATGACCGATATTGAGCATGTCGTTGAGCCGCGTCTCCTGCACGGGATCACGGGTCAGGCGGTTCATCCGGCGTCCGTAATCCAGGTTCCGACGCACATCGAGATGCGGAAACAGCCGCGCATCCTGGAAGACATAGCCGATGCGCCGCTGATGCACCGCGATATGGAGGGATTTCGTCGCGTCGTCGAGGATATCGCCGTCGACGGAGATCACGCCGCGATCGGGTCTCTGCAACCCGGCGATCATGCTGACCAGCGATGTCTTGCCGGCGCCCGATGCCCCGAACAGCCCGGTAACGCGCCCTTCGCTCGTAAACGCGACCTCGACCGAGAAATCACCGAGCTGTTTCGCTACCTCGACATGCAGCATGGTCAGTTTCCGTGCAGGCGCCGGGTCGCGCGCCGCGCGAACACCTCGGAGGCGACCAGTGCCGCCATGGACATCACGATCGACACGATCACCAGCCGTAGCGCCGCCGCGTCGCCGTCGGGCGTCTGGATCAGCGAATAGATCGCCGACGAAATCGTCTGGGTCTCGCCGGGAATATTGGACACAAATGTAATGGTCGCACCGAACTCGCCGATCGCTTTCGCAAAGCCCAGCACCATGCCGGCCAGAATGCCGGGCAATGCCAGCGGTAGCGTCACGGTGGCGAAGACCTGCCACGGCGACGCCCCGAGCGTGCTCGCGGCCTGTTCGAGCCGCCGGTCGACGGCCTCGATCGACAGCCGGATCGGCCGCACCAGCAGGGGAAACGACATCACGCCGCAGGCGAGCGCCGCGCCGGTCCAGCGAAATGCGAAAACGATGCCGAGATGATCGGCGAGCCATCCGCCGACGAGGCCTCGTTTGCCGAAGGTCAGAAGCAGCAGATAGCCGGTTACGACAGGAGGCAGAACGAGTGGCAGATGAACGGTGGCATCGACGATCGATTTTCCCCAGAAGTCGTATCGCGCCAGCGCCCACGCCAGCGCGATGGCGAACGGTGTCGCCACGAGGATTGCGACCACGCCCACTCGGAGTGAGAGCAGGACAGCCGTCCATTCGGGAGGCGAAATCTCAAACATGCGTTCCGCAATATTTTTTATCGCTACGGGGTTGAGACGAAACAGAGGAGACCAACTCGCTCCTGGAGCTCCGCTTCTGACGAAATCAGAAGCGAAGCTCCAGGATTCTGTTTTGGCGCGTTGCCTTCACGCGAGCCGGCGGCCCATGCTCTGGTCAAGCCCAAGGACAATCCCTCGCTCGGAAATGCTATCGCTCAGGGACGATATCCAAGCCGTCCCTGAGCGACAAAGCAATGCGCTTGCCGTGAGGTTGCCGGATTGCTTCGCCGAGCCTGCCATCAGGTCGCAAGGCTGGACCCGTCTCGGCTTGCAATGATCGCAACCGTTCAGGTCGTGGGGCTGACCAGGAACGAGAAGCCATACTTCTCGAAGATCGCCTTGGCTTCCGAGCTGCGAAGGAAGGCGAGGTAATCGTCCGTGCCCTTATGAGCGGTCGAAGTCGCGGCCACCGGATAGATGATCGGCGGATGCGAGGTCGCCGGGAAGGTGCCGACGATCTTCACGCCGGGCTCGATCTTGGCGTCGGTTGAATAAACGATGCCGAGCACCGCCTCGTTCCGTGCGACCAGCGCCAGTGCGGCGCGGACGTTTTCCGCCATCGCCATTTTCGGTTCCGCCGCCGTCCATGCGCCGAGCTTTTCGAGCGCGGCCTTGGCGTATTTGCCGGCAGGTACGGCCTTGACGTCGCCGACTGCGACCTTGCCGTCGCCGGCGAGCTTGGCCAGATCGAAGCCCTGGTCGATGGTGACCTTGTCGATCTTCGAATCCTTCGGTGCTATCAGCACGATGCTGTTGCCGAGCAGGTTGACGCGGGTCGGCTCGTTGATGGCCTTCTTGTCCTTCACGTAATCCATCCAGGCCGTATCGGCGGACACGAAAACATCGGCCGGCGCGCCCTGTTCGATCTGTTTGGCAAGCGCCGAGCTTGCCGCGTAGCTCGCGACGATCTTGGCGCCGGTCTTGGCGGTATATGCCTTGTCGACATCGTCGAGCGCGTTCTTCATCGACGCCGCTGCGAACACGGTCAGCGTCTTGTCCTGCGCCGCGGCGGGCGCCATGGCCGAGGGCTTGGCATCCTTGGCGGAGGCCGGCGCGGCGAGGAAGGCACCGACCAGCAATGCCGAGAACAATGAACGGGCGAATAACTGCATGGGACGCTCCATATCGATCCGGCGCGAACGATCGCGCAGGTTGTGCAAGGGATTGACAAGACGATCGAATGGAAGCGCCGTTCCAGAAGTTTCCGACGGCTTACGGCCAGCCGGAAAGATCGCTGGGCCGACAATAACAGCCGCAGTCCATACGTAAAGGGCTGCGGCTGTTGGTTTTTAGTGGGAGGCCGGTGAAAAGGCGAGGTTGATGGTATTCTTGGCGGCGCCGCTGACCTGTATGGTCACCGGGCCTGCGGAAAGGTCATAACGGACGCTTTTTCTGACGCCGGCGCAGCCGGTGACTCCACCGAACGAGTTCGACTTGAGATAAGCGTCGTTCTGAAGGACATCGATCCAGCCGTATTCCGATATCGTCACGACGTAGAGTCCTGCAGCCGGCACCCTGCCGCGAACGAACCCGGCATAGCTGTCCGGCTTCTGCCGGCGCTCCGGCGGTTTGGGCAGAACCGCCTCGGCGATGGGACTGAGCGTCATCGTGACGGCGACCGGCGCTGCAGGCGTTTCCACGCCGGCCGCCAGCTTCGGCAAGGAGGGCGCGGTAAGGAGCGCGATTTCCTTGTCCATCGGCCATTTGAACTTGTCGCATCCCTCGGGGTCGGCGGCGAATGCCGGCGTTGCGGCGATCAGAAGCAGCGCAATTGACAGCGTCGGTTTCATATCAGTTCACCGCGATCATGGAGCCGGAGTCTTCCATCAAGCTGTCGGCTTGACGGGCATGTCCTTGAGGGCCTCGTGAGAGACCGGTGAGGCGGGAGGTGATCGGGTTGCGTTCGCTGATGCTCATCTTTGAGTCCTTCGCAGATACCATCCTGCGTCACAACGTCGCGCGCAGGTTTTGCTGTTGGGGAAAGGGAGGATCAGTCGCTCTGATCTGCAGACTCGCCAGCGCTTACGGTGCGGCGACGTTCGATACCGTAGCATTTTCGCACAGGCATGTCCCCAGGGCTTGAATCGAAGATGGTTAGCGGTCCGCGTCAAGACAACGCGTCGGTCAAAAACGCGGAGTCCGACTTCTGATTCCATCACAGCGGAAAAACTCGATCGGGTTTTCAGGTCAGACGAAACCCAGCCATGGGCCGATCAGGGAGTTGTTATTGCCTGGCAGCCGGCGCGACCAGCACCTCGGCGCAATCCGGCGGCAACTGGGCCAGCGTGATCGGCGGCTTCGGCTTCGGCGGCACCTTCGGTGGCTTGGGGTGCAGTACGGCGTCGCTGAACCAGTAAGCCAGATCGCCCGCGGTGCATCCTTCCGTCGGCTTAGGCGGGGTCTGTGGTTCGCACTGCGGATTGCCCGGCGGACATTTGATTCGGATGTGGAAGTGATAGTCGTGGCCGTACATGGGTCGGACTTTCGACAGCCAGCTGCGGTCGCCCCTGGCCTCGCGGCAGAGCGCCTTCTTGATCGCGGCATTGACGAAAATGCGCTCGACCGACGGCTCTCTGGCTGCGTCGCGGATGACGCGGAGGTGACTCGGAGTCCAGGCATGGGGATCGATGTCGAGACGGTCACGACGCACCATCATGACCGCTGACATCTCCTCGCGCTCGTTGCGCGACAGCAGCCGGTTCGGCATCGGCGTCAGCCAGACGTCGGCATCTAACCCGATCTGGTGGCTGGCGTGACCGGTGATCATCGGCCCGCCGCGCGGCTGCGCCATGTCCCCGATCAGAAGTCCCGGCCAGCCGGCGTCCCTGTGCACCCTGGCCGACAGCCGCTCGAGCAACGCGACCATGGCGGGGTGGGCCCAGTTGCGGTTGCGCGACAGCCGCATCACCTGCCACGTCGGTCCGGTGACCGGCAGCGCCTGGGCGCCGGCGATGCAGCCCTTCGCATAAAAACCGATGACCTGCGACGGGCCGGCGGTCGGCAGCACTTTGCGGCCGAACAGTTGCTTGGCCGCAAGATCGGGATCGCGCGGATTGGCCAACGGCGGCAGCGGCTTCGGGTTCAGCGTGCCCTTGTCCTGCGCGAAAGCGCCGGGCAGCGGCGCGCCGCCACTCAGGATGGCGATGGCGGACGCCAGAAGCAGGGAGAGAATCGCGCGGACGTTCATCACCGGCAATTCTATAGCGCTTTCTCGAAGCCGCGACCACAAATGGTCGAACGGTCGTTCCGCTGCGCCGCCTGCCGGAGCGGCCGTTGCTTGCATCAAGGTCGGAGAGCGACGAGGGCAGGCGCCGTGGCTCTTCTTCCGTTATCGCTTGCGCGCGGCTTTCTTCGCCGGAGAACGTCTTGCTTTCGACAGGGAGCGCTTCGCGGCATTGCGCTTGCGGGTCGCAGCCGCTTTCTTGGCCGAGCGCGACCGATCGGCTGCCGAACGTGAAGCCGCAGCCTTGCCGCCGCGTGGTCCGCCGATGCGGCCGCCGCGCTTGGAGGAGACCTTCGTGGTCTTGCGGCCGCGGCCGGAGCCGCTCTTCTTGCCGCCGCCGCTTTCGCGGTTCACGGTGGCCCACGCCCGGCGCTCGGCTTCCTTCTTCTTCACGCCGCGCTTTTCATAGCCTTCCTCGATGTGCTCGGCCTTGCGCTTCTGCTTGTTGGTGTAGCTCGATTTGTCGCCGCGCGGCATGACGCCTCTCCGGGTTGCGTTTCGGTGGGATTGAAACGCTCTGCGGTTGCGGGGGTTCCTATAACCGGTGCGTACGCCGATCGGCTGCGGCGAGTCCATGCTGACGCGAAGCGTCAGCTATCGACCTTCAGCGCGGCGATGAAAGCTTCCTGCGGGATGTCAACCTTGCCGAACTGCCGCATCTTCTTCTTGCCTTCCTTCTGCTTCTCCAGAAGTTTGCGCTTGCGACTGACGTCGCCGCCGTAGCATTTCGCGGTGACGTCCTTGCGGAGCGCGCGCACCGTTTCGCGCGCGATCACCTTGCCGCCGATCGCCGCCTGAATCGGAATCTGGAACATGTGCGGCGGGATCAACTCCTTCATCTTCTCGACCATGGCGCGGCCGCGGCCCTCGGCGCGGGTCCGGTGCACCAGCATCGACAGCGCATCGACCGGCTCGCCGTTGACGAGGATCTGCATCTTCACGAGGTCGGCCGGCTTGTAGTCGGTGAGGTGATAGTCGAACGAGGCGTAGCCCTTTGAAACGGACTTGAGCCGGTCGTAGAAGTCGAACACCACTTCGTTGAGCGGCAGATCGTATTTCACCATCGCGCGCGAGCCGACATAGGTGAGTTCCTTCTGCACACCGCGACGATCCTGGCAGAGCTTCAGCACGCTGCCGAGATAGTCGTCGGGGGTCAGGATGGTAGCCTCGATCCACGGCTCCTCGATCTCGGCGATCTTCACCACGTCGGGCATGTCGATCGGGTTGTGAATCTCGATCTCGCTGCCGTCGGTCAGCTTCATCCTGTAGATGACGCTCGGCGCGGTCGCGATCAGGTTGAGATCGAACTCGCGCTGCAGGCGCTCCTGGATGATCTCCAGATGCAACAGGCCGAGGAAGCCGCAGCGGAAGCCGAAGCCGAGCGCCGCCGAGGTTTCCATTTCGAAGGAGAAGCTGGCGTCGTTGAGGCGCAGCTTGCCCATCGCCGCGCGCAGCGTTTCGAAATCGTCGGCGTCCACCGGGAACAGACCGCAGAACACCACGGGGATCGCCGGCTTGAAGCCGGGCAGCATGTCCGTCACCGGCTTGCGGTCGTCGGTGATGGTGTCACCGACGCGGGTGTCGGCCACTTCCTTGATGGCGGCGGTGATGAAGCCGATCTCGCCGGGGCCGAGTTCCTCCACCTGCTGCATCTTCGGGGTGAAGAAACCGACGCGCTCGACATCGTAGGCCGCGTTGGTGCCCATCATCCGGATGCGGCTGCCCTTCTTCATGACGCCGTCGACGATGCGGACGAGAACGACGACGCCGAGATAGACGTCGTACCAGCTATCGACCAGGAGCGCTTTCAGCGTAGCGTCGCGGTCGCCCTGCGGCGGCGGCAAGCGCGTGACGATCGCCTCCAGCACATCGGGGACGCCGAGGCCGGTCTTGGCCGAAATCATCACCGCATCAGATGCGTCGATGCCGATCACGTCCTCGATCTGCTGCTTCACCTTGTCGGGCTCGGCGGCCGGCAGGTCGACCTTGTTGAGGACAGGCACGATCTCGTGGTTGTTGTCGAGCGCCTGATAGACGTTGGCGAGGGTCTGCGCCTCGACGCCCTGGCTCGCGTCCACCACAAGCAGCGAGCCCTCGCAGGCGGCCAGCGAGCGCGAGACCTCGTAGGCGAAGTCGACGTGGCCGGGCGTGTCCATCAGGTTGAAGACGTAATCCTTGCCGTCCTTGGCGCGGTATTTCAGGCGCACGGTCTGCGCCTTGATGGTGATGCCGCGCTCGCGCTCGATGTCCATGGAGTCG
>NZ_MKRN01000189.1:399-44353 GCF_001896955.1 Nitrobacter sp. 62-13 | reverse complement strand
TATCTGCTGCTGATCACGCTGGTGACGCTGTACGGCGGCATGCTGAACGTCATGCATCGCTTCGCGAGCGCGGCGGCGGCCCCGATCTTCCTCAATCTGTCGATGATCATGGCGCTGGCGCTCGCCGCCTTCTTCCCGAGCGCCGGGCATGCGGCGGCGTGGGGCGTGCTGATCTCCGGCTTCCTTCAGGTTTTTCTGCTGGCCGGCGATCTCGGCCGGCATGGCGGATTGCCGCGGTTCTCGCCGCTCGAACTGAGCGATGACATCAGATCGTTTTTTCGCGCGCTCGCGCCCGCCACCGTGGGATCGATGGGCACGCAACTGGCCATGTTCGCCGACACCATCATCGCGACGTTTCTCCCGACCGGGGCGCTGTCGGCGCTGTATTACGCCGACCGGCTCAACCAACTGCCGATCGGAGTGATCGGCATCGCCATCGGCACCGTGCTGCTGCCGGAAATGTCGCGGCGGATCACGGGCGGCGATCACGCGGGCGCGATGGCGTCGCAGCGCCGGGCGTTCGAGTTCACGCTGTTGTTTTCGATGCCGTTCGTCGCGGCGTTCCTCACCGTGCCGGATGTCATCATGCGGGCGATGTTCGCGCGCGGCGCGTTTTCCGCAGCCGATGCCGCGGCCGCCGGAGCGACGCTGTCAGCCTATGCGGTGGGCCTCATTCCCTTTGTGCTGATCCGCAGCGCGGTCGCCACGTTCTACGCGCGCAAGAACACCGCGACGCCGGTGAAAGCCTCGCTCACCGGGATCGGGGTCAATCTCGCGCTCAAGGTCGCGTTGATGGGCTCGCTGGCGCAGGTCGGCCTGGCGTTGGCCACCGCCGTCGGCGCCTGGGTCAATCTTCTGCTCGTGATCGGATTTGCGGTCCGGGCGGGCCACTTCGAGATCGACCGTTCGTTGCGCGTCTCGCTCGGCAAATTCCTGATCGCGGGCGTGGTGCTCGCGGCGGCGCTGTGGCTGACCGCGCACGTCGCCTCGGCGCAGTTCGCACGGTGGAGCACGATGCGCGACGAGGCGGCTCTTGGACTCCTGATCGTCGTCGGCGCGCTCGTCTATGCGGGCGCGATCCTGCTGCTGTTCGGCCCGCGCTGGCTGCGGTCGCTGGTGCGGGGATAAAGCGTTTTCGAGCGAAGTGGAATCCGGTTCGCGTGAAGAAAACGCGTTAAATCAAGAAGCTGGAGTCTTTCATCGTTTCCATGAAACGGTGAAAGACTCTAGTCGGGCGAGGCTCCGCTGCGGTATAACGATCCCGCAACGGCGGAGATCATATGGCTCCCGTGAAATTCGGCATCGGCCAGAGCGTCCGGCGCAAGGAAGACGACGCGCTTATTCGCGGCAAGGGCCGCTATACCGACGACCATGCGCCGCCCGGTGCGTTGCATGCGCTGATGCTGCGCTCGCCGCACGCCCACGCGACATACAGGATCGATGCGTCGCGCGCCGCTGGTTTGCCGGGCGTCGCCCTGATCCTCACCGCAGCCGACGTCGCCGACCTCGGCGACTTGCCCTGCCAGTTCAACCTGCCGGACCAGCCCTTCACCGCGCCGCCGTATCCGATCCTTCCCCGCGACGAGGTGCGGCACGTCGGCGATGCCGTTGCTTTCGTGGTCGCCGACACGATCGAGCACGCGCGCGACGCGCTTGAGGCGATCGATGTGGAGTGGACGCCGCTTGCCTCGGTCGTTGGTGTTGCCAATGCCGTGAAGAAGGGAGCGCCTCAGGTCTGGTCCGATCACGCGGGCAATCTCCTGTTCGATGCTTCGATCGGCGACAAGGATGCGGCCGACGCCGCATTCGCCGCTGCGCATGCGGTGGCGGAAATCTCGATCGTCAATCCGCGCGTCGTCACCAACTACATGGAGACGCGCGCCGCCGTCTGCGAATACGATGCCAGGCACGATCGCCTGACGCTGACGGTCGGCAGTCAGGGCAGCCATCGGCTGCGCGAGATTCTCTGCCGCTCCGTGCTGAAGATTCCGATGGAAAAGATGCGCGTGATCTGCCCCGACGTCGGCGGCGGATTCGGCACCAAGCTGTTCCCCTATCGCGAATACGCGCTGATCGCGGTCGCCTCGAAAAAACTTCGCAAGGCCGTCAAATGGACGGCCGAGAGGTCGGATCATTTCGTCGGTGACTCGCAGGGACGCGACAATGTCACCACCGCGCGCATGGCGCTGGCGCAAGACGGCAGGTTCCTCGGCATGGATGTCGACCTGATGGGCGACATGGGAGCCTATCTCTCGACATTCGGTCCCTACATTCCCTATGGCGGAGCCGGGATGCTGCCCGGCCTTTACGATATCCAGGCATTTCATTGCCGCGTCCGCGCCGTGTTCACCAACACCGTGCCGGTGGATGCCTATCGCGGCGCGGGCCGCCCCGAGGCCGCCTATGTGGTGGAGCGGCTGGTCGACGCCGCGGCGCGCAAGCTCGGCATGACGCCGGACGCCATCCGGCGCAAGAATTTCATTCCGCCGAAGGCGATGCCGTACCGGACGGCGACCGGCAAGATCTACGACTCCGGCGATTTCGCAGGGCATATGAAGCGCGCCATGGAAATTGCAAACTGGAAGGAATTTCCGAAGCGGGCGAAGGCTGCGAAAAGGCGGGGTCTGGTTCGGGGCATCGGGTTGGCGACCTATGTCGAGGTTTGCGGCACGATGGGACGGGAGCGGGCCGACGTGCGACTCGACGCAGACGGCGACGTCACGGTGCTGATCGGCACGCAGTCCAGCGGGCAGGGCCATGCCACCGCCTATGCGCAGATCATCGCCGATCAGTTCGGACTGCCGCCGGAACGAATCCATATGATCCAGGGCGATACCGACCTGGTCGTCTCCGGTCTCGGCACCGGCGGATCGAGTTCGATTCCCTCCGGCGGCGTCAGCGTCGAGCGGGCAACCCGCAAGCTCGGCGCCCAGCTCTGCGAGATCGCGTCCGAGGCGCTTGAAACCAGTTCGGCCGATCTCGAAATCAGCGACGGTTCAGTCCGTATCGCGGGCACCGACCGTTCCATTTCCTTCGCCGATCTCGCAAAGCGCGTCGCCGATCCCTCGAAGCTGACGGCCAATGAGAGTTTCAGCAGCGCCGACGGCACCTATCCGAACGGCACCCATGTCGTGGAGGTCGAGATCGACCCGGCGACCGGAAAGATCGGGTTGGTCAACTATGTCGTCGTCGACGATTTCGGCATGACGTTGAATCCGCTTCTGCTGGCGGGGCAGATCCATGGCGGCACCATGCAGGGCATCGGTCAGGCGCTGATGGAGCAGGCGGTCTACGATGCCGCGGACGGGCAGCTCGTCACCGGCACGTTCATGGATTATGCGCTGCCGCGCGCCGCCGACGGCGCCTCGATCACCTTCGAAACCCGCAATGTCCCCTGCGCCACCAATCCTCTCGGTGTGAAGGGGGCGGGCGAAGCGGGCGCCATCGGCTCCTGCCCGGCGGTGGTCAACGCCATCGTCGGCGGCCTCTGGCGCGAATATCGAATCGACCACATCGACATGCCGGCCACGCCGGAGCGGGTCTGGACGGCGATTCGGGAAGCTCAGCGCCAGAATCGCCAGTGAGGAGGTCTGGCTTGGAGACCCATGTCCACTTTCCGTCATGGCCGGGCTCGTCCCCGCCCTGACAAACAAAAAAGGGCGAACCGGCGGTTCGCCCCTTTGTCGAATGTCTTGCGATTGGGCCGAGGGCTACTTCGTGACCTGCCCGCGGATTTCGCCGCCCGGATGGGCGGCAGTATGAACGTTGACATAGTACTTGCCGGCCAAAAGGTCGGCGGCCTGCGCATCGGTCAGCGTGGCGCTGCCTTCGGCCGGGCTGGACGTGGCATTCGGGATTGCAACCGCAACGCCTGCATTCTGGCCTGCGGCTGCCGGGCCATGGAAATGGGCGGCCGTCGCCGGGCCGGTCAGACCGGAATAGGTCAGCTTCCAGGTCAGTTTTTTGGACGCGGGATCGTAATTCGCCTCGACTGTCCCGGTGCCCTTGCTGGTATTGGCGGGCACTTCGGATGCGCCGTTCAGGGTTGCTTTCAGCGTTTCGGCGGACGCCTGGCCTGCCAACCCGACGGCGGCAGCGAAGGCGAGTGTGATGAGAGAAATCTTGGCGGCTTTCATCGTTTTCTCCTGTCATGTTCGGGTTGGCGCGAGCTTTAACAGCGCGTACCACCATTTGTTCCAGATGCAGGAGTGGCTAGTGTGGTGGTTCAGAAGTTCGCTTCATTGCCCAATCGAGTCCGTCAAGCGAACTTCTGAACCTAAACCACACTAGAATCATAAAGTTGCTAGTGTCCCTTTGATTCCGAAGTTCGCATCAAAGGTTGCTGCAAGGGTATGCGAACTTCGGAATCGGGACACTAGTTGGTTCCGAACGCCTTGAAAGTAATGATGGTGTGGGTGTCCTGAATGCCCGGAATGACCTGCACCTTCTCGTTCACGAAGTGCCCGATATCGGTGTCGTTACCGACGTAGAATTTCGCCAGCAGATCGTAGTCGCCGGCGGTGGAATAGATTTCCGAGGCGATCTCGGCCTCCGCGAGAGCGTTGGCGACGGCATAGGATTGGCCGAGCTTGCACTTGAATTGCACGAAGAAAGGTACCATCGCGTATCTCCGGAGGGCGTCAGGCTTCAATATAGCGCGTTCGAGCCGCGTGGACACCGAGATGCGCCGAAAAATCCGGTCGACCGGTGATTCGACGGACTCTCCGGTTGCGGCTCGCGCCTATGCCTGCCGCGAATGAATAACTATGCTGGCGTCGATCCGACGGCCCTGGCGCGAGAATACCGATGACAATCCCCATTGCCTTGACCATCGCCGGATCCGACTCCAGCGGGGGTGCGGGACTCCAGGCAGACCTCAAGACATTCGCGGCATTCGGAGTTTATGGCGCCTCCGTCGTCACGGCGCTGACGGCGCAGAACACGCGAGGCGTCTCGGGGATCCACCATGTGCCGGCGGATTTCGTGACCGCGCAGCTCGATGCGGTGTTCGGCGATCTCGACGTCGGAGCCGTCAAGATCGGCATGGTCGCGGACGCCGCCGTGACCGATGCCATCGCCGACGGCCTGTTGCACTGGTCGCCCGCGCATGTGGTGCTCGATCCGGTGATGGTCGCGACGTCGGGGGCTCGCCTGCTGGAGCGCGATGCGGTGGAGGCGTTACGGAGCGGACTTGTCCCGCGCGCGCAATTGATAACGCCGAACCTGCCGGAGGCGGCAGGGCTGCTCGATGAGGCCGTTGCCGAAAGCGAAAGCGACATCGTGCGGCAGGGCCGGCGTTTGCTGACGCTCGGTTGCGCGGCGGTCCTGATCAAGGGCGGGCATGGCCGCGGCGCGGAGAGCATCGACTATCTCGTCACCCACGACGGGGTGCTGGCGCTTGCCGCTCCGCGCATCGCCACCAAAAACACTCACGGCACCGGCTGCTCGCTGTCGTCGGCCATCGCGGCCGGCCTCGCCAGGGGCGACGACATGGAAACCGCCGTGCGGGGCGCGAAGGCTTACATCACTGAAGCAATCGCGGCGGCGGACCGGCTCGGCGTCGGTCACGGCCATGGCCCGATCCATCATTTCCACAGGCTGGATCACGACCACGACTGACGGCGTCGCCATCGGGAGACGCCTGTCATTGCGTTGTCATGACGGCGTGTTAGCTGCTCCGCCATGGGGAACGACGAGATGAATGAAGGCAATCCGGATCATCGTTTCCGAACCCTGTTCATCTCCGACGTCCATCTCGGCGCAGGCGGCTCTCAGGCGGACCAGTTGCTGGATTTTCTCAAGCATCACGATGCCGAGACGATCTACCTCGTCGGCGATATCGTCGATGGCTGGGCGCTGAAATCGAGTTGGCACTGGCCGCAGTCGCATAACGACTTCGTCCAGAAGATGCTGCGCAAGGCGCGCAAGGGCGCGACGATTATCTACGTGCCCGGCAATCATGATGAATTCCTGCGATCCTACTATGGAACGCATTTCGGCGGCATCGAAGTCGTCGAGAGCGCGATCCACGAGGGCGCCGACGGGCGGCGCTATCTGGTCATCCACGGCGATATCTTCGATCTCGTGATCCAGAACGCGCGCTGGCTCGCCCACCTCGGCGATAAAGCCTACGACGTCGCGATCCGCCTCAACCGCTTCGTCAACGCGTTCCGCCGCTCGTTCGGATTTCCGTACTGGTCGCTGTCGAAATGGGCGAAATTCAAGGTCAAGAACGCGGTGAACTACATCGGCGCGTTCGAGCGGACGCTGGCGGGCGAGGCGCGTCGTTACAATGCCGACGGCGTGATCTGCGGTCATATCCATCATGCCGCGATCCGCGACGAGCATGACATACGTTACATGAACTGCGGCGACTGGGTGGAGAGCTGCACCGCGCTGGCGGAGCACGAGGACGGGCGGTTTGAGATCATCACCTGGGCCGACACGCTGCGGCGATCGTCGCCCCTCGTGCTGACCAGCGCGCGTGCCGCCTGAATGCGCATCCTGATCGCAACCGACGCCTGGCTTCCGCAGATCAACGGTGTGGTGCGGACGCTGGCGATGACCGCCGCCGCGGCGAAGCCTCTCGGCGCCGACATACACTTTCTTACTCCGCAGTCGTTTCGGACAGTTGCTCTTCCGGGTTACTCCGGCCTGCGCGTCGCGCTGCCGGCGCCCCGCAAGATCGCAGCACTGATTGCGGGGGCCGATCCCGACAGCATCCACATTGCGACCGAGGGCCCGATCGGTCTTCAGGTGCGCCGCTATTGCCGCAAGCACGGGCGGCCGTTCACCACCAGTTTCCATACCCGCTTTCCGGATTACGTTTCGGCGCGGGCACCGATTCCGGAAGCATGGGTATGGAGCGCGTTGAATTGGTTTCATGGCGCCAGCAGAGCGGTCATGGCGGCAACTCCGGCGCTTGCGGACGAATTGCGTCAGCGTGGTTTTCGCAATGTGGTGTTATGGCCGCGCGGCGTCGACCCCGGCCTGTTTCATCCGCGCCCGACTGATCTCCGCCTGCCGCGCCCTATCTTCCTCTCGGTCGGTCGCGTCGCGGTCGAGAAGAATCTCGATGCCTTTCTCAGTCTCGATCTTCCCGGGACCAAGGTTGTCGTCGGCGACGGACCGGCGCGCGCGACTCTCGAGCGGGCCTATCCGGATGCGGTCTTTCTCGGCGCGCGCACGGGCGAACAACTTGCGGAGACTTATGCCGCCGCCGATGTCTTCGTGTTTCCGAGCCGCACCGATACCTTCGGCCTGGTTCTTCTCGAGGCGCTGGCGAGCGGCGTGCCGGTCGCGGCCTTTCCCGTGGCCGGTCCCCGTGATGTCATCGGCCATGCTCCGGTCGCCGTTCTCGACGAAGACTTGCGGTCGGCATGTCTGGCCGCGCTGAAAATCGCTCCCGCGGCTTGCCTTGACTTCGCCGCAAGTCTCACATGGGAGAAATCGGCCCGCACTTTCGTCAGCAATATCGCAGAGGCTTGCGCGGCCGAGGTGGGATGCAAGGCATGTCTCGTCACGCCGCAGCTCGTTGCCTGATCCGCGCCGGTTCGCGATGGAGACACGCGGTCAGGAAAAGAACGCGATCTTTTCGGCCTGAGTCATACGCCGGATCGGAGCCAGCGGATCGGAGCGGGGCGCGGCGCGCGAGACAATGCCGCTCTCCAGCAGCGATGCGCCGAGCGAAGGCGGTGCTGCGATCTCCGGAACGGTCTCGGACCCCGAAACCGGACTTGCATCGAAGCTATTCGCAGCAGGTTCGGGAGTCTGCTCCGGTTCGGCAATCACCGGATCGCCGATAGCGACGGCGATGGTTTCCGGTTCTTCGAAGTCGGGCGCGCCCATCTCGAGTGCGATCATATCCAGCACGGCGTCGTCATGCGCCATGTCCTGTTCGCTCACAGCGGCGGCCGGTTGTTCGCAACGGGTTTCCGTGCTCGCAGCATCGACGGTATCGACCCGCGCTTCGGACGCGGACGCCGCGTTTCCCGATTCAACGCTGGAGTCTCTCTCCGTTTCATGGAAGCCGGGAGCGACACCAGGTTCTCGATCCGACGCGTTGTCGTCATGCGAACCGGTTTCCACGTCGCTCGATGACGCTATAACGGTATCGGCCGTTGCTTGCTCCGGCGGCGCGATGTTCTCAGGCGGGGCGGGAGCTTCATCGGCTGCTGCCGAGGGCGGGGACGCGGTTTCCGCGCGCGACGGTGAAGTCGTCGCGGCAGGTGAGTCCGACAACTCGTCGAGCGTCGACTCGATCAACCCGAACACAACCTGCAGCGCCGCGGAATCGTCTCTGGCGGCGAGTTGCTCGTGAACCGCGTCGATCGCGCCGGCCTGTGAATCGAGAATATCGCAAATCCGGCTGTCGCCGCCGATCTCGCGCCACCTCCACGAGATTTCGCGGATGATGCGAGCGCCCTTCTCGATGGGGGCGAGCGCATCGTTCATGATCCGCTTGTCGAACGAGGCGGCTGCGGCGGCTTTCGCTTCGGCGATGCTAGCCTTGATCGCGGCGAGGGCCTTCGGCAGCGCGTCGCTGGCCGCCGCCTGCTGTTGGGCGGCGACGGTCTGCTCGATGCGTGCAACCGCATCGAGCACCATGGCGGTATCCGCATTTCGGTTGCGCTTGGCGTATTCGGTCAGAAACCATCGGCCCCGCGAGGTCTCCATGAAGGCTTCGCGAATGGCGTCGAAATCCGCAGCGCTGGGCGGAGCAGCGCTGGCGGAAATCGGCGACAGGGCAAAAGCTTCATCGGCCATGGCGAACTCGTCGCGCAAATCATTGTGCGCAACTGTAACGATCACCATGATCCGCCGCAAATCGCAATTGAATTGACGCGATCCGAATCAGAAATCCCCGACTCCGTCGTGTCGGGACGGTCAGTGATTCGTCGTATGCCGGTCCCGTGATTCGGCCGTCGCGCCTCGTCCGGACGCTCATGCCGGCCGGAGGGATCAGCCCCAGAGCGCGGCGTCGGGCGGATAGACCGTGCTGCCGTCGTAGCGGAGACCGTCGCTGCGATCCTTGGCGAGCAACAGCGGACCGTCGAGATCGACGAAACGGGCCTGCTGCGCGATCAGCATGGCGGGCGCCATCGACAGCGAGGTCGCGACCATGCAGCCGACCATGATCTCGAAACCCAGCGCTTGCGCCGCATCGGCCATGGCGAGGGCTTCGGTCAGGCCGCCGGTCTTGTCGAGCTTGATGTTGATGGCGTCGTAACGTTCGCGAAGGCCGCCGAGCGAGGAGCGGTCATGGACGCTTTCATCGGCGCAGATGCTGATGACCCTGCGGATCTGCGCCAGCGCTTCGTCGTTGCCCGCGGGAAGCGGTTGCTCGACGAGCGTGACGCCGGCCGCCTCGCACGCCGCCAGGTTCCCCTCCAGATTGTCAAGCGTCCATGCCTCGTTGGCGTCGACGATCAGTTCCGATTCCGGAGCCTGCTTGCGCACGGCGGCGATGCGTTCGGCATCGCCGTCGCCACCAAGCTTGATCTTGAGAAGAGGGCGATGGGCGGCCTTTGCGGTCGCCGCCGCCATGACTTCCGGAGACCCGAGCGAGATTGTGTAGGCGGTGGAACGAGGGACCGGAGCAGGGCGATCCAGCAATGTCCAAATGCGTTGGCCACTGCATTTGGCCTCGAGGTCGCACAGCGCGCAATCCAGCGCATTGCGTGCCGCGCCTGCCGGCATGATGGACGCGAGGGATCGGCGATCCAGGCCAGCGGCGAGGGGCTCCTGCATCGCGAGAAGGCAGGCGAGAACGCCTTCGGGGGTTTCCCCGTAGCGTGCGTAGGGAACGCATTCCCCGTGGCCGGTGCGCCCGCTCCGGCTGATCTCGGCGACGACCACGACGGCTTCGGTCTTCGCCCCGCGGCTGATCGTGAAACTGCCCGCGATCGGCCAACGCTCGATGCGGCATCGCAGCGTGGTTGCGTCGTTCAGCGACGTTTTCAAATTGGGCAAGTCCGAAATTGGGCAGGTCCGAATGCATGCAGACGGCTGTGAGCGGGAAGGATATCGCACCACGAGCTGCTGACGTCATGTTAAAAGCTTCGCCTTAATAATAGCAGAGATTCGGGCCGGGAGCTGGTTTTGGGTGATAGCCCCACACTGCAGCAGATTGCGCGAGGCGACGCGCTGGGGCTCAGTGCGGCCGGCCCCTGGACGGCGCGCTTCGCGCCGGCGCTTGAGCGGATGGTGGCGGATGCAGAAAAGCTGGCCGGCAGCCGGTCCGGTATCTTCATCGATGTGTCGCAGATCTCGGGACTGGATACGTTCGGTGCATGGTTGATCGAACGCCTGCGCCGCAATCTGACGCAAGGCGGCATCGAGGCAACGATCGCGGGGCTTTCGCTGAATTATTCAAGCCTGGTCGACGAGGTCCGCCGCGTTCCCGCCTCCGCAGTTTCGCCGGCGGTTCGCCAAAGCGCGTTGACCGGCCTGCTCGAAGACGTCGGGCGCAATGTTGTCGGGTTCGGAACGACGCTGACCGGCCTCATCGGCATGCTGGGCGCGGTGCTGGCCGCCGGCGGCCGGGTCATTCGCCATCCGCGGTCGTTTCGCCTGACCTCGACCGTTCATCATCTCGAACAGGTTTGCTGGCGCGCGGTTCCGATCATCGTTCTCATCACCTTCCTGATCGGCTGCATCATCTCGCAGCAGGGCATCTTTCATTTCCGGAAATTCGGCGCGGATATTTTTGTCGTCGACATGCTCGGTGTCCTCGTGCTGCGGGAAATCGGCGTGCTGCTCGTTGCGATCATGGTGGCCGGTCGCTCCGGCAGCGCCTACGCCGCCGAACTCGGCTCCATGAAGATGCGCGAGGAAATCGACGCGCTGCGCACCATGGGATTCGATCCGATCGAGGTGCTGGTCCTGCCGCGGATGCTTGCGCTTGTGATCGCGCTGCCGATCCTGGCGTTTCTCGGCGCGATCGCCGCGCTCTATGGGGGCGGCCTGGTGACGTGGCTTTACGGCGGCGTTCAGCCCGAGGCGTTTCTCATCAGGTTGCGCGACGCGATCTCGATCGATCACTTCGTCGTCGGCATGATCAAGGCGCCGGTGATGGCAGCCGTGATCGGGATCGTCGCCTGCGTCGAGGGACTCGCCGTACAGGGCAGCGCGGAATCGCTCGGCCGGCGCACCACGTCGTCGGTCGTGAAAGGAATATTCTTCGTCATCGTGATGGATGGCTTGTTTGCGATCTTCTTCGCCTCGATCGGGATGTAGGAATGGTTGGCGACGCATCCGATCCCATCATCCGCGTCCGCGACGTCTCCGTCCGGTTCGGCGCCACGAAGGTGCTGGATGGCTTGAGTCTCGATGTGAAGCGCGGCGAGATCCTCGGCTTCGTCGGCCCGTCGGGCGCCGGAAAATCCGTGCTGACGCGAACCATCATCGGGCTCGTGCCGAAGGTCGGCGGCAGCATCGAGGTTTTCGGCGTCGATCTGGAAACCGCGAACGTAACGGCACGGCGGGCGGTCGAGCGCCGTTGGGGCGTGCTGTTTCAGCAGGGCGCGCTGTTTTCGTCGCTGAACGTCCGCCAGAACATCCAGTTCCCGGTGCGGGAATATCTCCACGTTTCGCAACGCCTGCTCGACGAGATCACCGTCGCCAAACTCGGCATGGTCGGACTGCGGCCGGAGGTTGCGGACCGCTATCCGTCCGAACTGTCCGGCGGGATGATCAAGCGGGTGGCGCTGGCCCGCGCGCTGGCGCTCGATCCCGAGCTGGTTTTCCTCGATGAGCCGACATCGGGCCTTGATCCTATCGGGGCAGGGGACTTCGACGACCTGGTGCGGACGCTGCAGCGAACTTTGGGGCTGACGGTTTTCATGGTAACCCATGACCTGGACAGCCTTCATACAGCTTGCGATCGCATCGCCGTTTTAGGGAACGGTAAGATCATTGCGGCAGGGTCGATGGCCGATATGCTGGCCTCCCAGCATCCCTGGCTGAAAGCCTATTTTCACGGCAAGCGCGCCCGCGCCGTCGTAGGTTGAGCGGTACCGGAGCGGATTTGATGGAAACGCGGGCGAACTTCGTCCTGATCGGGTCGTTCACGCTTGCGGTGATCGCGGCGGCCTTCGGTTTCGTTCTCTGGTTCCAGAGTCTTCACACCACCAAGGCGCGCAGCCCGCTTCGCATCGTGTTCGAGGGTTCGGCTTCGGGCCTGCGCAACGGCGGCAGCGTGAATTTCAACGGCATCCGCGTCGGCGAAGTGGTGTCGGTCAAGCTCGACGATCCGCGCCGCGTCGTTGCGCTTGCGATGGTCGAAAACGCTGCTCCGGTTCGGAAGGACACCCGGGTCGGGCTCGAATTCCAGGGACTGACCGGCGTTGCTGCGATCTCTCTGAAGGGCGGCGAGGAGGCGGCGCCGCCGGTGCCGCTCGATCAGGACGGCGTTCCGATCCTCACCGCCGATCCGGCGGGCCTGCAGGACGTGACCGAGTCGATCCGCGCGGCGTTGCAGAACGTCAATCGCGTCGTCGCCGAGAACGAAACGGCGGTAAAAAACACGTTGCAGAATGTCGAGACCTTCACGGCCTCGCTCGCTCACAACGCCGAGAAAATCGGCGACCTGGTGCAGAAGTTCAACGATGTCATGAGCAAGGCCGACGGGGTCATGGCCAAGACCGATGACCTGATGCTCGGCCTCGACGCCATCGCAGGCGGCAAGGCGGGGGGCGAATTGCTTCCGGCGGTGAAATCGATTCGCGAACTTGCCGAGGACTTCAACAAGCGCTCGGGCGCGCTGATGGCCGACGGCCGCCGCACCCTTGGCGACATCAGCCGGGCGGTCAATAATCTCGATCGCAACCCCACCCGCTTGCTGTTCGGTGCGAGCGCCAGCGGCAGCGCGGCGACCGGCAGTTCGCCGGCTCCGGCGACGCCCGCCCGCCCTCCGAGGCGGCCGTAGGGCTGCCTAGCGTTTCCGAGCGAAGTGGACTTCGGTTCGCACGAAGGCAACGCGTCAAATCAAGAAACTAGTGCCCTGAATCTGAAGTTCGCCTCATTATGCAGCGCCTCCCGGAGCGAACTTCTGATTCGAAAGGGCACTAGCGAATTTATAATTCTAGTGTGGTTTAGGTTCAGAAGTTCGCTTGGAGCGCTTGCAGAGAAATGAAGCGAATTTCTGAACCACCACACTAGAGCATGGTCCTGAAAAGGGGAACCGGTCTTCGGGAAGGATCGGGCTTAAACACAAAGATAAGCGACGAGTCTGATTCAACGCAGTTGAAACAGACTCGTCACGCGCGATCTTCGGATCGTCGACCGCGGTACCGCTACGAAACCGATAAAGCTGGGCCTTATCCGAGCCGTCCCGCCGCATGGGCGAGCAACGTATAGACCAGCCCGGTCTCCGACATCAGATGGTCCCGGATCGCGCTGGGCTCGCGCTCGTCGCGCGCGACTTCGTCCAGAAGGCGCTCGAATTCGGCGATGTAGCGATCGGCCGTCTGTTTGAACGTGCGGTCGGTCCGGTATTTGCGGGCGACCTCGTCGAACGTCTTTTGGCCGGCGGGCGTATAGAGACGTTTGCTGAAGGCCTTGCGTTCGCCGCGCTGGTAGCGGTCCCACATCTCCCCGGCAAGGTTGCGATCCATCAGGCGGCCGATATCGAGCGACAGCGAATCCAGCGGGTTCGCGGCAGCCTGCTGCGCGGGTCGCCCACGCCGGTCGTTGCCGGTGTCGGCTCGGTTCAGGAGATCCGAGAGCCAGTCGTCGCCCCCGTGGTCTTCGTTCGCGGGGCCGGGGGGAGGCGTGTCCGTGCGGCGGGATGACGGAGCGCCGAGGTCGGGCGGCGGTAGGTTCGACGCGCTGCCGCTGTCACGCATGCGAGACGCGGAGCGTGTCGTCGTCGTGGCGCGGCTGCTGGCCGCCGCCGCCACCGGTTCTTCCTCGCGCTGCGAAGCCGATCGTCCGTTGCTGACAACGTCGAACCCATGACCATGGCGGGCGACGATCCGGTTGAGCTCGGCGAGCGCTTCGATCTGATCGACGATCACCTTGCGCATCTGGGAGGTGCTCTCGGCCGCTTCCTGCGGCATCTCGAGCACGCCGCGACGAAGCTCGTTGCGCGTTGCTTCGAGTTCCGTGTGCATCTCCGCGGTCATCTGCTTCATGTCCTGAACCAGGGCCGCGAACTTGTCGGCGGACCGTCGGAGCATGGCGTCGGCTTCCTCCGTCGCCTGCTGGCAAATCTCGCTCATGGATTCGGAGGTCAGGCGGCGTTCTTCCTCGGCCGTCGTGCGAACGGCTTCGAACTGGCGGCTGATCGCCGCCGATCCGACGCCGGCGGTCTCGGCCACCACCCGTGCGATATCGCGCGCGCGCTCTTCGGCGGCGGCAAGCGATTCATCAAGCAGGCTCGTAAACCGCGTCAAACGCTGATCGAAGTCGGTCGTCCGCAAGTCAATCGTCGTCACGAGCGATTCAAGCACGGACTTGCGTTCCTCGACCGACAATGCGGCGCTTTGGTTGCTCTGCTCGACCCGCGCCGCAGCTTCGACCAGAATGTGGCCATGCGTCTCGAACTGGTTGGACAGCGTGCTCAAGTCGTCAAGGGCCTTGGAAGCCTTGGCGTTGAACACCGCCAATTGATCTTCGAGCGTCTGCGTCGCGAGACCGTTTTGCGAGGTGACATCCTTCATGGTCGATACGAAATCGGCGACGCGCGTGACGAGCGCACGCTCCAGCGAATTGAGATTTTCGTGCGCGCCGGTGAGGACCTCCTGAAGAAGGATGTTGCCTTCTCGCAACCGCTCGAACAGCGCGACGGTATCGGTGCGGAGGATCTTGCTGGTCTCCTGCATGTCGGTGACGGCCGTGATGGACGCCTGCCGCGACTGCTCGATGGCCGAGCGGGACGCCTGCTCGAGATCCTTCATCGACTTGGTGACCGCGCTTGTCGCCAGCTCACCCGCGTTGGTGATGGTGCGGACGACGTCGGAGCCGTTCGCAGCGATCGATTGCGAGAATGCCTGGCCCTTGACCTCGATCGACTTGAGGGCATCGGCGGTGACGCGGCTGATATCGGAGTTGAGCTGATCGGCCTTGCCGCCGAGAGCTTCGACCAGAGCTCCCCGCTTGCTGTCGATCATCTGCGAGAGACGGTCGGTCTGCTGCTGGACATAGTTGACGACTTCGTCGGTTTTACCCGTGATCGTCGTGCTGAAGCTGCCGCTGGCGGCAAAGATCAGGCGCTCGGCGTCGGTCGATACCGACTTGACCTTGGTGCTGACTTCATTCGACGCGGAGACGAGGGCGGCCTGCGCATTCTGCGCGCTCGCCTGAATGATCTCCGTGGTATTCGCCGCCGCCGCGTGGAGGGAGCGCTCGATATCCAGAGAGATCGCCTTGATCTGGCTGGCGGAGTCGGCGGAGGCGGTGGTGAGCGTGGTCTGGGCCTCGCGTGCGCTGCCGAGAATGGCGGCGGCGGAGTCGGCGCCAACCGCAGTCAATGTCCGCTCGACGTCGCTCGCCAGCGATTTGACGTGACCGACCGCATCGGCCGAGGCGGTGGTGAGCGTGGTCTGGGCCTCGCGTGCGCTGCCCAGAATGGCGGCGGCCGTGTTGGTGCCGACCGCCGTCATCGTCCGCTCGATGTCGCTCGCGAGCGATTTGACGTGCGTCGCGGCATCCGAGGAAGCGGAGACCAGCGTGGTCTGCGCCGCGCGCGCGCCGGCGAGAACGACGTCCGCCGTGTTGGTGCCGGCGGCCGACAGCGCCTGCTCGATTTCCGCCGACAGGGATTTGACCCGGCTCGCCGTTTCGGCCGACGAGTTGATCAGCGTCGTCTGCGCATCGCGGGCGCTGTTGACGATGGAGTTGGCGGCGGCGGTTCCGGCCGAGGTCAGTGCGCGCTCCACTTCGGTCGAGGTCAATTGCAACTGGGCGCCCACTTCGGTCGAAACCGAAAGCAGGGATTGCTGGGCGGCACGCGCGCCGGTCTGAATGGTTTCGCTGGTATTGACCACCAGATTGGTCAGCGAGCGCTCCGCGTCGTCGACATGGGACTTGATGCCGTGCGACAGCTCCTCGGCGCGCACCAGCAGAGCCTCGCTGGCCTGCCGTCCGCTGGATTCAAAGCGGCCGGCCACGGCTTCGACCCGCGATCCAAGCAGGTCTTCGAACTGGGCGACGCGCGTTTCGATCGTGGTCGCGACGAGGCCGACGCGCTCGTCGAGACCCTGGTGAATTTCCTGGAATCGCGCCGTGATCGTGTTCGCAAGCATCGCGCTGCGATCGTCGATGGTTTCGGTCACTCCCGAGATGCGCCCTTCGAGCGCCGCAACGGCCTCAGTTGCGCCGTCGCTCAGCGAGGTTGCGAAGTGGGCGAGGCGGCTCTCGATCGAGCCGATCGCATGAGCGGCGCCGTCGGACAGCGACGAGGTGAGGGTGACAAGCCGGTTCTCGATCGTCGCCGTGACCGACTTCGCGCGCGAGTCGAAGGCTTGTTCGAGCACGGCGAGGCGGCCGTTGACGGACTCGTCGAAGGACTTGATTTTGGCATCGAACGAAGCGTCGAGATTGCTGACGCCCGACTGGAGTGTGGTTTCGAACTGCAGCAGACGCTGATCCAGCGCGGCGCTGATCTCGCCGCCATTGGACGCCAGGCGCGAATCGAAGGTATCGACATAGGCCTTCATGCTCCGGGCAATATCTTCGGTGCGCTGGCCGAGGCGATCGACGATCTCGCCGCCGAACGTCTTCACGGTACGGTCGAATTCAGAGATGTGGCGGGTTATGAGCGCGCCGAGCGTACCGCTGTCGCGTGCGAACTTTTCCGCAAGCTCGCTGCCCTGGTCCTTCATGAGCTGATCGAACGCGCTCATCTGGAGGCTGAGCGTATCGTGCGCGGTTTCGGTCTGAGTGGCGACCTTGGCGACCAGCGTATTGACCGTGACGTCGAGCGCTTCGCCGGCCTTGTCGCCGGATGAAAGAATCCGGGTTGCCAGCCGGTTGCCGGCATCGTCGATCTTGCTGGCGAGGTCGGCGCCGCGAAGCTCGAGTTCCACCAGCAAGGAGTCGCTGGAATTCTTCAGCGAGTCGTGGACCTGTTCGGTGCGGTCGGAAATGCCTTCGACGATGGAGGCCGACTTCTGCTCGAATTCGTTCGTAATCCGGTCGACCCGCTCGTTGAGCATCTCATGGACGCGGTCGGCCAGATCGGCGAACTCGTCGTGGACGTGACCGGTCTTGAAGTTGAGGCTGCTGGTCAGGCGCTCGCTCGCATCGAGCACGGCGCGCGCGGTCTCGGCGCTGGCTTCCTCGAGCCGGTCGAGCAGGTCGCCGCCACGTTCGCCGAGAGCGAGGATCATATTGTCGCCGGCGTTGCTGAGCGCCGTCGTGATGTGCTCGCCGCGCTCTTCCAGCGCACCGGTGATGCCTTTTGCGACCTCGTCGACGCGCGAGGCGATGGCATCGCTGATCAGTGCGATGTCGTGTCGCAGGTCGATCTGGACACCCGAGATGGCGCTGCGAACCTGCTCGGCCTGGCCGACGAGATTGTCGCGCTGGAGCGCGATATCCTGAAGCAATGCCCGAATCCGAACCTCGTTGTCGGAATAGGCTCGTTCCAGCGCGGCGACCTCGTTGGCGACCAGGGCTTCCAGTTCGCCGGCGCGCGCGATGGCGCGTTCGACGCCATCGCCCATCGCGGCGACTTCACGCCGGATCGCCTGGCCGACCGTCACCACCGAGTCGCTGGCCAGCCCCTCCGGTTCGGAAAACCGGATCGCTACCTGCGCCATCGACTGCGCGATCATGCGCAGTTCCTGTCCGCGCCAGGCCAGGCTCGCCAAGAAATAGAACAGCAGAACGGGGGCGAAAAACAGGGCGATCAGGCCGGTGAGGGCAAGCGTGCCGCCGCTGCCCTGACCCATTGCGGCCTGCAGCGAGGGCAGGAAGCTGATGGTCAGAAAGCCGGCGCCGAGAATCCAGACGCCAGCGAAAAGCGAGGCGAGCGTATAAATATTTCGGGCCGGGCGGTTGTTCTGGATAGCTTGAAGAATCTGTCCGATCGTTTCGCGATCGTCGTTGGCGGGACGCCGCGTGAAGACCGGTGTCTCGGAGGTATCGAATGAGGGCCGGTCGGCGGTGCCGCGGACGTCAAACCCATCCTCGCCATGCCCTGCCGCGGGGGAGAACGGCGGCGCGACGTCCGGGCGGCCCTGGTCCGGACTGCCCGCGGAGGCCTCGCCGACGTTCAGCGCCTCCTGAATGGCGGAAAGAGCGACTTCCGTCGGATCTTTGACCTTCTTGGGATTGTTCGCCATGTCAGTCCACGCCCTCGTGTTTAGCAACCCGCAAGTTCGCGTCGCCGCCGCAGTCCCGGTCGCCGACCCCGAGCCCCAAGCCGGTTTTCCGGGCGTGGCCGTCGCCATCGCCCGTCTTGTCGGTCACTTCTTCCAACATCCTATTGGCTTGGCGTCTCGAATGAAATGGGCGTGATTAATACAATCTTAATCATCGTTAACGGCCGGCTGAGCTAACCGCTTCGAGTTGTTCGAAATTATTGAGCGGGCAGCGGATTCCGCCGGCCGCGGCGGCTACCTCGCGGTTCGTACGCGAAACGTTCCGTTAACCAGTTCCGTGATTGGCTTGCGGGAAGGTCACGCGGCAACCATCCCCCCTTTGCAGCGGACCCCGGATCGCAGCATGCCATATTCCCTCGAGCAGGTCGCCTGGATGCCGTCGCCGCCACTGGTTCCAGACGATGGCCCGATCGATTTCGACCATCTCCGCCGCATGACGCTCGGCGACGGCGGCCTCGAACGCGAGGTTTTGGCGATGTTCGCGGGTCAGGCTGCGTCGCTGGCAGCCGCTCTGGCGCAGCTTCCGCCGGATGCGGCGGCCCTTGTCCATAAGCTGAAGGGCTCGGCGCGGGCGGTCGGCGCGGTTCATGTCGCGGCCGCCGCCGCCGATCTGGAGACCGCCCTGCGCAACGGCACTGATGCGGCGGGGCCGCGGACGGCGCTGGATCATGCCATCAGCCAGGCCGGTGAAGCGATCGACGCAATCCTGCGCCGCTCCTGATATGGCCGGCGATCTCTGACGAATAGCCCGCCTTTTTGCGCCGAACGCTGGCGCTGGCCGGATCGTTTCGTTATAGGACAGCCGAACCGTCCCTCATGAGATCTACGTTCGGCAGCACTGCACCCATGACCAAGATCAACTTTGTCGACCATTCCGGCGAAACCCGTACTGTTGACGTCGAGAACGGCGCAACCGTCATGGAGGCGGCGATTCGCAACGCCGTTCCGGGCATCGAGGCCGAATGCGGCGGCGCCTGCGCCTGCGCCACCTGTCACGTCTATGTCGACGAAGCCTGGACCGAGAAGGTCGGCAAGCCGACTCCGATGGAGGAGGACATGCTCGACTTCGGCTATGATGTGCGGCCGAATTCGAGGCTGTCGTGCCAGATCAAGGTAAGCGACGAACTCGACGGGCTGGTGGTCACGGTACCGGAACGGCAGGCGTAGACACCTCCCATCAGCGGGACGCGGCCGGCACCGCATGGTGCGGCCTGACGATTTCAACGGAAAAGATTTTTGACATGAGCGAAGCGATCAAGACGGATGTGCTGATTATTGGTGCGGGTCCCTGCGGACTGTTTGCCGTATTCGAACTGGGGCTGCTCGATATGAAGGTGCATCTTGTCGACATCCTCGACAAGATCGGCGGGCAGTGCGCCGAGCTTTATCCGGAAAAGCCGATCTACGACATTCCGGGCATTCCGCTGGTGACCGGCCAGGGTCTCACCGAGGCGCTGCTCGAGCAGATCAAGCCGTTCGACCCGACATTCCACCTCAACGAGATGGTGGAAAGCATCGAGAAGATCGGCGATCCCGGATTCCGCGTCACCACCGATGCCGGCAAGGTGTTCGAGTGCAAGGTCGTCGTGGTCTCGGCGGGCGGCGGCTCGTTCCAGCCGAAGCGGCCGCCGGTGCCCGGCATCGAGGCCTATGAAAACACCTCCGTGTTCTATGCGGTGCGCAAGATGGAGCAGTTCCGCGACAGGGAGATCCTGATCGTCGGCGGCGGCGACTCCGCGCTGGACTGGACGCTCAACCTGCATCCACTGGCGAAGCGGATCACGCTTCTGCATCGCCGCGACGATTTTCGCGCGGCGCCCCACAGCGTCGAGCAGATGCGCAAGCTGGTCGCCGACGGCAAGATGGATCTGAAGATCGGTCAGGTCACGGCGCTGGAAGGCGCGGACGGCAAACTCTCCGCCGCGCAGGTGAAGGGCAGCGACAACGCGATGTCGACGATCAGTTGCGATACCATGCTGCCGTTCTTCGGACTGACGATGAAACTCGGGCCGGTCGCGAACTGGGGGCTTCAGCTTGAGAACAACCTGATCCCGGTGGAGACCGCGTCGTTCGAGACCAACGTGCCCGGCATCTTCGCGATCGGCGACATCAATACCTATCCCGGCAAGCTGAAACTGATCCTCTCCGGCTTCCATGAGGGCGCGCTGATGGCGCAGAAGGCGCATCGCTACGTCTATCCTGACAAGCGGCTGGTGTTCCAGTACACCACTTCGTCGTCGAGCCTGCAGAAGAAGCTCGGGGTGAATTGAGGCTGGCTGAGGTGTGCGGCATTGTTTTCAGCGCCGCGAATTGAGTGTCGTCACCGGGCTTGGACCCGGTGATCATCCGTTTCCCAATATTCTAGAGTCTGCTTCAACTGAGTTGAATCAGACTCGTCGCTTGTCCTTTTGTTTGAGCATGATCTTTTCCGAAAACCGGTTTCCGCTTTTCGGGATCATGCTCTAAAATCTGCGGCTGGCAGTCCGGCGCTCGGATGCCGTTATTGCTGCGGCTGCATCGGCGCAGGCGGGGCCGGAGTCATCGGCGCGGGGGGCAGCGCAAGCGGCGCCAGCGGTTCGCCCGTTACCTCGCTGCCATCCGCTGCATTGAGATGCAGTTCGGCCTCGACCGCTGGCAGCGCCGCGTCCGCCATTGCGGCATGGCCCTCCGCTGTCGGGTGGATCGCGCCGCCGTAGACTGCCGAGAGCAGGCCCCATGTCGCGTCATGGATGTCGGACGGCTGCATCGATGAGGGCAGCGCCTGCGGATAGGTCATCGCCGTGAAGTAGCTGTCGTTGGCGTCGCGGATCCAGCGCGCGCGCGGCAGATAGGCGCGGAAGTCGCCCGCCGGCTGCCCGCAGGTCATCGGCTGTTGCGGCGCCACCACGATATCGCTGACGAAGCTGTCGCCCCTGGCCGAGAAACAGGCGCGATCGAATTCGGGATCGTTGCCGGAGCGCGCGCAAAATCCGTGATCGGCGAACGCCGCCTGATGCGCTGCGACGAACGTCATCCGGTCGCTGTCGGGATCGCGGCAGATCACGCCGGATTGGCAGAGCGCGATCGCCTTCAGCCGCGGCAGAAATTCGTTCTGGACATAGCTTGTGACTTCGGCGAGCCGCCGCGGATCGGCGTTGAACGACGGATGCACATCGAAGCCGGCCTTGCCGCCGGTACAGGGTGCGCCGCCGTTGGCCAGCGCCGGGTTGGCGTAGGACACGAACACCACACGCGACAGGTCGTTGCCCACCAGCGGCTTCAATGCGGCGCGCAGCTTGCCGAAGGACTGCGGCAGGTCGCGCACCAGGCTCGACCGGGAATCGTCGACCGATTCGATCAGTCCGCCGCGCTTGAACAGCGCGCGCTCGGTCGGCGCGTCGACGATGACGTCGGATACCAGGCCGGAGAAGTTGATATCGTTGGCGCCGATGGTCAGTAGCAGGAGATCGAGCTTGCGGTCGGGCTGCCGGCGCTTCGCTGCCGCAAGCGCGTCACGCAGTTCGGCGACCTGGCCGCTGACGGTGCCCTGACACTTGGCCGAGGACAGGCATTCGCGCGCCCGCTGCGAACCGAGCAGCCCGTCGGGAATGCTGGCGCCGGTGCAGGCGAGCGGCAGGTAGGTCACCGCGATGTGCGGATACCGCACCGCGAGCGCAAGCGCGGTGCGGGTCTGGTAGCTGTAGAGCGAGCGATGGCAGGCCGCGTTCAGCCATAGCGCGCCGTAGTGCTGCCAGGTCTGGAGCGAGCCGGCGGTGCCGCAGGCACGGCCACCCTTGTATCCGGCGCGGCTCGGCCGGTAATACTCGTCCGCCGCGCCGCCGAGATAGGAGCGGAAGCAGAAGCCCTCGTCCGACAGCGCAATGGCGCGGTCCGGATTGCCTTCGCCCGAGGCGATGGAATCGCCGAGACCGGCGATGAGGATGTCGCGCACCTTGATCTGGGTCATCAGGCGCTGCGGTGCGTCGCTGCCGCTCGTGACATCGACCGTGGCGTTGGTGGCGCGGCCGTAGCGGGCGCGGAAATCGATCGGCTCGGCGCAGTCCTGCGTCGTGGTGCGCGGGCCGTCGCCGTCGTCGAACGACCAGGCGCATACCGCACCGACCGGGATCGCGCCGGTCAGACGCACGGTGACCGGATGTTCCGTCGGCGTCAGATAGCCTTCCTTGATCTTGTCCCGGGTGCAGGGCTCGCTGACATGGCCGCCGAGGTCGATGCAAAGACGATTGACGGCGTTGCGGGCCCAGCCGCGGCCGTCGCTTTGCAATTCAAGCGCCTGCTCGGCTGCGAGAATGCTCTGGTTGCGTTCGGTGGCAACGTGGATCTGGAAGTCACGCTCCTCGCGGAACAGCCGGAAACGGTTGCGGACCTCCCACGAAATCTCCATTCCGCTGGCAGGCTGGCTCTGGATCGATGCGGACGGACGGTATGGGTCGGGCTCATCGGGCGCGGACTGCGCGATTGCCTGCTGTGCGGCGAGCACGCCGAGCGAAATCAGGACAATCCGGACGAGGGAGGAGACGGAAGTGCGAGCCATGGAGGGTTTTGACGCGATAGTTTTGGCGGAAATAAGAGAGGTCCGTCGATGGTGGTGGTGGATGAAGCGAATGTGACGGGTGAAAGATGGCCGGTCACGGCCGGGAGCGGCGTTGCGGCTGGCAGATTCATGCAGCGGCGGGATCAGTCCTGCGAGACCCGTGTCTTGACCGCGGGCGGCGGCGCTGCCGTGCTGTCCGGAACAGTGTCGCAGCGGCTGTCGCTATCGTGGCTGACGGTGCTGTCGCCGCCGTTGCCATTGATCAAGCGGCGCCGTTGCCAGGGCTGCACGACGTTGAGCCAAAGCTCGCGCGCACCCATGATGGTGATCGCGAGGGCGAAGGGAATCATGAAATACAGCATGCGGTAAACGAGGAGCGTAGCCAGCAACTCCTCCTTGCCGAACTGCGGCAGGGCCACCAGCATCGCCGCGTCGAACACGCCCAGGCTTCCGGGGGCGTGGCTGGCAAAGCCGAGCAGGGTTGCCAGGATGAAGACGACCGATACCGAGACGAAATCGATCGGCGGCTGCGCGGGCATCAGCAGGTACATCGCCGAAGCACAGAAGCCCAGATCGACGACGCCGATCAGGATCTGCACGAAGGTCAGCGGCGCCGACGGCATCACGACTTTCCAGCCGTTCTGCCCAAGCTCGCGGCGGTTGCGGCCGGTGATGATCCAGATCAGGTAGATCACGATGCCGGCGAGGCAGCCGAGCGCGATCAGGCGGTTGATGGAGGGGGGCAGCAGGTCCATCGCGCTCGCGGCAGATGGATGCCAGGCCATGCCGATCCCGAGCACGAACAGGTTGCCGAGCCAGAACGTCAGCCCGGAGATGAAGCAGACCTTGGCGACGTCCAGCGCATTGAGCCCGTGATCCGAATAGATGCGGAAGCGGATCGCGCCGCCGGTGAAGACGGTGGCGCCGATGTTGTGGCCGATCGTGTAGCTCGTGAACGCCGAAAGCGCGGCGACGCGGTAGGGGATGTGATCCTTGCCGATCGTCCGCAGCGCGAAGAAATCGTAGAATGTCAGCGTACAGAATGCGCCGACCACGCAAAGCGCAGCCATGGCGATCTCATGCGGCGACTTATCGGTCAGCGCGATCAGGATGGCGCCGGTGTCGACGCCCTTGAGGGTGCGGATGAGAGTCGCAATCGCGAAAGCGATGATGACGATGCTTGCAACAACGCCAAGCCGTTTCCAGCCGATCCGTTCCTTGAAGCCGCGCTGAAGCGCGGTCAGCAGCCGATGCATTCGTCCTCCCGCTGACGCCCCGAATTCGAAGTTCGCTTGTCCTTGCGAAAACCCCTCATGCGAACTTGGAAATCCAGCGACACCAGGCACCTCGTCATTCTCGGTAACCCCATCGTTCCGGAGCGGTTTGCGGTTCGCTCGACGATGAAGCGAACGTCCGAACCGTCGAAACCTAAAATCACGACACGTTTCGAGCCGATTGGGGAGAGGGATGGCAAGCGGCTGCTCGGTTACTCATACGCGAAAAATCCATAAGGCAAAACGGCGGGTTGGCCTAACGAGGCTTGGTCATGGTTCGAAGGCGGTCCATGCGCCTTCACGATCGAAATCATCAGGACATGCACTTGCTGCGGAGTGCCAGCAAATGATTATCGTGAGCATATACGCATAAAACCTCGCCGGTTCCATGGCCGATTTGAACCTTGTTCCGGAGACATACAAGGTCCGCCGTATTGATGCATGGGTTGCATGACATTAGCTTGTTGCGCCGGACACAATCCGTGAAGTTTCTGCGCGTCATGTCTTGCGTAGCGCGAAATACGCGCCGCAGAAAGCCATCGCCGCGCCAAGGCCGAGCACGGCGAGCCCGGTTATGAGGCTTGCGAGCGTCGGCACTGCGCTCGGCGCCGAGGCGGCCTGTCCCGCACCCGCCAGGAACAACACGGCAATGGCGATCAGAAACTGCCGCAACCGTTGCTGAATGCGGCCGGACGGCGCGCTGTGCATCAGCGTCGCGATAAAATAGCTGCCGGAGAAACCGGCCGTTGCCACCAGCCACCATGCGATCGCGGCGCCCGCCGGCATGAAATCCTTTGAATCGGCGCGCCAGAGGCCGCCGAGGTCGAGGCCGATCTGCGCGGCGAGCATGTGTACCGCAAGCGCGAGCAATATGCCGGATACGATCGCGCCGCCGAGAATCAAGTGGCGCGGAAAATAAGCCGTTTCAGCCATAAAGGATTTGTAGGATAGAACCCGCGCCGCGAGCAAGAAATTGTAGGCGGGAAATTGAACGAAGGATCGCGATCGTGCCGCCGCCAGAGATTGCGCAGACAGGTCTCAGCTACGCCTACAGGGCGTCGCTGATCGGGTCGGCGCATCGGTTCGCGCTCGAGGACGATGGGATATCCTGGCAGGTTGGCCGCCGATCGGGGACATGGCGTTATGCGGACGTCGCCGTGGTGCGGATGTCGTACCGGCCGATGTCGATGCAATCGCGGCGATTCCGCGCCGACATCGAGCATCGCGACGGCGGCCGTATCGTGGCGATGTCCACCACCTGGCAGACGCTGGCGCTGATGGCCGCACAGGACAACGACTACCGCGCCTTTATCGTCGAACTGCACCGGCGGCTGGCCGAGCATGGCGGTCACGCTTCGCTCGTTGCCGGCCTCAATCCCGCGCTTTATTTTGCCGGCGCGGGCGTACTGGCATTGCTGGTTGTATCGATGGCCGCTCTGCTGGGGCGGGCTCTGGTCACCGGCGAATGGGCGGGTGCGTTGTTCATCGCCGGACTGTCGGCGTTGTTCGGCTGGCAGATCGGCGGCTTCATGCGTCGCAACCGGCCGCGCGTCTACACCTTCGATGCGCTGCCGCAGGATTTGCTGCCATGAGCGGCGCTCGCGAGCGTTCTGTACTAAGCCTCTTTCAGCAGTTTCGGGCTGACGAATTGTGCGAGTTGTCCGCCTCCGAACGCGATGCCATCCCACCTCTCGATGGGAAAATCGATCACCACAAGTCCCGATGTCGGCAGGTTGCGGGTCAACGCCGCGCGCCCGGCTGCGTCGCCGCCACCGATCAACCCGAGCGCGAATTCGTGCAGGCCGGGATTGTGTCCGACGATCATCAATCGCTTGGAATTCCGCGCGGCAGCGGAACGAATGAGCGCCAATAGTTGCGTCGGCTGGGCGCCGTAAAGCTCCGGCAGATGTGAAGCAAGCTCTTGAGGCACCTCGTCCGACATCTGTTTCTGGATGATGTCCCAGGTCGCGCGCGCCCGCACGGCGGTCGAAACGAACGCCAGATCGGGCAGGAGAGGCTGCTGTCCGGCGAGCCATGCGCCGAGTTCGGCGGCATCCTTGCGCCCCCGCGCGGCGAGCGGGCGATCCCGGTCACTGCCGCTCGGGGCATCGCTTTCGGTCTTGGCGTGTCGAAGCAGCAGCAGGCGGCGCATGACGCAGTCTCGGTTCAGCGTTGAAGCATGACCCGGAACGCGGGATACAGGTTCCGATTCTTGCGGCTTAATCCACAACCTTGCGCCGGACAAGGCGACGGAGGTAGTGGAGGGGGCCCGCTTCGCCGCAAAGTCACCGGACGCGAATGTCAAATCCAGAACTCCGCAAGGAAACGCGATGACTTCGGAGAGCACAGGTGCGGCCGATGGTCCCGGCGATACGGCGTCCGCCGCCGCTGCTGCGCCGCAACGCGCCGGTCTGACCGTCGATCTCGACGTCGAGATTTGCGTGGTGGGGGCAGGTCTCGCCGGTCTTACCGTGGCGCTGGAGGCGGCGCGGGCAGGCGCGAATGTCGTCGTTCTCGAAGGACGCCAGGCCGGCTGGAGCGCCTCTGGCCATCATCTCGGCACGGTGATGCCGGGCTTTGCGCTTCCGCTTTCCGATCTGATCGCGCGCGTGGGTTTTGACGACGCATGCGAACTCTGGTCGTTGTCGCGAGCGGGCGCCGACTATGTTCGGGCCCATGCCGCCGAACACGTCATTTCCGGCCTTGGACTGACCGAAGGTGTCCTGGAAGTCTCCAATGTCGACGCTGGCGACCGGCTGATCAGCCGCTTGCAAATGCTGTCCGAGGATTTCGCGACCGAGGCGGAGGGATGGCAGGTCGACCGCGTCCGCGACACCCTGCGCACCGGCCGGTATTTTCATGCGGTGCATTATCCGCGCGCTTTCCAGATCGACGGACGCAAATACGTCCATGGTCTCGCGGAGCTTGCGCGCAACGCCGGCGCGCGCATCTTCGAGGACACGCCGGTGGTGGGCATCGATCCGTTCGGGATTCGGAAGCGTATCGTGACGCCGCGAGCGCGGCTGCGGGCATCTCACGTCGTGCTTGCCGGCAACATCCATCTCGGCAAGGCGATGCAGCGGCTGTCCGATACGCTGGTGCCGGTTTGGCGTCATGCCGCCGTCACCGCGCCGCTGGGCGAGCGGCTTGCCGAGGCGGTGACGTTTCATGGCTCCGTCATCGACACCGACGGCATCGACCATTTCCGCATCGTCGGCGGCGACAGGCTGATATGGGCCAGCCCGGAAACCACCTGGGATGCCCGATCCGAGGGCCAGGCCGCGGCGATCCGCAGGCGAATCCGCACGATCTTTCCGCAACTCGGTGCGGTCGAGATCGCGACGATGTTTTCCGGCGCGATCGGGCAGACCGTGCACGGCATGCCGCAGATCGGCCGGCTGTCGCCCGGATTGTGGGTCGCGAGCGGATTCGGGCGGCAGGGACTGAACACCTCGGCGATGGCCGGCCAACTGATCGCCGGCGGCATGCTGGAAGGCGACGACCGCTGGCGGCTGTTTTCGCCGTTCGAACTGGTGTGGGCCGGCGGAACGACCGGCCGCGCCGCCGGCTACGCCATCGGCCTGGCGGAGCAGGCGCGTTCAGCCGCCGCCGGCACGCTGGCGCGCTATCGCGAACAGGCGCGCATCCGGGCGCGGGCGCGCGAGGCCAGGTTCGCCGAGGCCAACCGTCTGGCGGGAACGCGGCCGCCGCGCTCCGCCGCTCGCCGCGCGCCGCCGGACCAGGAGGGCGCCTGACCCTTCGGTCTCCGCAGGCGTAGGGTTGAGCGGATATGCATCCTTCAGCAAAATCTATCGCGACAAAGTGAGCGGAGCTCCGCAAGATCAGGGTAACCTCAGGGCAGGCTGCCGCATATCTGATCTGAACCGCGCAGCCCGCTCGACCCCGGAGATAGCCATGATCGACCGCCGTACCCTGCTCGCATCCGCCGCCGGCCTGGCAGCCCTGTTCGGCTTTCGCTGGTTGCGCGGAGAGCCTGTCCGGGCGGCCGAGACAAAAGCCGCCGAGAGGTTCGAGATCGAAAAGACCGACGCCGAATGGCGGGCGCAGCTCACGCCGCAACAGTACCGCATCCTGCGTCAGCAAGGCACCGAGCCGCCTTTCACCAGCCCGCTGCTCAAGGAGCATCGCAAGGGCATCTTCGCCTGCGCCGGCTGCGACCTTCCGCTCTATTCGTCGGAAACGAAATTCGAAAGCGGCACCGGCTGGCCGAGCTTCTGGAAGCCGCTCGACAACGCGGTCGGCGAAACCCGGGATACGACGTTCGGCATGGCCCGCACCGAGATCCACTGCCGCCGCTGCGGCGGGCATCTCGGCCATGTCTTCGACGATGGCCCGAAGCCGACGGGCCTGCGCTACTGCATGGACGGGCTGGCGCTCGTCTTCCATCCGGCATCGTCGACTACGTAGGACTTTCGCCGCTTTAGGCGACGCTCCCGTAAAATCTTGGCGTCATTCCGGAGCGGCGCGAAGTGCCGAGCCCGGAATCCATGGCCCCTGTGGCTGTTTTTGTTCGAAATGTTGATGTCAGGGGTATGGATTCCGGAAGTTGACGAGTTTTTCCTCGCTCGAAAATCCCCCATCCTCCCGGCAAGAGTTGCCTCTCTCGGGCAAGAATGCCCCGGAGCGCGGGCCGGGGTCTAATCCCAACTTACTGAAATAGCTTATCTTTCACGTTGGCACGGAGCTTGCGACGTCGTTTCCGACCGCGGCTGTGGTTCTCGCTGACCTCCGGTTGGCCGCCCGGATCGAGTTGGAGACGATGGGATGGGTATTTTCGACGCACTGAATACGTCTGTCGGCGGTCTGCAGGCGCAGTCCTTTGCGCTGCAAAACATCTCCGGCAACATCGCGAATGCCCAGACCACCGGCTACAAGGGCATCGCCACCGCCTTCTGCGATCTGATCCCCGACTCGACCACGCCGAACCGTCAGGTGGCCGGCGGCGTGACGGCCTATGCGGTCGCGACCATCAGCAGCCAGGGAACGGTGTCGGCCTCGACGATCGGCACCTACATGGCGATCACCGGCGATGGTTTCTTCAATGTCCAGTCGCCGACCGGCGTGGTTGACAATCAACCTCAGTTTTCCGGCGTGACCTACTACACGCGGCGCGGCGATTTCCAGGTCAACGCCAACGGCAATCTCGTCAACAGCGCCGGCTACTACCTGATGGGCGTGCCGGTCGATCCCAAGACCGGCAACCCTCTGGGCAATGTGCCGCAGGTGCTGCAGTTCCAGAACAACTTCATTCCCGCGCAGGCCACCACGACGCTGCAATACGCCGCCAATCTTCCGTCCGTGCCGACGACGCTGGCGAGTTCGACCGCGACCGCCGGCACCATCACCGCGGCGGGCGGATTGAATCCGTCGGACTTCACCAACGGCTTCAATCCGCTGGTGGTCGGAACGCCGGCGCCGGCCTATACCGACAGCACCACCACGGGCTCGGCGGCCAACAACCAGCAGACGCCGCCGGTCGCGATCACCAGCGCGACGCTTTTGTCCGGTACTGCGCCGAGCGACTCGCTGCCCACCGGTTTTGCGGTCGGCGACACCATCACCGTCGATGGCACCACCATCACGTTTACCGACGCCAGCACCGCGTTGCCGCCCGGCGCGCAGGACGCGACCCATGTTCGCATCGACGACACCGTCGGCGATCTTCTGGGCAAGATCGGCGCGATCACCGGTCAGGCCCCGACGATCGACGCCAGCACCGGGGCGATCACGCTGCATAGCGGCACCGCGCAGGACCTGACGGTGACGAGTTCATCGGGCGGGTGGACCTCGATGGGCTTCGGCGCGACGACCAACGTCGCGCGCGGCGGCGGCGGCACGCCCGGAGCCGGCGTGGTGATCGCCAACGACCAGACCATGTTCCAGCAGGAATCGATCAGCGGCGGCGCGGTCACGGTCTACGACGCGACCGGCACCGCGGTGAACCTGCAACTGCGCTGGGCCAAGACCGACAGCGCCTCGCTCGGCGCGGGCCATTCCGATACCTGGAACCTGTTCTATCAGGCCAATCCGAACGCCACCGGCACGCAAGCGGCGTGGGTCAACGTCGGCACCAACTTCACCTTCGGCACCAACGGCCAGCTTTCCAGCCCGGTAGGGACGTCCATCACCATTCCCAGCGTCAGCGTCGGAACCCAGTCGCTCGGCAACCTCACGCTGAATCTCGGCAGCGGCGGTCTCACCCAGTATGCCAGCAGCGGCGGCAACGCGACCGTCAATGCGATCAACCAGAACGGCTACGCCGCCGGCCAGTTGCAGTCGGTCGCCGTCAACAATGACGGCATCGTGGTCGGCACCTTCTCGAACGGGCAGAACCTCTCGCTCGCGCAGGTGTCGCTGTCGCACTTCAACGGCACCAACTACCTGAAAGCGCTCGACGGCGGGGCCTATGCCGTGACCGACGAGTCGGGACCTGCGATCGCCGGCGCGGCCGGACACATCAGCGGTTCCTCGCTCGAGGGCTCCAACACCGACATTGCCGACGAGTTCACCAAGCTGATCGTGACCCAGCAGGCTTACTCGGCGAACACCAAGGTCATCACCACGGCGAACAGCATGGTTCAGGATCTCCTGAACGTGCTGCGCTAGAGCATGATCCCCGAAAAGCGGGGTCGCTGAGCGGATTGATGCTCTTTCGAGGCGGGCAATAAGATGAGTTTGAGTTCGGCCCTCTCCATCGCGATGTCAGGCCTGCGCGCCAACCAGGCGGCGCTGTCGATCGTCTCGGGCAACGTCGCCAACGCGAACACGTCCGGTTACGTCGCCCAGACGCTGGTGCAGGACGAGATCATCACCGGCGGTACCGGCGCCGGTGTTCGTGTCATCGGCGTCAACCGCACGCTCGATACCTATGTGCAGTCGCAACTGCGCACGGAAAACGCCGGCGGCGCCTATGCCGACCAGATCGCGAACGTGCTCGGCCAGTTGCAGAATGTCTATGGAACGCCCGGCAACGACGGAACACTGGAAGCGGCCTACAATAACTTCACATCGGCGTTGCAGGCGCTGTCCGCGAGTTCGGGCAACACGGCGGCGCAATCCTCGGTGCTGAACGCCGCGCAGGCGCTGGCGCAGCAGCTCAACGCCACCACCAGCGGCATCCAGACGCTGCGCTCCAACGCCGAGCAGGATCTCTCGGTATCGGTGTCGCAGGCGAACGCGGCGATGCAACAGATCGCCGCGATCAATCAGAAGCTGCAGGGCATGAGCGCCCAGGATCCGGCCGCCGCGACGCTGATGGATCAGCGCGACAGCGCGATCGATCAGCTCTCCAGATTGATGGACGTTCGCGCCGTCACCGACGGCTCCAATCAGACGTCGGTGTTCACGACCTCGGGAATCCAGCTCGTCGGTGGTGTGCAGGCTTCGACGCTGTCATTCAACGCGCAGTCGTCGCTGACTGCGAATTCGCAATGGAACGCCGATCCGGGCAAGTCGAGCGTCGGCACCATCATGTGCCAGCTTCCGAACGGCGCCAAGATCGACATGATCGCCTCGCAAGGCATCAACTCGGGCCAGATCGCCGCCGACGTGCAGTTGCGCGACAAGACGCTGGTGCAGGCGCAGAACCAGATCGACCAGATGGCGGCGACGCTCGCCAGCGCCTTGTCCGATGTCACGACCGGCGGCACGCCTGTCGCCGGCCCTCCATCGGGTTTCGACCTTGATCTGTCGAATGTGCTGCCGGGCAACTCGTTCAACGTCACCTACACCGACTCGAGCAACGTCTCTCATACAATAACTGTCGTGCGGGTGGACGACCCCGCGGCGCTGCCGATTCCGAACACGGCCTCGAATCCGAACGACAAGGTGATCGGCGTCAATTTCTCGGGTGGGCTCGGTTCGATCCTGGCGCAATTGAATGCGCAAGTCGGCGGCCCGGCGCATCTGACATTTTCCGCGTCGGGTGCGCTGCTCCGCGTCACCGGCGACGGCTCGGGCACATCGACGGTGACCGCGGCCTCAACCACGACAACCATGCAGTCGCTGACGTCGGGCAATCCGCAACTGCCGTTCTTCACCGACCGCGCCTCGCTCTACACCGGTGCGATCACCGGCACCGCGTCGCAGATCACGGGACTGGCGGGACGAATCCAGGTCAACGCCGCGCTGCTTGCCGATCCCTCCAAGCTGACGGTCTACAATACGTCGCCCGTGACGCCCGCAGGCGACACCACGCGCTCCGATTTCCTGTTCGATCAACTGACCTCGGCCACATTCAGCTACGCGCCGAATACCGGCCTCGGGTCCGCGGCTTCGCCGTTCACCGGCACCCTGCCATCGTTCCTGCAGCAGTTCGTCAGCGTGCAGAGCAGCGCGGCGACGACGGCGAAACAGGTGGCGCAGGGGCAGGACATCGTCGTCAATACACTGCAGGAGAAGTTCAACGCCAAGGCGAGCGTGAACATCGACACCGAGATGACAAATCTGATCGCGCTGCAGAATTCCTACGCGGCGAACGCGCATGTGATGTCAGTGGTGCAGACCATGATGCAGACTCTGCTGCAGGCTCAAATGTAACGTGTAAGGGCGGTTCGCATGGCGATCAACGGCATCAGCTTCGGCAACACCATCCTCGGCAGCTCGGTCCAGAATCTCAAGGCGCAGATGGCCGATCTGCAGAACCAGCTCACGAGCGGAAAGAAGTCGACGACCTATTCGGGTATGGGCGCCAACGAAGGTTTTGCGATCGCTGCGCGCGCGCAACTGTCGAACATCGCCGCGTATACCGACACCATGACCAAGATCAACACCAATATCGGGGTCGCCAATACCGCGTTGCAGGCGCTGTCCGATATCGGCACGCAGTTGCAGAACGCGGCGAACAGCGGATCGCAGGCGCTGAACAGCGCCGGACAGACCGCTGGTCAGCAGACCGCGGTGGCCGAGTTCTCGTCGGTCGTCGGCATCCTGAATACGCAGGCCGGCGACCGCTACATCTTTTCCGGCAGCACGATCTACACCCAGCCGGTCGCTTCGTCCGACCTGATCCTGAACGGCAATGGAGCAGGGCAGGCCGGGTTGAACCAGGTCATCTCCGAGCGCAACCAGGCCGACCTTGGCGCCAGCGGCCTCGGCCGCCTTATCGTTTCCTCGCCGACCGCGACGTCGGTATCGGTCGCCGAAGATGCGTCGCCCTCGATCTACGGCATGAAGCTCAGCAACGTCACCTCGACGCTGACGGGCGCGACAGTCTCCAACACACCGGCGACGGTCAATCTCGCAACCAATCCGGCGGACGGCGACACCTTCAATTTCACCTTTTTGCAGCCGGACGGCACCAGCACGACCGTTCAATTGACGGCGACGACCACGGTGCCGGCGCCCGCGGGATCGTTCGAGATCGGCGGATCGGCCGCGGTGACCGCCACCAACCTGAATGCGGCGCTGACCGCCGCCGAAGCGAGTGCGTCTCCTTTCGGCGCGCAACTGACCGGGGTCAGTTCGAGTGCGGCAGGCGTCACGATCACGCCGGCGCAAGCCTCCATCGACCTCGCCGCCAATCCGGCCGACGGCGACACGGTGAGTTTCACCTTCAACCTGCCGGACGGCTCCAGCGAAACCGTGCAACTGACGGCCTCGAGCGCGGTGCCGACGCCGGCCGGCAGCTTCGCGATCGGTGCGACGCCGACGGCGACCGCAGCCAATCTCAATGCCGCGCTGACGAGCTCGATCGGAACGCTGGCCAAGACCTCGCTGGTGGCGGCCTCCGCCATCCGCGCGACGCATGATTTCTTCGACCAGCCGCCGCAGCGCGTCGACCTCACGCCGCCGGTGACGCTGGCCACGGCAACGGCCGCGGTGAACGGCACGGCTGCAAACACGGTGCAGTGGTACACCGGCGATGCCGGAACGGGGTCGGCACGTGCGACTTCGACGGTGCGGATCGATCCCTCGGCGACGGTGCAATACGGCATCCGCGCCAACGAGGACGCCATCCGTTCGCTGATGGAATCGGTTGCGCTTCTCGCGGCTGTGACGACATCGCCGACCGATCCGAACGGTGCGGGGCAGATCTCGGCTCTTAATTCGCGCGTGGCGCAGAATCTGACGGTCACGCCCGGCAAGCAGAGCATCCAGGACATCCAGTCCGATCTCGCCAATGCGCAGACGGTGATGCAGGATGCCACTGCGCGGCAGAAACTGACGCAGGCGACGATGCAGAACGTCGTCGATCAGGCCGAGAACGTTTCTACCGATGAGGTCGCAAGCCAGTTGCTGGCGTTGCAGACCGATCTGCAGGCCTCCTACCAGACCACCGCCTTGCTGTCCCAGCTCAGCCTGGTGAAATTCCTCTGATGGTGCGGGCAGGCCGGGCGCTGACCGGCAATGCGTGATGGCGAAGGAGCGGCAATAGCCGTTCCAAAACGGGCTGCGTTACGCTAATCATGGCGGCCTGCGATGGGCAGGAAATTCGGCTATGCTGCCGCGCGCGCTCCTTTGAGTGAAACGGCGCAGGGACACCGCCAACACCATCAGACGTACGGAAATGCTGGACGCCAGCGACCGCTGCGCGCTGCGAGGAAGACCATTTCATGCTCCGTTTCGATATTTCACGCGCGCTGGGTTGCCGCGCTGCGCCGCGGGGAAGGTTCGGCGCGCTCGGAGGCGTGCCGCGGTTGCATGCATGCAGCCGCCCGGAGTTCTCGGCATGACCCAAGCGCCATCCGACTCGCCGCGGGACGCCAGCGAGACGCTCGATCCCGACGACTGGGACGCACTGCGCGCGCAGGGGCACCGGATGCTCGACGATATGTTCGATTACATCGCCGGCGTTCGCGAGCGCCCGGTATGGCGACCGATTCCCGCAAACGTGCGCGCGCGTTTTCGCGAGGAACTGCCGCGCTCAGGCGGCGACCTCGACGAAATCTATCGGGAATTTTCCGACTCCATTGCACCGTACGCCGCCGGCAACGTTCATCCCGGCTTCATGGGATGGGTGAACGGGGGAGGCACCGCAGTCGGGATGCTTGCCGAAATGCTGGCTGCGGGGCTGAACGCCAATCTCGGCGGCCGCGATCATATTCCGATCGAGGTCGAACGCCAGATCGTTCTGTGGATGCGGCAGATGTTCGGATTTCCCGACACCGCGAGCGGCATCTTTGTCACGGGAACGTCGATGGCCAACCTGATGGGCGTTCTGGTGGCCCGCTCCGCGCGGCTCGGACCGTCTGTGCGCGAGCGGGGGCTGCCTGATCGCGGCGGCGGTCTGACCGCCTATACGTCTGTCGTAACGCACGGCTGCGTCGCGCAGGCCATGGATCTCGCCGGATTCGGCACCGACGCGCTGCGGCGGATTCCGGTCGATCGGTGTCATCGCATCGAGATCGACGCGTTGCGTGCGCAGGTCGCTGCCGATCGTGCCGCCGGTCTTGAACCGTTTCTCGTGATCGGTTCGGCCGGCACGGTCGACATCGGCGCGATCGACGATCTGGCGGCGGTGCATGCGGTGTGCCGCGAGGAGAATCTGTGGCTGCATGTCGATGGCGCATACGGCGCGCTCGGCGTGCTGTCGCCGGAGATCGCGCCGCGTCTCGCCGGTCTCGAACGCGCCGACTCGATCGCTTTCGACTTTCACAAATGGGGACAAGTACCTTACGACGCTGGCTTTCTCCTTGTTCGCGACGGCGAGCAGCACCGCAGGACCTTCGCGGCGCCTGCGGCCTATCTGCGCCGGGAGACGCGCGGGCTCGCGGCCGGCTCGCCGTGGCCCTGCGAGTACGGACCTGACATGTCGCGCGGCTTCCGTGCGCTGAAGACGTGGTTCACGTTGAAGGCCTACGGCACCGAAAAGCTTGGCGCGATGATCGCCCGCACCTGCGCGCTGGCGCGCTATCTGGAAGCGAAAATCACCGCCGAGCCGAAGCTCGAACTGCTTGCGCCGGTGCAACTGAACATCGTGTGCTTCCGCTATCGCGCCAATGACGCCGACCGGATCAACGCGGCGATCGTCGCATCACTGCACGAGTCGGGAATCGCAGCGCCGTCCACCACGATCCTCGATGGCCGGCTGGCGATCCGCGCGGCGATCGTCAACCATCGCACGGGAACGCGCGACATCGATGCTCTGGTGGCGGCGGTGCTTGAATTCGGCGCGCGCGAAACCAAAGCCCGCAAAACCGGAAGCTGAGGCGATACGCCCCGCGCTGCGCGTGGTATCAGGCTGAGCGCTTCTGCCGGACGTCGACGCGGGGCGCGGTGGCTTCGTCCATCTCCATCAGCTTTTTTTCGTAGGCGATCAGCTTCTTGACTTCCTTGAGCGCCTTGTAGAGGTCGCCGTTAAGGATGTCGTTGTTGACGCCTTCGATGATCGGCCACGCGCCTGGCATCGTCGTGATGACGTCGCGCAGCAGGCTGAAATAGGTGCCGTGGTTGATCTGCGGCTCCGGCGACAGATACATCAATTGCACCGCGAGATAGACCAGCTTGGCGGGCGTGTCCGCCGTTTCAGGCGTCAGGATGTCCTTCTCGCGAAGGATCGGAATCTTGTCGCCCTCGATCAGGAGCCGCGCACGTTGATCGGTGTTGGTGACGACGCAGGCGCCGATGATGATGCGTTCGTGCGGCTTCAGTTCGACTTTCAGCGCCATGGCGGTTTTCCTGCCGTGAAAAGGAGCGTGCCGGACGGACGGTAGCGCCGTTCGCCGCGCAAAATGTGGCGGACGGCCGAGCCGGCGCGAGCACCGCGGTACGTTCTTGCCGCGATCCTTTCCCATTGTGGTTAACGATTGGTAAATGGCGCCTGCGACCTCCGCTGCCAGATTCGTCTAAGCCACGGCCACGACGTCGCAATCCGGCCGTGCGCCCGCGCCTGGAAAGGCTCGGAAGTCCACTATCGGCTTCATGCTTTCTTAGAGTCTTCGCATCACTGTGGCGCCTCGTCCGAAGGAATAACTTCGGCGTATGCGCGTCAGTGTATTCACACCAGAAAGGTATGAAAAATGTCCGATATCGTTCTCTCCGCATCGGTCCGCCAGAATCTGCTCTCCCTCCAGTCCACCGCCGACCTGCTCTCGACCACGCAGAACCGCCTTGCCACCGGCAACAAGGTGAACACGGCGCTCGACAATCCGACCAACTTCTTCACGGCGCAGGGCCTCAACAACCGCGCCAGCGACATCAACAACCTGCTCGACTCGATCGGCAACGGCGTGCAGGTGCTGCAGGCCGCCAACACCGGCATCACCTCGATCCAGAAGCTGGTCGATACCGCCAAGTCCATCGCCAACCAGGCGCTGCAGACGCCGACGGGCTATTCCACGAAGTCCGAAGCCGCCGCCACCATCACCGGCGCAACCTCGTCGAACCTGCTCGGCGGAACGGCGACCGCGGCAGTCGCGGCCTCGACCGTGGCGGCGAGCGCTTATGCCGGCAACGAATTTGTCGGCGACGGAACCAATAACGACACCATCACGATCGACGGCCAAACCGTCACGTTCGACGGCACCACCGATGGCACGACGGCCATTGCCGATAGCACCAACCACAAATATACGGTCGCGGAAGCCGTCGCCAAGATCAACCACGACCTCGGCGCCACCAGTTCCACGGTAACGGCAGCCGTGGGCACGGGCGCCGATGCAGGCAAGATCGTGCTGACCAACTCGGCAACTGGCACGGCATCGAACTTCACCGTCGATGCGTCCAGCACCACCAGCGGCGCTGACGGCGGCTTCGGTTCGTCTGCCGTCACCACGACGAACGGCGCCGACGCCGGCACCACCGGCGGTCTGTCCGGAACGACCCTGAGCATTGCCGCGTCGTCCGACGGTGCGATCCCGGCGGCCACCATCAACTTCGGTACAGGCTCTGGCCAGGTTTCGACGCTCGACCAACTGAACACAGCGCTCGCCACCAGCAACCTGACCGCGTCGGTCGATTCGACCGGCAAGATCACGATCACCACGACCAACGACCATGCCTCGGCGACCATCGGCGCGCTCAGCGGCACGGCGACGGGTTCGGGGCTGTTCACGGCCGGTGCGGGGTCCGCCCCGGTTGCGGACGCCAATTCGCAGAACACCCGCGCAAGCCTGATTGCCCAGTACAACCAGGTGATCGATCAGATCAAGACAACGGCGCAGGATTCGTCCTTCAACGGTGTCAACCTGCTCAACGGCGACCAGCTCAAGCTGGTGTTCAACGAAACCGGCAAGTCCACCCTGACCATCCAGGGCGTGACCTTCGATCCGGCCGGCCTCGGCCTGTCATCGCTGACCAAGGGCACGGACTTCCTGGACAACAGCAACATCAACACAGTCTTGAACTCGTTGAACGATGCGTCCAGCACGCTGCGCTCGCAGGCTTCGGCCTTCGGTTCGAACCTGTCGATCGTGCAGATCCGTCAGGATTTCTCGAAGAACCTGATCAACGTGCTGCAGACCGGTTCGTCGAACCTGACGCTCGCCGACACCAACGAGGAAGCGGCGAACAGCCAGGCGCTGGCCACCCGCCAGTCGATCGCGGTGTCCGCCTTGGCGCTGGCGAACCAGTCGCAGCAGAGCGTGCTGCAGCTGCTCCGCTGATCCAGCCACATCATCAGACGGAAACGGCGGGGGAAACCCCGCCGTTTTGCGTTTCCTGATACCAAAACCTTGCCCTGAGCCGGAGTGTCAGCGATGGCAGGCAAGCCATTGATGGAGCGAGCCAGAACCGTCCCGAGACGCGATTTCGAATTCCCTGATCCGGTACCGAGCACACTGCGCCAAAGCATTCGGCTGCCTTCCGTTTCGCCGCTCGACTTCAGGTAGCGCCGTAGATGCACCAAGCGGAGGCGAAGGCTGCGAGGATCGATCGGTTAATCTCCTGTTAACCATAAATTAAAACGTCTCGTTCACCTTTCCGGCCAGGACCGGCGCTCGCCCCGGAGTCGGCGACCGTCCACGGTATGGAAGGGCCAGACATGACCGACATCGTTCTTTCGGCATCCGTTCGCCAGAATCTGCTCTCGCTGCAGTCAACCGCCGACCTGCTGGCAAGAACCCAGAACCGGCTCTCCACCGGCAAGAAGGTGAACACGGCGCTCGACAATCCGACCAATTATTTCACCGCCGCCGCCCTCGACAACCGCGCCAATGACATCAGCAGCCTGCTCGATGGCATCGGCAACGGCGTGCAGGTGCTGCAGGCGGCCAACACCGGCCTGACCTCGCTGCAGAAACTGGTCGACACCGCCAAGTCGGTCGCCAATCAGGTTCTGCAGTCCCAGGTCGGCTATTCGCAGAAATCGTCGGTCGATACTCTGCCGGTCACGGGTGCCACCGCGCTGGACCTGAGGGGCACGACGGCATTTACGAGTGCCGCAGCCACGCCCGGCACCGCCCTGAAGACCGGAACCGCCAATGCCCTCGCAACCGGCGCGACCCTCATCAGCGCGCTGACTGATGGTGCGGCCGCGACGCCGACCGGCCCGGTGGCTGGCGACAGCTTTTCCGTCAACGGCAAGACCATCACATTCGCCGCGTCCGGCGCGGCAACAACCGATCCAAGCGGCAACGTCACCATCGGCATCGATCAGACCCTGAGCGCGCTGGTAGGCGTGATCGACACTCTGCACGGCAATACGGCCGCAGCGTCGGCCGTCGACGGAAGCGGCCAGATCGCGCTCAATACCGGCATCGCTCAAGATCTGACGCTGACGGACTCCACGCCGGCCGGTGTGCTCGCGAAGCTCGGCTTGACCGCCGGGACGACGGCGCGCGGCGGCGGCGCGGGGAACCTCGACGGCAAGACGCTGACGATCGGATCGACCGGCGGCGGCGTCGCCACCAACATCACGTTCGGCGACGGCACCAACGGAACCGTCAGGACCCTTAATGACCTGAACGCGCAGCTCGCCACCAATAATCTTCAGGCCACGATCAACTCGGCGGGTGTGATCACGATCTCGACCACGAACGAAGCCGCCGCCTCGACCATCGGGGCGATCGGCGGGACCGCGGCCGGCGCAGGCTATGCCTTCAACGGTCTTGTCGCGGCGGCACCGGTTCAGGATGCCGGAGTCCAGGCGTCGCGCGCCGGTCTCGTCAATCAGTACAACAACATCATTCAGCAGATTAACACGACCGCGCAGGACTCGTCCTTTAACGGCATCAACCTGCTCAATGGCGACACGCTGAAGCTGATCTTCAACGAGACAGGAAAATCCGTCCTCACCATCAACGGCACCAACATGAATGCAGCCGGCCTCGGGTTGTCGACCCTGGCGGTGGGCACCGACTTCCTGGACAACGGTTCGGCCAACAACGTGATCGCAAGCCTCGACACGGCGTCAAGCACGCTGCGCGCGCAGGCCTCGACGCTCGGCTCGAATCTGTCAATCGTGCAGATCCGTCAGGACTTCTCGAAGAACCTGATCAACGTGCTGCAGACCGGCTCGTCGAACTTGACGCTTGCCGATACCAACGAGGAGGCTGCGAACAGCCAGGCGCTGGCTACTCGCCAGTCGATCGCGGTGTCCGCGCTGGCGCTGGCGAACCAGTCGCAGCAGAGCGTCCTGCAATTGCTCCGCTGAAGGCGGCGCGCGCGGCGTTAGCGATAGCCGCAAGAGGCCAGAGACAGCGTGGCGTCTGTTGCGCGGCGACACGATCCGCAACGTTCGCCCGCCATTTTTTAGACGCATATGAAAACGCGGGGTAACCTATTTTAAAGGCAGTGCTGCTAGAGATATGAGCGGCGCCGAAGCCCGCGCGCTCGCTGTTTTCCCCGAGGTTTTGAATGTCGAATGCTGCTCAAGCCTACGCCCGCACGGCTCATACCTCGTCTTCTCCCCGTGAAATCGAAGCTCAGGCATTGCTAAAGGCGGCGCGGCAGCTTCAGGAAATCCACGACAACTGGAACGGCCCGGACAAGAACATGCATAGCGCTCTGCTGTTCAACCGCCGTCTGTGGTCGATCTTCATGAGCGCGGCGGATAGCGACAATAACCAGCAACCGCTGGAGGTTCGCCAGAACATCGCCAATATCGGCGTCTTCGTGATGAAGCAGACGGTCGACATGCAGGTCAATCCCGATCCCGCGAAACTGAAGCCGCTGATCGACATCAACTGTAATATCGCGGCAGGTCTGTCCGGGCGGGCATAACGCCGAGCGTCAATGACGGAGCCGTGACATGGCCGACGTCTTCAGCATCCTGGCATCGAACTACACGACGGTCGGACAGAACGTCAATCTGAACACCGGAAAGTACGTCGACGTCGATCCCAAGGCGTTTGAAGGCACCTGGAGCGGCAAGTACGCCAACCAGAAGCCGTTTTCGGTGACGATCTCGAACGTCAACGGTTTCCGCGCCAAGGCCAAGTATCAGTACGGCAGCACGATCAAGTATCAGGACGTTCTGATCAAGAACAACGCGTTCCGGGTCGGCGATTCAAAATTCACGCTGACAAAAGCCGGAACCGCGCAGGTCAACACCGTCATGACCAATCCGGCGACGGGTGCGAGCACGCTCGAGACCGCGTACGTCCATCAAAATTGATCGGCGGAGGTTACGCCCGACGGTCGGTGGCCATCGACTGCTCGCGTTCGGCTTTCACCATATCGAGCGTACGGAAATAGGCGCGCCGCCGCAGCATCGCCTCGTCGGGGAATTGCTTCACGACCAGACTGGTCCGGTTGTCGACGACCTGGTAGACCATCGATGCAGCGTCCCGATCGACGATCACCTGATGGGACAGGGTATCGGTCGTGGCGTGTGGTTCGTTGCGGACGCGCGCGCTCACGTCGGCCGCCGTGACGCTCTGGCTCGGCGGAAGTTGAGTCGCTACCGCGTCGACAGTGGCGCTGGGCGCCGGCTGAACGGCTGGCGCTGCGACCGGTGCACCGACCGGCTTGATGCTAAAATCCGTACCCATGGTCGCCTCCTCCGGGCTACCTTCGAGTCAAATCCCAACCCCCTTTTGATCGCAAGTCTAGCGTCCGTCTCTCAACGTTGGGTTAGAGAACGTGTTCAATGGTCTGCTGATGTGAACGCAGCAATTTGAATCAAATTGGATTTGGAGAGCGAGAGCAGCGCACCGAAGGCGCTCGACTGCGAAGCCGCATCAGCGTCCGTCTGGCATTGCATCGTTTATGATGGAAACGTCTCTGTCGTCGTCATTGCCCGGACATAGCCGCAGGACGAAGAACTGCGTCGCTTACGCTCGCTTGTCCTTTATCTCTCCCTCGCGTCCGAGGAGGGCGGGATGGGGCGAGGGCCATGTGCGGATCAAGTCCGCGCATGGCGGATCATTGAGTCCATCAAAGCAGAAAGACTCTACAGCGAGCGGCTGACGGCGATCGGGCTTGTGTGCTGGCGCGGCGGCGCGCTGCGCGCTCCGCTCGCCGTGTAGGTTTGCGGCATGGAGCGGCGCTGCGCCTCGGCGCTGACGCCGCGTACAATGCCTTCGGAGACTGCGTGCGCAGTCGCAAGCACCGTCAGGTTCACCTGCAGTATGGCGCGGAACATGTCGTGGTGGCGTTGCAGGGCGGCGAGCAACTCCGGCGTCGACTGCATCATGTAGGCCTGGCTGCCCTTGAATTGGCTGATCGCGCCGGCGTAACGGCGAGACAACTCACTCTTCTGTTTCTCGAGCGCCATGCCCTCGCGAATCTTGCCGGCGCGCACCAGTTCGGTTTCGCGCTCGATAACGGCGAGCAGCGCATTCATGGTGTCGAGCATGCCGTCGGCGAGTCTGCGGGCGTCGGCCGGCGTCGCGACGGGCGGCGGAACCGGGGACGCTTGCGACTCCTGGGATCTCGGCTTCATGCGGCCTCCTTCGGCGCCGGCTTGGCTTCGCTGGCCTGTTGCATGATGAGTGCGCGGAACACCGCGTCGGATACGCCGACGCCGCCGGCCTTGGCGAATGATTTGGAGTACTGCTCGGTCAGCATCGAGCGCCACACCCCGGTGCCTGGCGTGTCGCCGAACGGACCTTCGCCCTTCAGACCGGAGGTCATCTGCGAGAACATCGAATTGAGGAACATCGCTTCGAAATCCTGCGACGTCGTCGTGGCCTTTTGAATGGCTTGCGGAGAAACCTTCTCCAGCGCCTGCTGGAGTTGCGGGTCGGGGCGGCCGTTCAGCATGGGCATCATCGCCTTGCGCGGGATGCTGCGATAGGCGCTCGCGATCAGGCTGCTGTCGATTTGAAGTTGCATCACATCACCTCGATATCGGCTTCGATCGCGCCGGCCGCCTTGATCGCCTGCAGAATGCCGATCAGGTCGCGCGGCCCGATGCCGAGGCCATTGAGGCCATCGACCAGTTCCTGGAGGGAAACCCCGTTCTTGACCAGCGCGAGTTTCTTGCCGTCCTCGCTGACGCCGACGGCGCTACGCGGCGTCACCACCGTGCGTCCGCGCGACAGCGGATTGGGCTGGCTGACTTGCGGACTTTCGGAGATTGACACCGTGAGGTTGCCTTGCGCCACCGCGACGGTGGCGACGCGAACATCGCGCCCCATCACGATGATGCCGGAGCGCTCGTCGATGATGATTTTTGCCGCGATGTCGGGTTCGACCTGCAACTGTTCGATCTCCGTCAAAAGCGCAACGACGTTGCCCTTGAACTCCGACGGGATGGAAAGTTGCACGGTGGAGGGATCGATCGGCTCGGCGGTCTTCGTGCCCAGGAAATCGTTCACCGCTGCGGCGATGCGCTTGGCGGTGGTGAAGTCGGCATTGCGTAGCGCCAGCCGGACGTTCGGCATTCTGTTCAGCGCGAACTCGATCTCGCGTTCGACGATGGCGCCGTTGGCGATGCGGCCATTGGTCGGCACTCCCTTGGTGACGCTGGCGGC
>NZ_MKRN01000189.1:0-377 GCF_001896955.1 Nitrobacter sp. 62-13 | reverse complement strand
CCGATCGCGAGCGAACCCTGCGCCACCGCATAGACGTTGCCATCGGCGCCGAGCAGAGGGGTGACGAGCAGGGTGCCGCCCTGCAGGCTCTTGGCGTCGCCCATCGCCGACACCGTTACGTCCATGCGCGTGCCCTGGGTGGCGAAGGCCGGCAGGTTGCCGGTCACCATCACGGCTGCGACGTTGCCGGTGCGGATGGTCGCGCCGCGGATGTTGACGCCCATGCGTTCCAGCATCGCCTGCAGCGACTGCTTGGTGAAGGGGATGTTGTTGAGCGTGTCGCCGGTGCCGTTGAGGCCGACCACGAGGCCGTAGCCGATCAACTGGTTCTGCCGCACGCCTTCAATATTCGCGAGATCCTTGATCCGCGAGGTCGC
>NZ_MKRN01000188.1 GCF_001896955.1 Nitrobacter sp. 62-13 | reverse complement strand
TCTGCGCGGCATCGTCGAGATCGTCGGCGGACAGCACGTTGAGGCCGGACTCGCGAATGATTTTCTTGCCGGCGTCGACGTTGGTGCCTTCGAGCCGAACCACCAGCGGAACGTTGAGGCCGACCTGCTTCACCGCGGCGACGACGCCGTCGGCAATGACGTCGCATTTCATGATGCCGCCGAAGATGTTGACCAGGATGCCCTTCACGTTCGGATCGGCGGTAATGATCTTGAAGGCGGCCGCGACCTTGTCCCTGGTGGCGCCGCCGCCGACGTCGAGGAAGTTCGCTGGGCTCATGCCGTAGAGCTTGATGATGTCCATGGTCGCCATGGCGAGGCCGGCGCCGTTGACCATGCAGCCGATCTGGCCGTCGAGCGCGACATAGCTCAGATCGAAGCGCGACGCCTCGATTTCCTTGGGATCTTCCTCGGTCTCGTCACGCAGCGCCAGCACGTCGGAATGACGGAACATCGCATTGTCGTCGAACGACACCTTGGCGTCGAGCACGCACAACTGGCCCTGCTTGGTTACGACCAGCGGGTTGATCTCCAGAAGCGCCATGTCCTTGGCGATGAAGGCGCTATAAAGCTGTGTGACCAGCCTGTCCGCCTGCTTGGCGAGGTCGCCCGTCAGGCCAAGCGCCTTGGCGACGGTGCGGCCGTGATGCCCCATGATGCCGGTAGCGGGGTCGACCGAGAAGGTCACGATTTTCTCGGGCGTTTTGTGAGCGACGTCCTCGATGTTCATGCCGCCCTCGGTGGAAACGACGAAGGCGACCCGCGAGGTCTCGCGGTCGACCAGCGCCGAGAGATAGAACTCCTTGTCGATGTCGGAGCCTTCCTCGATGTAGAGTCGGTTGATCCGCTTGCCGGCGGCTCCGGTCTGCGCGGTGACCAGCGTGGACCCGAGCATCTGTTTGGCGAACTCGCCGACCTCGGCGACCGATTTGGCGAGGCGGACGCCGCCCTTGTCTCCGGCGGAGGCTTCCTTGAATTTGCCCTTGCCGCGGCCGCCCGCATGAATCTGGCTTTTCACCACCCAGACCGGGCCGCCCAGCGTGTTCGCCGCCGCCTCGGCTTCCGACGCCTTCAGCACTGGCACCCCGCGCGAGACCGGCACGCCGAATTCGCGCAGCAACGCCTTGGCCTGATACTCGTGGATGTTCATCGCGATGGTCTCCGACCCGTGGCAGTGACAATTGGCAACGAAAATTCTCGATTTCACCTGTTTCCGTCTGTCACGGATGAATCCGCGACATACCAGCCGAAAGGATCGTCACCTCGCGATGGCCTTATGCCGGCCGCGCCCGATCAGCGGTTCAGCAGATCGGGCGAGATCTTCTTGCAGGCATCGACGAGCTCCTGAACCTTGCCGACCGACGCATCGAAGGCCTCGCGATCCTTGCCGGTCAGCTCGATCTCGACAATGCGCTCGACGCCCCTGGCTCCGATTACCACGGGTATGCCGACATACATGTCCTTCACGCCGAACTCGCCGTTGAGATGGGCGGCGCATGGCAGCACGCGCTTCTTGTCGCGCAAATAACTTTCCGCCATCGCGATCGCGGAGGCCGCGGGCGCATAGAACGCCGAGCCGGTCTTCAGCAGGTTGACGATTTCCGCGCCGCCGTTGCGGGTGCGCTCGACGATCTCGTCGATGCGCGCCTGCGAGGTCCAGCCCATCTTGACAAGATCCGGCAGCGGAATGCCGGCCACGGTCGAGTACTTCACCAGCGGCACCATGCTGTCGCCGTGGCCGCCGAGAACGAAGGCGGTGACGTCTTCCACCGACACGTCGAATTCGTCGGCGAGGAAATAGCGGAAGCGAGAGGAGTCCAGCACGCCTGCCATGCCGACCACCTTCTTCGCCGGCAAGCCAGACGCTTTCTGAAGCGCCCACACCATCGCATCGAGCGGATTGGTGATGCAGATGACGAAGGCATCCGGCGCGTATTTCCTGATGCCGGCGCCGACCTGCTCCATCACCTTGAGATTGATGCCGAGCAGATCGTCCCGGCTCATGCCCGGCTTGCGCGGGACGCCGGCGGTGACGATGCAGACCTTGGCGCCGTCGAGTGCATCATAGGAGTTGGTGCCGGTCAGCTTGGCGTCGAACCCGTCCACCGGGGAAGATTGTGCGATATCGAGAGATTTGCCCTGCGGAAGGCCTTCCGTGACATCGAACATCACGACATCGCCAAGCTCTTTCAGTCCGATCAGATGAGCGAGCGTTCCTCCGATCTGACCGGAGCCGATCAGGGCGATCTTGTCGCGCGCCATGGGAGTTTATCCTTTGATGGCAAAAAGGCGGGATAAGTAAAATCTTGATACGATCGTGGTTAGACCTTTCGCCCGGCCCGTTCAAGTCGTGCAGCGTGCATTCCGGCTCCTGTCCGGGATCCGGAAGCCAGCGATGGCGAATCCGCGTCATGTTTCCACCAGTCCGGTGCTGGAGCCGCCGGCGGCGGAATTGCCGCGGCCGTGGGCCTGGGCCAGGTAGGACTCTGAGCCCATCTCGATCAGGCGCGAGGATGTGCGCTTGAATTCGTGCGCCTCGAAGCCTTCAGTGGCGCGATAGAGCGATAATGGATCGGTGTCGCTTGAGGCCATCAGTTTCACGCCGTTGTCGTACAGCGTATCGATCAGTGCGATGAACCGCTTGGCGGCGTTGCGGTCGGCGTCCTCCATGACCGGGATGCGATCGATGATGAGGGTATGATAGTCCCGCGCGAGCCCCAGATAATCCGAGGCGCCAAGCGGCTGCTCACAAAGATCGGCGAAGGAAAACCGGGCAACGCCGTGGGACGAGCACGGCACGCGCAAGGTGTGGCCTTTGACGGCGATGTCGCGAGGTCTGCACGGCGAGCCGCCGGTCATGAGCGCCCAACCCTTGTCGAGCGTCGCTTCGGCTTTGGCGTCGGCGGGCGTCAGCCACATCGTGACGCCCGCCAGCTTTTCCATGCGGAAGTCGGTGCGTGCATCGAGGCGCAGGATATCCATGCGCTCCTCGATCTGCTCGATGAACGGCAGGAACAGCACGCGGTTGAGGCCGCCTTCATAGAGGTCCTCGGGAGGGACGTTCGATGTCGCCACCACCACCGTGCCGAGTTCGAACAGGCGCGCGAACAGGCGGCCGAGGATCATGGCGTCGGCGATATCGGTGACGTGGAATTCGTCGAAGCACAAAAGCCACGCTTCATCGAAGATCGCGGCCGCGGTGAGTTGAATGACATCGGCGTCGGCTATTTCGCCGCGCGCGATGCTCTGGCGAAAGGCGAAGATGCGCTCGTGAACGTTGGCCATAAATTCATGAAAATGGACGCGGCGCTTGTGCGTGACCGCGCTCTCATGGAAGAACAGGTCCATCAGCATGGACTTGCCGCGCCCGACGTCGCCGTAAATATAAAGTCCCTTCGGAGGAGGTGCGTGGTCGGGATGGAACAGCTTGTCGAGAAAGCCGCCTTTGCCGGCCGGCTTGTAGGCCATGAGCCGCTCGTCCAGTGCGGCGAGAGCTTCCGCCACCCGCGCCTGCGCGGGGTCCGCCTCGATCGCGCCCGATGCGACGAGATCCTGATAGTGATCGCGGAACAGCGTGGGCGAGGTCGAAAGCATCGGACAGCTTACCCCTCCATGTCAGCCGAAATGCAAGTCGTGAATTGGTTGAAGAACCTTGCGGGTCGGACGGTTACGGGCTGAGCGCGTAGGAATCCTCCACCACATAGGGTCCGCCGCCGACCGAGGCACGCGAGGAAAACAGCACGAAACGTTCGGCGGTGAATACTCTGGATGGAAAATAGCCCCTAACCGACAGATAGTTCGCGACGTCGTGGTTGGATGCGTCGCGCAAGCGCGCCAGCGTGACGTGAGGCTTGAACTTGCGGCTCTCGGGATCGAGCCCGCAGCGCTGCATCAGCCGCTCAAGTTCGGCCTGCAATTCGACCAGCGGTCCGCTCGGTTCCACCGACGCGACGACGGCGCGGGGTTTTTTACCGCCGAAACTCGATAGTCCCCGCAGCGTCACCTCGAACGGTTTGCGATTCACCCGCAGCAGCACCGACGCGATTTCGTTGGCGGAGGCGCCGTCGATATCGCCGATGAAGCGGAGCGTGAGATGGTAATTTTCGGGATCGATCCAGCGGGCGCCCGGCAGACCGCCGCGCAGATCGGACAGTATGCGGCAGACGTCGGGCGGTATCTCCAGCCCGGTGAACAAACGCGGCATCGCAAGATCCTCGATGCTGAGGCCAGGTTCCGAAAGTCGGCGAAAATCGAGCTTCGAAACCACTTCGGCGGCGAATCACCGTATCCGCTTTTATCGTAGTTCTGTGACGGTGCGAAGCACGCGGTTTTTCACTTCTTCTGTGCAGAGATCTCGCGGACGAAGGACTCAACCGTCGGCATGATATTCTTCACGATCACCGCTATGCCGGCGGCGGTCGGATGCATGCCGTCGGCCTGATTGAGCTTCGTGTCGGTCGCGACGCCTTCGAGAAAAAACGGATAGAGCGGCACGTCGTATGTCCTGGCGAGATCGGGAAAGATCGTGTTGAACTGCGCGGCGTATTCGGCGCCGTAGTTCGGCGGCGCGACCATCCCGCACAACAGGACCGCGATACCGCGCGCCTTCAGGCGCTTCAGGATGTTTTCCAGCGCGCCGCGCGTCACCTTGGGATCGAGGCCGCGGAGCGCATCGTTCGCGCCCAGTTCGAGAATCACGCCCTGAGTGTCGGCAGGCACCGACCAGTCGAGCCGGTCGAGTCCGCCGGAGGCGGTGTCGCCGGAAACGCCCGCATTGTTGATCGCGACGATCAGCCCTTTGTTTTGCAATGCCTTTTCCAATTGCGCCGGAAATGCGTCGGCGGCCGGCAGGCCGAGGCCGGCGCTCAAGGAGTCGCCGAGCACGACGAGCTTGATCGTGCCGGCGGGCGGGGCCTGGGCGAATGCGGACGTTGTGAACAGCACGCTCAGCGCCAGCCACGCAAACGTGCATCTCAGCCACTCGACTGCTGGAAAGGAAGTCCCATATGACTTTCGCATGGATAGTCTCATTGAACGCTCGTCGCCGGCCGGTTATTCCGAAGTTCCGGATGCCATCACCATCGCCAATGTCAATCTCACGCTCGGCAGCGGAGCGGCGCGGGTCCATATCCTCAAGGACATCAATCTCCGCATTGGCCGCGCCGAAGCTGTCGGCCTGATCGGCCCGTCGGGGTCGGGCAAATCCACGCTTCTCATGGTGCTGGCCGGGCTTGAACGTCCTGACAGCGGAGAGGTGGTGGTCGATGGCGCCCGATTCAATGCTCTCGACGAGGACGCCCTCGCGCGTTTTCGCGGCCGTCACGTCGGCATCGTGTTCCAGTCATTTCATCTGATCCCGACCATGACGGCGCTCGAGAACGTCGCGGTGCCGCTCGAGCTTGCGGGCGCGCCCGACGCATCGGCGCGCGCGGCGCGCGAACTGGAGGCCGTGGGCCTCGGTGAACGGCAGCATCATTATCCGGCGCAGTTGTCCGGCGGCGAACAGCAGCGCGTGGCGCTGGCGCGGGCGTTCGCGCCGGATCCGGCTATACTCGTCGCCGACGAGCCGACCGGCAATCTGGACGAGGCGACCGGTCAGCAGATCGTCGATCTGCTTTTCGCCAAGCATGCCGAGCGCGGCATGACGCTGGTGCTGGTCACCCACGACAACGCGCTCGCGCAACGCTGCGATCGCGTGGTGCGGCTGCGCTCGGGGCGTATCGACGGAGCGGCGCAGTGACCCATCATCCGTTGTTTCGGACAATCATCTGTCATTTCCGGTTCGCGAACGTCGTTTGCGCCCCGGAATGACGAAGTAGACATAAATGACTCGCATGCCGTTTCTTCCCCTCCGTCTGGCCTTGCGCGAATTGCGCAGCGGCTTGCGCGGCTTTTATGTTTTCATCGCCTGCATTGCGCTCGGCGTCATGGCGATCGCCGGCGTTGGCTCGATGGCGTCGAGTCTGTCGGAGGGGCTGGCGCGAGAGGGCCGCACGCTGCTTGGCGGCGATGTCGCCTTTTCGCTGATCCAGCGCGAGGCGAAGCCGGAGGAGATCGCATTCCTGCGTGCCCGAGGAGAGGTGTCTGTGGCGGCGACGCTGCGCGCGATGGCGCGTGCGCCGAACGGCAAGCCGGCGCTTGTCGAATTCAAGGCGGTCGACCGGGCCTATCCCATGCTCGGAGCGCTGACGCTTGAGCCGAACGTTCCGATGGCCGATCTGCTCGCTGAGCGCGACGGCGTGTTCGGCGCGGCCGTCGATCCGGCGCTGCTGGCGCGGCTCGATCTCAAGGTCGGCGATCGCGTCACGATCGGCAGCGCTACCTTTGAAATCCGCAGCGCGGTGGATGCCGAGCCCGACAAGCTGGCGGGCGGTCTTGGGTTGGGCCCCCGCTTCCTCGCCAGCATCGATGGCTTGCGCGCCACCGCCTTGCTGCAGCCCGGCAGCCTGGTGCGCTGGACTTATCGGGTACGGCTTGCCGACAATGGCGCGGACGACGGCGCAGCGTCGGCGCTGGCCGACGATGCGCGAGTGGCGCTGCCGGAGGCGGGCTGGAACATCCGCAGCCGCAACAATGCGTCGCCGCAACTGGAGCGGACCATTTCGCGATTCACGCAGTATCTGACTCTGGTCGGTCTTGCTGCCCTACTGGTCGGAGGCGTCGGCGTCGGAAATGCCGTCAAGAGCCACGTCGATCGCCGCCGCGACGTCATCGCGACATTCAAGGCGCTGGGCGCGACCGGACGTGATGTGTTTGCGATCTATCTGACGCAGGTCATGGTGCTGGCCGCTCTCGGATCGCTTGCCGGTCTGGCCGTTGGCGCGGCGCTGCCCTTTGCCGTCGTCGGCGCCTTCGGTCATCTCCTGCCGCTGCCGGTGGTCCCGGCATTGCATCCCGAGGTGTTGGCGTTGTCGGCGGTGTACGGCCTGTTGACGGCGCTGGCCTTCGGCATGTGGCCGCTGGCGCGGGTTCATGACGTTCCGGTCGCGGCGCTGTTTCGGGACGCAGTGGCCGACGAAGGTCGCCGCCCGCAGACGAGCTACCTGGTCTGGATGGCGCTCATGATTGCGCTCCTGATCGGGATCGCGATCGGTCTTGCCTACGACAAGCGCGTGGCTTTGGTGTTCGTGGCGGCGTCGGCGCTGGTGTTCGCGTTGTTGCGCGGCATTGCCTCTGCCCTGATGGCGCTGGCGCGCAGGCTGCCGCGATCGCGAATCACCACGGTGCGGCTTGCGGTCGCGAACATCCATCGTCCGGGAACGCTGACGCCCTCGGTGGTGCTTTCGCTCGGGCTCGGCCTTGCCGTGCTGGTCACGATCACCCAGATCGACGGCAATCTGCGCCGTCAGTTCCTGGCCGCATTGCCGGAGCGCGCGCCGACGTTTTTTTTCATCGACATTCCGTCATCGGTATCGGAGCGGTTTACCGCGTTTCTCAAGCAGCAGGTTCCGCAAGCGACGGTGGAAGATGTCCCGATGCTGCGCGGACGCATCGTCGCGGCGCGCGGCGTCAGAGCCGAGAACCTGAAACCCTCCCGCGAAGCCGAATGGGTGCTGCAGAGCGACCGCGGCCTGACCTATACCGGCGAGGTTCCGAAGGGGTCGAAGGTGGTCGAGGGGCAATGGTGGGGACCGGACTATGACGGGCCGCCGCTTGTGTCGTTCGAGAAGAAGCTCGCCGACGGACTGGGGCTCAAGCTCGGTGATGCCGTCGTCGTGAACGTGCTTGGTCGCGACGTCACGGCCACCATCAGCAACATGCGAAGCGTGGACTGGCAGAGCCTCGGCATCAATTTCGTCTTGGTGTTCTCGCCCAACGCTTTTCGCGGCGCGCCCCACACCCATATCGCGACCCTGACCGAGACGCATGATGGCGCTGTCGAAGACGCCGCCATCGTCAAGGCTGTTGCCGGCGCCTTTCCGATGGTGACCAGCGTGCGGGTCCGCGAAGCTCTGGAAACCATCGGAACTGTCGTCACCAACCTGGTGCTGGCGATCCGCGGCGCCAGCGCCGTCACCCTGATTTCGGCGATTCTCGTCCTCGGCGGCGCGCTGGCCGCGGGCCATCGCCATCGCGTCTACGATGCTGTGATCCTGAAAACCCTCGGCGCCACCCGGTTGCGGCTGCTCGGCGCCTACACCCTGGAGTATCTGATGCTCGGCGCGGCTACCGCCGTGTTCGGCGTGGCCGCCGGTTCGGTCGCGGCGTGGCTGATCGTGACGCGGCTGATGACGCTCGGTTTCGAGTGGCAGGCGGGCAGCGCGGCCCTGGTGGTCGCCGCTGCGCTGCTTGTCACCGTCGCGCTGGGACTGGCCGGCACGCTGATGGCGCTGAACCAGAAACCGGCCGGCGTGCTCCGCCATTTATGACAATATGTAGCAGGCATCGCGGCGGTCGGGATCCATGATGCAGCGACGGGGAGGGGACCATCGATCCCCTTGCGGACTTGATGCTTTTGGCGCATCGCTCTGGCCCGGGAGAAGCCAAGTGCCTGTCCGGAGGGCGACATTCAGCCGCGCATGGAAGCTTGCGCCGATCGTGTTAGTTTCCCACATACAGCTTGGGTCGGACGCTGGCCTGATGACGAAAAATTAACATTCGCAGACCGACGTATCCGAGACAGAATTCGAACTGGCGCGTAAATCATTTGCGGCGTCAGACAACCACGGGAATTCGACCATGTCGGACTTAGACCGTAACTATACCTCCCCGTTTGGCCGGGCCGCCGGGCGCGTTGATACCGCGGCCGTCGACGCCGGTCTTCGGTCCTATATGCTCAAGATCTACAACTACATGTCGATCGGTCTCGCCATCACCGGCCTGGCCGCGCTCGGCGTCTACATGGCGGCCGTGACCGGCGATCCGTCGGGCGCCGCGGCCAGGATCGGCAGCGCCTATCTGACGCCGTTCGGTTACGCGATGTTCGTGAGCCCCTTGAAGTGGGTGTTCATCCTCGCGCCGCTGGCGATGGTCTTCGCCATCTCCTTCGGCATCAACCGGCTCAAGCCCGCGACCGCGCAGATGCTGTTCTGGGCGTTCTCGGCATTGATGGGCATTTCGCTGTCGTCGATCTTCCTGGTGTATACGCACACCTCGATCGTTCGGGTTTTCTTCATCACCGCGGCCTCGTTCGGCGCGCTGAGCCTGTTCGGCTACACCACCAAGCGTGACATGAGCGGCATGGGCTCGTTCCTGATCATGGGCCTGTTCGGCGTCATCATCGCAAGTCTGGTGAACCTCTTCATCGCAAGCTCGGCATTGCAGTTCGTGGTGTCGGTGGTCGGTGTGCTGGTGTTCGCGGGTCTGACCGCCTACGACACCCAGCGTCTGAAGAACGATTACATCTACGGCTACGCCTCGCAGGGCGGCGAGATCGCGGAGCGCGCGGCGATCACCGGTGCGCTGTCGCTCTACCTGAACTTCATCAACCTGTTCACGCTGCTGCTGCAGTTGCTCGGACAGCGCGAATAGGAACAGCCTCGAAAAGCGGTCGTCCGGTTTTGGTGAATAGCTAGACGATCTGATACGTGAAGCCCCGGCCAAGGCCGGGGCTTTTTCGTTGCGCGGGCTATCGTCGAAGCGCCCGGACTCGAACGACACGTGCGGCTGCTTATATGCCCGCCATGCGTCCGCAAGACATCCTGATGCCCGTCGCCGCCGGATTGTGTTGCAAGCCCGGCGGCTTCCATATCGATCCGGTGCGCCCTGTGGACCGCGCGGTCATCACCCATGGCCATTCCGATCATGCCCGACCCGGTCACGGCGCGGTGCTGGCGACGCAGGAAACGCTCGATATCATGCGGCTGCGCTACGGCGATGGTTTCGCCGGCGCCACGCAGGCGATTTCCTACGGCGAAGAAATTCGGCTCGGCGGGGTCTCGATCAAATTCCATCCCGCAGGCCACGTGCTCGGCTCGGCGCAGGTCGCGGTCACGCATGGCGGTGTCCGGATCGTCGCCTCGGGCGACTACAAGGATGTCCGCGATCCGACCTGCACCCCGTTCGAGGTGGTGCCGTGCGATGTCTTCATCACCGAGGCGACGTTCGGGCTGCCGGTGTTCCGTCATGGCGATGCGGCGTGTGAAGTGGACAAGCTGCTGGCTTCGGTCGCGCTGTTTCCCGATCGCGCGCATCTCGTCGGCGCTTATTCGCTCGGCAAGGCGCAACGCGTGATCGCGCTGATCCGCGAAGCCGGCTACGGCACGCCGATCTATCTGCATGGCGCGATGGCGAAGGTCACGCAGTATTATCAAAGCCGCGGTATCGCGCTTGGCGAATTGCGGCCGGCCAGGGGAATGAAGAAGGCCGATCTTGCGGGCACCGTCACGCTGGCGCCGCCTACGGCGATCGCGGATCTGTGGACGCGGCGCTTTCCCGATCCGGTGACGGCGTTTGCGTCCGGCTGGATGCGCCTTCGCGCGCGGGCGCGGCAGCGCGGCGTCGAACTGCCGCTGGTTATTTCCGATCATGCCGATTGGGACGGCCTGACCCGCACCATCGCGGCGACAGGGGCAGGCGAAATCTGGGTGACGCACGGCCAGGAAGACGCGCTGGTGCATTGGTGCACGACGCAAGGGCTCGTCGCGCGCCCGCTCGCGCTGGTCGGCTACGGCGACGAGGACAGCGAGGAGGATGATGCGGCGGCGTTGGGCGAGGAGGGCGGCTCATGAACCGTTTCGCCGAACTGCTCGACCGTCTTGCCTACGAACCCGGCCGCAATAACAAACTGCGGCTGATCACCGCATATTTTCGCGAGACGCCGGATCCGGATCGCGGCTACGCGCTGGCTGCGCTGACCGGCGCATTGTCGTTCAAGCACGCCAAGCCCGCTCTTGTCCGTGGTCTGATCGCCGCGCGCGCCGACCCGGTGTTGTTCGCCTTGTCCTACGATTACGTCGGCGATCTCTCCGAAACGGTGGCGCTGATGTGGCCCTCGGCGCTGATGCGCGAGCACGACGGCAAACCGCCGCCGCCCACGCTCACCGATGTCGTCACCACGCTGCGCACCCTCGGCAAGGCCGAACTGCCGGCGCAGCTCGCCCGCTGGCTCGACGAGTTGGACGAAATCGGTCGCTGGGCGCTCTTGAAACTCGTCACCGGCGCGATGCGGATCGGCGTGTCCGCGCGGCTCGCCAAGACCGCCGCGGCGGCGCTCGGCGATAAAGATACGCACGATGTCGAACTGATCTGGCCAGGTCTCGCGCCGCCATATCTCGATCTGTTCGCATGGCTCGAAGGCCGCGCCGAAAAACCGGTCAACCGCATCCCCGCGCCGTTCCGGCCGGTGATGCTGGCGCACGCGATCGAGGACGCCGACTTTGCGCGGCTGGATGCATCCGATTTCACGGCCGAGTGGAAATGGGACGGCATCCGCGTGCAGGCCGTCGGCGGCTGCGACGAGCATGGCAACGACGCGAGCCGGCTTTATTCGCGCACCGGCGAGGACATCACGAGCGGCTTTCCGGATTTGCTGCCCTCGCTGAGGTTGCAGGAATCTTCAGAAGTGACACTTGATGATTCCCGAAAACCGCTTCGCACTTTTCGGCATCAAGCGTTCGCCATCGACGGCGAGTTGCTGGTGGTGCGCGAGGGGCGGGTGCAATCGTTCAACGTCCTGCAGCAGAGGCTGAACCGCAAGACCGTGACGCCCAGGCTGATGAAGGAATTTCCCATCCACCTGCGCGCCTACGATCTGCTCGACGACGGCGACAACGATCTGCGCGAGTTGCCGTTTGACGACCGGCGGCGGCGGCTGGTTGATTTCATCGCAGCGCTTGACGATCCGCGTATCGACCTGTCGCCGCAGGTGCCCTTCGCCACATGGGGCGAACTCGCGGCAGCCCGCGCCGATCCGGCCGCGGCGGGAACCGACGCCGACGCGGTCGAAGGCATCATGCTGAAGCGCCGTGACGCGCCGTATCTGCCGGGACGTCCCAAGGGCCTGTGGTGGAAATGGAAACGCGATCCGCATGTCATCGACGCGGTGTTGATGTACGCGCAGCGCGGCCACGGCAAGCGCTCCTCCTATTACTCCGACTATACCTTCGGAGTCTGGACCGAGGCCGATGGAAACGAGCAACTGGTGCCGGTCGGCAAGGCCTATTTCGGCTTCACCGACGAGGAACTGCTGCGGATCGATCGCTTCGTCCGTCGCAACACCACCGAGAGCTTCGGCCCGGTGCGCCACGTCGTGCATGAGCCGGATCGGGGGCTGGTGCTGGAAGTCGCCTTCGAGGGATTGCAGCGGTCGGCACGGCACAGGTCGGGCGTGGCGATGCGCTTTCCCCGCATCAGCCGCCTGCGCTGGGACAAGCCGCCGCGCGAAGCCGACCGGCTGGAGACGCTGGAGCGGATGCTCGCTTCCGCTGCAGCGGCTCGATCCGCATGAACGCGGGTCGGACGCCACCGGCATCCACTTTGCCGATCGCGCACTGGGACCATTGACGGGGAAACGGCGGTTCCCCATCTGCATCACGCGGTTTTTTTGGGCTATGCTGCGACATGCGCGGGCGTCGAATCCCGCAGGAGGGTCACGATGCCGAACGACACCCGGAAATTTCCGGCCGACAACGACAGCCTGTCTCGTTTCCTGGGGGGCTCGCCACTGGGGGTCGCGTTTCGCCTGATCCTGCTGTCGACACTGGTCGGCGTGATGCTCGCTGCGATCGGTTTCGACCCCTGGAATATCGTGCAAAGCATCCGCCTGCTGGTCGAACGCGTCTGGAATCTCGGTTTCGACGCCATCAACGGATTGTGGCGCTACTTCCTGCTTGGCGCCGTCGTCGTGGTTCCGATCTGGCTGTTGTCGCGGGTGTTCGGCGCGCCGCGCGGGCGTTAGAGCATGATCCCAAGGAGCCTGCCCCGGACCTGATCCCGGGCGGGAGCCGGTTTTCGGACAAGATCGTGCTCGATCAATAAGAGTAAGGCTTAAGCCGGCCAGTCTTCCGCCGTGATCGCCGCGGCATCCGCGCCGACGATTTCCGACAGCGAGTCGCGCCCCGTCCGCAGCAGCGTCGACATCAGATCGCGCTTGATGTCATCGACCAGGCCCAATCCCTTGTAGACCAGCGAGGAATAAAGCTGGATCAGGGTGGCGCCGGCGCGCATCTTGGTCAGCGCTGCGCCGCCGGAGTCGATGCCGCCGACCCCGATCAGCGGAAATGCGCCCTCGGTGCGCACATAGGTCTCGGCCACCATCCGGGTCGACAGCCGGAACAGCGGCCGCCCCGACAACCCGCCCTGTTCTTTCGCGCGCAATTGATCGCGCAAGCTCGATGGCCGCGCCAGCGTGGTGTTGCCGACGATCATGCCGTCGATACGGCGCGAGCGCGCGATCTGAACGACGTCGTCGAGTTCTGCCAGCGTCAGGTCGGGTGCGATCTTGAGCAGCACCGGCGTATCGCCGGCATTCTGACGGACCCGTTCGCGGGCGTCGATCACCTTCGCCAGCAACTCGTTGAGCGCGTCCGCCTGCTGCAAGTTGCGCAGGCCCGGCGTATTGGGCGACGATACGTTGACGGTGAAGTAGCTCGCCACCGGCGCAAAGATTTCGATCAGCCTGACGTAATCGGCGACGCGATTGGCCGAATCCTTGTTGGCGCCGATGTTGACTCCGATGATGCCGCCGGCATGCGCGCGGGCCGCCAGCCGGCGCAGCACGACATGGGCGCCGTCATTGTTGAATCCCATTCGGTTGATCACGCCCTCGTCGCGTTCGAGCCGGAACACGCGCGGGCGCGGATTGCCGGGCTGCGGCCGCGGCGTCACGGTACCGACCTCGACGAAGCCGAAGCCCAGTTTCAGCAGCGCGTCAGGGACCTCGGCGTTTTTGTCGAAGCCGGCGGCCATGCCGATCGGATTGGGAAAATTCAAGCCGAAGGCGCGAACCGCGAGTTTCGGATCGTCGGCACGCTGCCGTATCGGCGGCAGCAGCCGCAGTCCCTGCATCGCCATGCGATGGGCGTCCTCGGGATCGAACCAGCGCAACAGCGGCAGCGAGAAATTGTCGAAGGCGCGGATCACGACGCAAGCTCCGGAATCTCGTGATATCCGTCCGGCCGTGCGGGCATGTCCTGCACCGCCGTGACGTGGCGGAGATCGAGCTCGCCATAGAGATGCGGAAACAGCTCGCCTCCGCGCGAGACTTCCCAGCGCAGCGCGTCGCCCAGTCCATCTGCATCGATCGCGACCAGGAGCAGTCCGGTCTGGCCAACGAAATGTTTGCGGGCCGTGCCTTCGACCTGGGACGCGGCGGAAAAATGGATGAAGCCGTCGCGCAAGTCATCGGCGCTGCCGCGAAAAACGCCGTGCCGCTCGGCCTCCCGCCAGGCCGAAGCAGGGCAGATTTTGTAGATCGTTCGCACGCGTTTCCCGAGCCCGCATTGCGCTCCACGATACTGAAAAGCGCATGATCTTGTTTCCGCTCGCTTAAATTGCAGCGGATCAAGCGTGACCGTATCGGTGGCCCGCCCGCACTTCAAGAGCCGCATTTTGTCCGCAACGCATTGCGGGTCTGCATCAACTGAGGTAATAATTCCTAGCTGGAGACAGAATTCATCGCTCCGATGAGCGAAATCAGGACGCGCCACATGGCCATGCTGACACACGCCCAGATCTGGTCGGCGTTGGATCGTCTCGCGGAGCGCGCCGGTCTGTCGCCATCGGGCCTTGCGAGAAGGGCCGGGCTCGACCCGACCACCTTCAACAAATCCAAACGCGTCACCAGTGATGGCCGCGAGCGGTGGCCATCAACCGAGTCGGTCGCCAAGGCGCTCGCCGCCACCGATACCGCGATCGACACATTCGTGCAGTTCATCGAGGATACGGCGCGCGCCGCGCAGGCCGTGCCGCTGCTCGGCTTCGCAGAGGCGGGGGCCGGCGGCTATTTCGACGATGGAGGCTTTCCTGTCGGCAAGGGCTGGGACGAGGTGGGTCTTCCCTGCGTCAACGACGAGCACGCCTATGCGCTGGAGATATCCGGCGACTCGATGAAGCCGGCCTATCGCGACGGCGACGTCATCGTGGTCTCGCCGGGGACGCCGATCCGGCGCGGCGACCGCGTGGTGGTGAAGACCAGGGACGGCGAGGTGATGGTGAAGGAGCTCAAGCGCCGCACCGCGAAGATGATCGAACTGCAGTCGCTCAATCCGAGCCACGCCAATCGCACGCTGGCCGCATCCGACGTGGAATGGATCGCCCGGATCGTCTGGGCGAGCCAGTGATCGGGAGAGAGAGATGATTTTGGTCAAAGCAGCCCTAACCCGACCACCTTCACCTCTCCCCGCCGGGGAGAGGTCGGCACGGAGTGCCGGGTGAGGGGGAATTCAGCATCGAGACGTCGGATTCCCTCACCCCAACCCTCTCCCAATGGGAGAGGGAGTCCGCTGTGCCCCGCGATCCGTTTCCGTCTAAATGTAAATTGCTCTAAACCTACGCCGCGGCGCCATCCTTCTTGTTCTGACGATTCTTGACGAGATCGGTCACGACGCCGGGATCCGCCAGCGTCGTGGTGTCGCCGAGGCTCGACGGCTCGTCCTCGGCGATCTTGCGCAGGATGCGGCGCATGATCTTGCCGGAGCGGGTTTTGGGCAGGCCCGGCGCGAACTGGATCAGGTCGGGGGAAGCGATCGGGCCGATGTCCTTGCGCACCCAGGCGACCAGTTCCTTGCGCAGCGTCTCGCTCGGCTCCACGCCCGCCATCAGCGTGACATAGGCATAGATGCCCTGGCCCTTGATGTTGTGGGGATAGCCGACCACGGCGGCTTCCGACACGCTCTCATGCGCAACCAGCGAGCTTTCGACTTCCGCGGTGCCCATGCGGTGGCCGGAGACGTTGATGACGTCATCGACGCGGCCGGTGATCCAGTAATAGCCGTCGGCGTCGCGGCGGCAGCCGTCGCCGGAGAAATACTTGCCCTTGTAGGAGGAAAAGTAAGTCTGCTCGAAGCGGGCGTGGTCGCCATAGACCGTACGCACCTGACCCGGCCAGGATCGCGCGATGCACAGATTGCCGCTGCATTCGCCTTCCAGCACCTTGCCCTCGGCATCGACGATCTCGGGAACGATTCCGAAGAACGGCTTGGTCGCCGAGCCCGGCTTCTGCGCGATCGCGCCGGGCAGCGCCGAGATCATGATGCCGCCGGTCTCGGTCTGCCACCAGGTATCGACCACCGGGCAGCGGCTGTCGCCGACCACGCGATGGTCCCATTCCCAGCCTTCCGGATTGATCGGCTCGCCGACCGAGCCGAGCAGCCGCAGGCTCGCGCGCGAGGTCTTCTTCACGGGGTCGTCGCCCGCCTGCATCAGGGCGCGGATCGCGGTCGGCGCGGTGTAGAAGATGTTGACCTTGTGCTTGTCGATCACGTTCCAGAACCGCGAATTGTCCGGATAGTTCGGCACGCCCTCGAACATCATCGTGGTCGCGCCGTTCGCCAGCGGTCCGTAAAGAATGTAGCTGTGGCCGGTGACCCAACCGACGTCGGCGGTGCACCAGTAGATGTCGCCGTCGTGATAGTCGAACACGTACTGGTGCGTCATCGACACGAAGATCAGATAGCCCGCGGTGGTGTGCAGCACGCCCTTGGGCTGTCCGGTCGAACCCGACGTGTAGAGAATGAACAGCGGGTCTTCCGCGCTCATCGGCTCGCACGGGCATTCGCTTTCGACAACGGCCGCGGCCTCGTGGTACCAGACGTCGCGCGTCGGATCCATGTTGACCTGGCCGCCGGTGCGCTTGACGACGATCACCCAGTCGACCTCGCCGTTGACCTTCTCGATCGCGGCGTCGACGTTGGCCTTCATCGCGATGGTGCGTCCGCCGCGCAGGCCCTCGTCGGAGGTGATGACCACGCGGGATTTGCAATCGCGCAGACGGCCGGCGATGGAATCCGGCGAGAAGCCGCCGAACACCACCGAATGGATCGCGCCGATCCGCGCGCAGGCGAGAATCGCGTAGGCGGCTTCCGGAATCATCGGCAGGTAGATGGTGACGCGATCGCCTTTCTTGACGTTGCGCAGTCTGAGGATGTTGGCCATCTTGCAGACTTCGTCGTGCAATTGGCGATAGGTGATGTGCTTCGACTGCGAGGGATCGTCGCCTTCCCAGATGATCGCGGTCTGGTCGCCGCGTTTTTCCAGATGCCGGTCGATGCAGTTGTAAGCCGCGTTGAGCACGCCGTCCTCGAACCATTTGATCGACACCTTGCCGAGCTCGAACGAGGTGTTCTCGACCTTGGTGAACGGCTTGATCCAATCCACGCGACTGGCCGCCTCGGACCAGAAACCGTTCGGATCCTTGACCGAGCGCGCATACATCTCGCGATATTTGGCGTCGTCGATCCAGGCCCGCTTGGCCCAATCCGCGCTTACCTCATAAACTTTGTCGGACATCTGTCCCTCCACTCAAACTCCGCGCATTTGCGCCAAGTTCTGCTTAGTTCTTGAAGGTATTATGCGTCGCAGCCCTCTGGCTCGGCAAGGGGCAAGGGCGTGCCACCTTGGTCGGGATCGCACGGTTTGTCGCGGCGGGACGATTCTGCGGTTATAGTATTCAGACGCGCGCAGCGATTTGAAGGAAATCAAGGATGTGGAAGTCTCTGTCTCGCTTCGGGTGCCTCCTCGCTCTGGCCACGATATGGCTCGCGCCGATGCCCGCGCGAGCGGAAACCCCGTCGTCGGAATCAATAGCCGCCGCGAAGGAACTGGTGGCCACCATCAAGCTTGGCGAGCAATTCAAGAGCTTGATGCCGACGATCATGACGACGCTGAAGCCGGCGATCGTGCAGGGCCGCGCCAACGTCGAGCGTGATTACGACGCCATGATTCCGATGCTGCTGCAGAGCTTCCAAAGCCGCATGGACGAATTGTCCGACGCGGTGGTGAAGGTCTATGCCAGCAATTTCACGGCGGACGATCTGCGCGCGCTGATTGTTTTCTACAAGACGCCGGTCGGTCAAAAATTTCTTCGGAAAACGCCGCTATTGGCCCAGTAGACCATGGTGGTCGGCCAGCAGTTCGGCCGGTCGGTCGCCAGCGAGATACGAACGCGGATGATCGAGGAATTGCGCAAGAAGGGCCATGCGATCTGACGGATTGCGCTTTATGGGTGCCTGACCGGTTTCCCGCCCCTTACGGCGAACGGCTTGCATAGCTGCCATGCCGGACGATGCGACAACCGATCCCGGGTGGAAAAAGCGTGGTCGCCGTGGATTGCGCTCGCGCGCCGGCGCTGCCGGGTGCAAAGCAAGTCGTGGGGATCAGCTCGCGTGATACCCGCCCCGCTCAGAGCCCGCCCATCTTGCAGACCAGCTTCCATTCCGCCGCCGTCACAGGCTGCACCGAGAGGCGCGAGTATTTGACCAGCGCCATGTCGGCCAGGCGCTTCTCGGCCTTGACGGCGGCGATCGTCACCGGCGTCTTCAGCGGCTTGTCCGCCTTGATGTCGACGCAGACGAACTTGCCGGTTTCATCAGTGGGATCGGGATAGGCCTCGCGGATGATCTCGGCGATGCCGACGATCTCCTTGCCCTCGTTGGAATGATAGAAGAAGGCCAGGTCGCCCTTTTTCATGGCGACGAGGTGCTGCCGCGCCGTGAAGTTGCGCACGCCGGTCCAGGCCTCGCCCTTGGCGCCCTTCGCCACCTGCTGCTCCCACGACCACGCCGAAGGCTCCGATTTCACCAGCCAGTAGTTCATGAGAACGATCCCACGTCATGGCCGGACTTGTTCCGGCCATCCACGTCTTCCTGTCTCTACTACCAAGACGTGGATGCCCGCGACAAGCGCGGGCATGACAGCGAAAGCTATCCCTCGGCCCGGAATGGCCGCGTCAGCAGATTGTCGATGGCCTCGTCGATCGTCAATCGGCCGGCGAGAATGGCTGCGACCGCCTGTGCGACCGGTATGTCGATTCCATTCGCCGCCGCCAATTCGGCCAAAACCGGCGCGGTGAATTCGCCTTCGCTGAGTTTTTCGCGCGAGAACGGCTCGCCACGGCCGAGCGCGACGCCGAGCGAGAAATTGCGCGATTGCGGGCTGGAGCAGCTCAGGATCAGATCGCCCAGTCCCGCCAGCCCCGAGATGGTCTCGGCCCGCGCGCCGCAGGCGAGCCCGAGCCGCATCAGTTCGGCGAAGGCCCGCGTCGTCAGCGCCGCGAGCGCCGAGGCCCCTAAGTGGCGGCTCGCGACGATGCCCGCGGCAATCGCGAGCACGTTCTTCGCCGCGCCGCCGATTTCGACACCGCGAATATCGGTTGTGTGATAGGGCCGGAAGGTCTTCGAGCCGAGCGCCTGGACCAGTGCCATCGCCATGGTTTCGTCTTTCGCCGCCAGCGTCACCGCGGTCGGAAGCCCCCGCGCCACGTCGTCGGCAAAACTCGGTCCGGACAGGATCGCGGGGACGGCATGTGGCGCGGCCTCCTCGATCACCTCGGTCATGAAACGCCGCGTGCCGTGCTCGATGCCCTTGGCGCTGGCGATGACCGGCGTTCTGGCTGCGAGATGCGGGGCCAGCGCGGTGATCGCCGCGCGCGAATTCTGTGCGGGGACCGCGATCACGACGATCTCGGCGCGGCCGGCGGCGGCGGCGACGTCGTCGGTCACGGCGATGCCGGGGTCGAGCGGAATGCCGGGCAGCCGCGGATTGTCACGCGTTGCCGAGATCGCCGCGGCGACCGCGGCATCGCGCGCATACAGCGTCACCTCCCGGCCGGCGCGCGCGGCGACGCCGGCGAGCGCGGTGCCCCAGGCTCCTGCGCCGATCACGCAAATGCGGTTGAGCGGTCTCATCGCGACACCGCCTTCAAAATCCGGCGCGGGTGTTGGCGAAGCCCGCGGGCGCCTGCGCCTTTGCATCCAGCAGCCAGCGCGCACGCGGAGGAGCCTCGAGCGTATCGGTCAAGCCGGCCGCCAGCCGTTCGGCGCCGGCCCACGCGATCATGGCGCCGTTGTCGGTGCACAGGTCAGGCGGAGGAATGATGAGCGGGGTCCTCGCGCTGGCCGCAACGCCCTCAAGCGCCCCGCGGATCGCCTGATTGGCGGCGACGCCTCCGGCGGCGACCAGCGCGCGCGGCGCGCCGAACCGCTCTTCAAACAGTTTAAGGCCGACGCTGAGTCGATCGGCCGTCGCCTCCAGCACGGCGGCCTGGAATCCGGCGCAGAGATCGCTGATATCCTGCGGCTCCAGCGGGTCGATGCGACCGGCATCGTTGCGCACGGCGGTTTTCAGGCCGGAGAGCGAGAAGTTGGCGTCGGGACGTCCGAGCATCGGCCGGGGAAAGTTGAATCGGGTGGCGTCGCCGCTCGCCGCGGCGCGCTCGACCTGCGGTCCGCCGGGGTAGGGCAGGCCGAGCATCTTCGCCACCTTGTCGAAGGCCTCGCCCATGGCGTCATCGACCGTGGTGCCGAGCCGTACATAATGGCCGACGCCGAGCACCGCGACGATCTGGGTATGGCCGCCGGAGGCGAGGAACAGGCAGTAGGGAAATTCCAGTCGGCCGGTCAGCCGTGGCGTCAGCGCGTGGGCCTCCAGGTGATTGACCGCGATCAGCGGCGTTCGGTGAACGAGTGCGATCGCCTTTGCCGTGGTCAGACCCACGATGACGCCGCCGATCAGGCCCGGTCCGGCAGCAGCCGCGACCCCGGAAAGCTGGGGAAAGTCCACGCCCGATTCCTTGATGGCGCGGGCTATAATGCCGTCGAGCAGATCGACATGGGCGCGCGCTGCGATTTCAGGAACCACGCCCCCATAGGGAGCATGTTCTCGGGTCTGCGAGCGCACGACATTGGAGAGAATCCGGGCGCTTCCGTCGGCTTGGCGCTCGACCACGGCGGCTGCGGTTTCGTCGCAGGTGGTCTCGATCCCTAGCACCAGCATCGGTATATCGTATCCAGCGGGGGTGACTTTGACACTCGCTACCCACTTTGCAGCAAACCCGTCAAGCGGATGTCAAAATCAGAATCTGCCCCGCTGATTCCAGCCTTTACAAGCAGCTTCCGCGGCAAGGGCGTGAGAATGCTGGAATGGGACCACGAGATATGGTCTTGCGTTATCCGGTAAACCAGCGTTTCCCTTCCCTGACGGTGGAACATTATGAGGTCCTGGCGTGCAATCCTCGGGTGAGACAGACATATTGGCAACGATCGGCACCCGCGGCAGCCCGCTGGCGCTGGCGCAGGCCCACGAGGTGCGTGGCCGGCTGGCGCGGGCGCATCAGGTCGAGCCCGAGCGAATCGTCATCAAGACCATCCGCACCTCGGGCGATGCGATTCAGGATCGTCCGCTTTTCGATGTCGGCGGCAAGGGTCTCTTTACCAAGGAGATCGAGGAAGCCCTGCTGGCGGGCTCGATCGATTTCGCAGTGCATTCGTCCAAGGACGTGCCGACCTTTCTGCCTGACGCCACCTGGCTGCCGGCGTTTTTGCCGCGCGAGGACGTTCGCGACGTCTTTATCAGCCCGCGCGCCGGCTCTTTGAAGGATCTGCCGGCAGGCGCGACGGTTGGGACGGCCTCGCTGCGGCGGCAAGCCATGGTGCTGCGGCTGCGCCCGGACCTGAAAGTCAATTCATTGCGCGGCAATGTCGAGACGCGCTTGCGCAAGATCGCGGCGGGAGAGGCCGATGCCACGCTGCTGGCGCTGGCTGGCCTCAATCGCCTCGGATTGCAGGACAAGGCGACCCGCGTTCTGGAGGTCGACGAATTCCTGCCGGCGGTCGGGCAGGGCGCCATCGCGATCGAGTCGCGCCGTGACGATGACCGCATCAATTCCTTCGTCAAGGCGATCGGCGATTCCGAGACGGAAGTTGCGCTGAGCGCCGAGCGGAGCTTTCTGGCGCTGCTCGACGGCTCCTGCCGCACGCCGATCGGCGGCCATTGCCGCGTGAACGGTGATCGCATCCATTTCCGCGGCCTCATCATTTCTCCCGATGGCAAGGAGTCCTATGAGACCACGCGCGAGGGTGGGCGTGCCGATGCAATCGCGCTCGGTGCGGACGCCGCGCGGGAACTGCGCGAGCGCGCCGGCGAGAAATTCTTCACGCTGTTCGCCGGAGCATAAGGCGTTGGCGGTTCTCGTCACACGGCCGGAGCCGGACAACGAGACCACGGCCGCGGCACTCCGCGCGAAGGGGCTCGAGGTTCTGCTGTCGCCGGTGCTGCGTTTCGAAGCGGTCCCGTTCGAGATCGATCCGGACGCGGGCTACGATGCCGTCATCGTGACCAGCGCCAACGCGCTGCGCGCGCTCGCCGCACATCCGGGCAGAGAGTCGCTGCTGGGGCTGGCCGTGTTCGCGGTCGGCCGGCATACCGCGGAGGCGGCGCGCGATGCCGGCTTTCGGGACGTGGCCGCGGCGGGCGGTGATGCGATCGCATTGCGCGAACTCATCATCAAGAGCGTTCGCGCCAAAACCCTGCCGAGGGGGGCCAAAATACTTTATCTTGCGGCGGCTGACCGGTCATGCGACCTCGCCGCAGAACTCGGAACGCGCGGTTTGGCCGTGATGACGGCGATCTGCTACCGGATGGCGCCGGTGGCGAATCTCGCCCGCGACGTCTGCGATGCATTTGCCGCCCACCGGATTTCGGCGGTGCTGCATTACTCGCGACGCAGCGCCCGTGCATTTCTGGACGCCGTTCGCGTCGGTGGCGTCGAAATATCGGCTTTGGCGATCCCGCAATGCTGTATCTCCGGAGCCGTGGCCTCAATTCTGCGCGATGCCGGCGCTCCGCAGGTGGTGGTGGCGCGCGCGCCGGCCGAAAATGCGGTATTGGAGGCGCTTGACGGCGCGTTGCAGCCTTCATCGCGGTGAAATTGTGCGGTGCGGCCGCTGGCGCGGTAGTTGGTGCGTTGCGACCGTAATCGGGGTAATAGGGAGAGGGGTCTCGATCTGATACCGATGTGTCGCCGCAATGGGGAACCGTGACGATGGCAGATGACAGGCACGATGACGCGTCGCAGGAGGGGGGCTCGCAGAAGCACTCGCCTGCGACGGACATTGAAACGACTGAAAGCGCCAAGGAGGCGGATCAAGCCGCTTCGGGACTTTCGGACGGAGCCGCCGATACCAGGCAGGATGACGTGACGCAGGAGGGGGGCTGGCACAACAACTCGTCTGCCGCAGACCTCGAAGCCAATCGAATGTCTAATGCGGATGAGTCCGATTCCGGTGCTACGGATGGCGCTATGGGCGATCAACAGTCCATCTCCGAGCAGCCCGTTGCTCCGCCTCCGCGCTCCCGTGCCTTGTCGGCCGTGGTTGGTGCGCTCAGCGGCGCGGTCGCGGCCGGGTTCGTGATCGCCGGCGCGCGGCTGGCGGACTTGCCGCTATTGTCCTCCGCGCCTGCGCCGCAAGTCAGTCAGGAGCAGTTCGGCGATCTTTCGAACCGGTTAGCCAGCGTCGAATCCAAAGCCGGCAAGCCGGCTGCTCCGGCGTCCGATCCGGCCGCTGCTGCGCGTGTCGATGCCCTGGAAAAATCCGTTGCATCCTTGCGCAGCGAACTCGCCGCGGTTCGTGGTCAGTCCGACAAGCTGGCGGCGGGACTGAAGGAGGGCGCGGCCGCGCCTCGTGACGCCGACGATGCGTCTGATCTTGCGGCCATCAGCGCCCGGCTCGCTCAAGTCGAACACCAGGTCGAGCAGACAACACAAACCCAGAGCGCCGACGCAACCAAGCATGAGCCGGCTCCGGCCGATGACGTGCCGCTCCGCCGGGCGATGGCCGCGACGCTGCTCAATGCGGCGGTGCGCCAGGGGCAGCCTTATGGCGATCTGCTGGCGGCGTCGAAGGGCCTGATCGCCGATCCCGGCACGTTAAAATCGCTGGAAGTGTTTGCGGACTCGGGCGTGCCAAGTGCGAACGCATTGTCTCGCGAACTGCTTGCGATCGTGCCGAAGATTGCGCCGGCATCGACGCCGGTCATGGCGACGACCGGCAGCAGCATCATAAATCGGTTGCAGGAGGGCGCCGCACGTCTGGTGCACGTCGAACGCATCGACGGTTCGCACAAGGAAGCCGCCAGCGCCATCGTCGAGCGCATCGCCGCAGCGGCGCGGCAAAACGACGTGGCCGCAGCGAAGGCAGAATTGAACTCACTTCCTGCGGCCGATCGCACCGCCGCCGAACCTTGGCTCGCCAGGGTCGACGCACACGATGCCGCTCTTGCCGCGTCGCGTCAATTCGCAGCCGACGCGATGGCGGCGCTGACCAAACCAGCGCCATAGGTTTCAGATGTTCCGCATTATCCTGTTCCTCGTTCTCATTGCACTCGCGGCGCTGGGCGCCACCTGGGTCGCCGATCAGACCGGCACGATCGTGATGTCGTGGGATGTCTGGCGTATCGAAGCAACGGTGCCGGCTTTCATACTTGGATTGGGCCTGCTTGTCGTTGCCGCCGTTCTGGTGTGGAGCATCGTGCGGGGTCTGTGGCTCGCGCCGAAGCGCATGCGGCGGGCGCGGCGGGATCGCCGCAACGCGCGCGGCCGGGAGGCGGTGACCCGTGGACTTCTCGCGATCGGTCAGGGCGACGCTGCAGCCGCACGATCACATGCCAGGGCTGCCCGGCGGCTGGTGTCGCGCGATCCGTTGACGTTGCTGCTGCATGCGCAGTCCGCGCAGCTCGACGGCAATGCGGACCGCGCGCAGCGCGCCTTCCGCGCCATGGCCGAACGGGCGGACACGCGGTTGTTGGGCTTGCGCGGGCTTTTCATCGAAGCCCAGCGTGCCGATGATCGCGCGGCCGCGGTGGCGATCGCCGAGGAAGCGCTCAAGGTTTCACCGTCGTCGATGTGGGCTTCGCAGGCCGCGCTCGGCTACCGTTGCGCGCGGGCCGACTGGACCGGCGCGCTTGCCATCCTCGACAAGAACGTCGCGTCTGGGCTCATCGACAAGGCGCTGTATCGCCGTCAGCGCGGCGTGCTGCTGACCGCGCGGGCGCTGGAGCTTGAACAGTCGGATCGCGACGCGTCACGTACGAGCGTCATGGAGGCGGTGAAATTCGCCCCGACGCTCGTTCCGGCCGTGGTGCTTGCGAGCAGGTATCTGAGCGAAGCGAACCAGATGCGGCGTGCGATGCGGATGATCGAAACCGCGTGGCTGGCGCAGCCGCACCCTGATCTCGCGGACGCTTATGCCCATGTCACGCCCGGCGATTCGGCGCGGGAGCGGCTGGCGCGGGTCGAGACGCTGGCGGAAAAAACGCCAGGTCATCCGGAAGGCGCGATGGCCATTGCGCGCGCTGCGATCGACGCCAGCGAATTCGCCCGCGCCCGCGCCGCACTGGAGCCGCTGATTGCCGCGCCGACACAACGCGTTGCGATGCTGATGGCCGAAATCGAGCACAACGAACACGGCGATAGCGGCCGCGCCCGCGCCTGGACGCTGCGTGCGGTTCGTGCCCTGCACGATCCGGTCTGGACCGCGGACGGATACGTGTCGGACCACTGGCGTCCGGTCTCGCCGGTGACCGGGCGGCTCGATGCCTTTCAGTGGCAGACCCCGCTGGCGGCGCTGCCGTCGAGCCGGCCCGCTTTGGTCGAGGCCGGACTCCCGGACCAGATCGCGGGCGAAGCGCCGCGCGTCGAAGCGTTGCCGCCGGCGTCTCCGACGGAGGATTCCGCCGCTCAGGACGGCGCAACGCCGGTCATCGCGGTCGAACCGTCACCGGCCGGAGTCGAGGCCGAGCCGTCGCCGGGCTTCCGTGCCCAACCGGACTCGGACAAGACCGGCGCGCCCGACATTCCCGCGGTGATTCCGATCGTTCGCGCCCCCGACGATCCGGGAGTCGATGAAGATCAGCAAAACGATGGATTTGCTGAGGAAAACACGCCGGCCGCGCGCCAGGCCGGAGGATTGCGCGGTCTCCTGTCGCGTCGGAGCACCTGACGGCCGCCGGGCAGCGATATTTGTCGGCGGCGCGGCGTCGGGTTCTTGCAAAGGGGGACAGCGCCCGATAATCAGGAGCGAGGTGCGCCGGAATGTTTCCGGCCGCGCCGCAATGACCCTGGCATGTGAAGGGTTAAGCCGCTTTAGCTCAGTTGGTAGAGCACATCATTCGTAATGATGGGGTCGCGTGTTCGAGTCACGCAAGCGGCACCAACCCTATGGCCGAAAATACTGACTAAATTTGTCAGGCCGGCTGGGTTATCCGGTCCCTGTTTCGTCAAAGGAGCCAGCGAGCAACCAGGCGAAAGAAAGCTCGCTTGCTGCACGAGGCTCGTTCCGCTCATACGGGTGTCCTTGCTCAAGCGGGTGTTCTTGCTCAAGGCGGCCGGAAGGCGATGACGCGGATCCATCTCGAACTTCGCGGAGAGACGGCCGCTCGAGAAGATGCATAGGGCGACACCCGGAACGCCCGACCAATTCATGGTGACCACGGAAGGCATGACGCGCATCCCTGCCGGAGCGACATTCATGCCGCACTTCGACAATCCTGACTCCGGCACGGTCCATAAAGGCCAAATGGGAAGGTCCTTGAAGAACGGAGAGGAGTACCAGCCGGAGAGGCGGAGCGAATGATGGAGCGGCTGTGGATTGAATATCTCACCGAAAACCGGAAGCTTTCAGTAGCCAAAAGGGCCCGTCCCTGATTAGTTTCTGGAACCCTTTTAGGTCGTAGACGCTTTCACACCGTGCGCGACGAGGAGTGTGTGATGTTGCCGTACCTGTGGCCCTTGGATGTGGACCCGGCTGTTTTGAGCGAGGCGCTCGACATCGTGATGCGCTACCTGACATTCTCGGGACAAGCGGTCCGGCGTGCAGAGCTGCGGCAAGACGCGGCACACGCGATGATCGTCGCCTGGCGCCAGGAGGGGGTCAGGCACAAAATACAATTGGCCGATCGCGGCATCGCAGCGGTGGAAAAGGTCGTTTCAGGGGAGGAGATGCTGTCATCTTGATTCTCGCGCTGATTGAATCGGCTGTGCGCGCCGGCCCGGACAGACCGCTGGGCGCCTCGGCTGAGAAAGCGCTTGAACCATGCTGCTGCTACAGACTTTTTCTCACTCCATAATGATAGAAGTCGCGTATTCGAGTCACGTGAGCGGTGCCAGCTTGTTCGATTCAGGAGCATGTGATTGAGGACCGCCGGCCGATTTTGCAAGATGCAGGTAGATTTCAACCGAAACTGATGGAGCACCGATGACCCGCCTTGCCGCCATTTTATCGCTTCTGTCCCTGCTCGGAATGACCGGCGTCGCGTCGGCGCAAAGCGCTGCGGAAAAGCATCATTCCGACTGCGCGCGAGACGTGACGCGGTATTGCCGGTCCAAGATGAACGACGGCGATATGGTCGTTCTGGCGTGCTTGAAGGAACACCGCGCCAAGCTCAGCAAGAGGTGCGCCAGGACCTTGACCGAGCACGGCGAGTAGGCTTCAGCTGCTGCCTTGCCGAAGCGTAATCCTTTCGCGGGGAACTCCGGCGCAAGGTGCATGGTTGACTTCCGTATTGATGAACGCGCTCGCGTGACATTCCAACATTGCGGCAGACGAATCGATGCTCGACAGACTGCGCCATTTCATTGCCGACGTTGTGTCATCCGAAACGCCGGAACATCGGTCATTCGACGAAACGGGGTGCAAGCTCGCGGCGACTGCGCTGTTCGTCCATATCATCTCGCTCGACGGTGCGCCTTCCGATGTTGAACTTCGCAAGTTGCACGAACTGATCGAAACCCGTTTTGAATTGGACCCCGGCACCGCCGACAAGCTGATCGAGGCGGCGACGCTGGTTGAGGGCGAAGCGGTCGACCTCTATCATTTCACCAGCGTGATCATGCGATCGCTGAACGATGAGGATCGTTTGCGCATCGTCGAAATGATGTGGGAACTGGTTTATGCGGACGGTCACGTCAGCGAATTCGAGGAGAACGTGGTGTGGCGCGCCGCCGATCTCCTGGCGGTCTCCTCGCGCGATCGCATCGAACTCAAGCACCGCGTCGGCCAGCGATCAGCGGCAGGTCGGTCAAACTGAGGAGCCGCGCGGCGTGAACCGCCGAGCGCGCCCGGTTTGTCAGGGTTTCCGGTTGCAAATGTAAAGCGGAATATTCGAACTGACGCTCCCGTCAGCGTGTTGAAGACCGTCCCGCTCCATGCTGAAACGGTCGCCCTCCGGCCGTGTTTTATTCACAGTCATTTTCAAGAGTGTGTATCGTGATCAATCCGGTGACATTGATAACAGGCGCGTCCTCCGGGATCGGCGCCGAATTCGCGCGGGTATTCTCCGCCCACGGGCACAGGGTGGCCCTGGTCGCCCGGCGCGCCGACCGCCTCAATGCGCTTGCGGCTGAAATCGCCGCATCGGGCCGCATGTCGCCGATCGTGATCCCGTGCGATCTCGGCGAAGCGGATGCGACAGACCGGATCGCTGCGGCACTCACCGCCGAGAGTGTCGAGGTCAAGTATCTCGTGAACAATGCCGGGTATGGATTGTTCGGCCGTGCTGCCGAACTGGATCGCGCCGATCAGCTTGCGATGATCGACCTCAACATCCGGGCGCTGACCGATCTGACATTGCATTTCGCCCCAAGCGTGATCCGGCTGCGCGGCGGCATTCTTAATGTCGGATCGATCGGAGGATTTTTGCCGGGTCCCGGAATGGCGGTCTATTACGCAACGAAAGCCTTTGTCCTGTCGTTCAGCGAGGCGCTGCGCGGCGAACTGGGGCCGCTCGGGGTCCGGGTCACCGTGATCTGTCCGGGGCCGGTGCCCTCCGGATTTCAGGCGCGGGCGGGGCTCAAGCCGGGCTTTGATTCCGCGATTCTCAAGGTGTCCGCAAAGGACGTTGCGGCGGACGGCTACAAGGCGCTGATGGCCAACAAGAGGGCCGTGCTGCCCGGGCGCGCGATCAAGATCGTGCCGTTCCTGCTTCGGCTGTTTCCGCGCGACTTCATCCTGTGGGGGGTCGCCGGTTTCCAGATGCGAAGGCGATCGTGACGTTTCGGCCCGCGGCTTCTCACCACACGTGGCGGATCGTGCCCTTGCCGGCGTAGGATCGCGTGACGTTGGAGAACTCGCTCTCGAAGGTGGCGGCCACCGACCAGTCGTCGATCCACTTCATCTCGGCCCCGCCGGTGATAAGCGCGGCGTCGGAGGCCATGGCCGCGCCGTTTACGACGAAGCTGGCGCCGGGCAAGGTCTGGAACGTCGCCACGACGGTACGGTCCGGATTGAAATCGTGCGCCCATGCAAGACGTCCGCGCAGCGTCAGGATCGCGTCCTGCACCGCGCAGGATTTGTCGGTGCGGATACCGACTTCGCTGCGGATATCCGTCACGCTTTTGGCATGGTTGGCCAGCGCAAAGGTGTTGGCGCCAGACAGAACACTTTCGGCATAAGCCGGCAGTTCGAAGGTGATGAACTGGCCGGCCGTATAAGGCGTGATACCGACGCCGCCCGTTGCGGAACTGACCGCGCGATAGCCGTTTTCGACACGACCCGACCATGCATCGGCGCTGAAACGCGCCTGCAACCGGTCTGCGCTGCTGATCGTCACGAGGCGGTTGGTGGTGACGTCCTGCCAGCCGTAAGCGAGCGCACCGGAGAGATAGGCGGAGCCGACAGTGTGTCGAAGGAAGGTGCCCGTCTGGAACAGGTCGGACCGTCCGCTTCCGTTGACGACATTGAAGGTGGTTCCGCCGCCCGCCAGCGCGAAGCTCGCGGTTGTGAACGGCGAAATGCGGTAGTCGGCGCCGACCGCGACGCCGGCGACACTGGAAGTCGCGGTACTGGACCCGAGCGACGTATTGCCGTCGGTGGTCTGCGAGCCGCCATAGCCCGTGGCCCACACGCTCCAGCGTGGGGTGAGGGGATCGGCCGTTGCAGGCGCCTTACGATAGATCGCGGCATAGGCGTCACGCTCGTAGCGCGGCGTGTCTCCCGGCGCATAGGCGCTGACAGCGTAGCGCCCTTCGGGATGGGCCGGCGCCGCACCGTTTGCGGTTGCACCATTGCCGCGGCCGGCGATGAAGGGATCGGTCAGGATCCCCAGGAACAGGTCCATCGCATTGAAGGTGGACTGTAGCGAGCCGGTCGCCGCTTCACCCGAGATATACGTCAGGCCCGCCGGCGTCAGCGCACCGAACACCAGCGGAATGCCGCCGGTGGTGTTGAAGGAATTGATCAGCGTAGTGGCGACGTTGCGCTGATTCGTGCTGAGGTAGGCACTCGCAAGCTGCGGAACAAAGTTCAGCGTCAGGTTGAGGTAGGCATGGGTCGGGTCATAACTCAGGCCGGTCGTGAAGTTCGCGGGAAGGTTGGTGTTGGCCAGCGAGCCGAACGTGCCGCTGATGTTGCCCGCGGTGAGGATGGTATATTGCTTCGAGATGTAACTGCCGTTGGCATAGATCGCCCTGACGGTGGCCCCACTGAGCGTCGCTGCACCCGTGACATGGGCGGAAGACGCGGTGGCGGGGTTGAGCATCACCACATACTCCGCGCCCGCTTGCAGGGTCAGGCTGCCGAGACTCATTGAGGAGCCCGGCGTGCCGTCGCCCGGCGCCAGCGTGCCGCCGCTGTTGATGCCGACGCTGCCGACGCTGCCGGTGCCGGCAAGCACCGCGCCGGTGTTGACGCTGACCGCGCTTGACGCCGCCAGCGAGCCGGTGACGTTGAGCGTGCCGGCATCAACCGTGGTGGCTCCGGTATAGAGGTTGGCGCTGGTGAGCGTCAGCGTTCCCGTCCCGGTCTTGATCAGCGTGCCGCCGGTGGCGCCAGTTGAACTACAACTCGAGCCTGATGGTCCGCAGTCGCTGATGACGCCGTTGACGGTGGTGCTCAGATTGTTGCCGCCAACCGTCAGTTGATTGGCACCGAGGTAGAATTGCCCGTTGCCTGCGATCGAGCCGGCGGAAAGCTGTCCGTCGTTGAGCGGTCCGCTCGACCCCGAGAAGTCGGTCGACGCACCAGCCCCATTGGTGATACTGGCGTTGCCGGCCGTGCCGCGGGTGGCGAATTGCAGAGAACCGTTGTTTGTGATGATAGCGTTGTCGGCCGTGCTGCCACCGAAGAAGTACAGGGTCCCGGTGTTGGTGATGTTGGCGCTGCCCGCCCTGGTGGCGTCATAGAACTCCAGGCTACCATGATTGGTGATGACGGCGTTGCCGGCCGTGCTGGTGTCGATGAACTGCAGGACACCGTTATTGGTGTCAGTGATGCTGGCGCTGCCGGCTGTGCTGGCGTGGGAGAATTGCAGCAAATTATTGTTGGTGATGTCGGCGCTGCCGTCGTTGAGGACGATTCCCCCGCCGGTGAACATCAGAGCATGGTCGCTGGCGAAGGTATAATTCGAAGCGCCGGCGTTGAAGGTCCACCCGCCCAGCGTGGTGTCACTCGAGAATGTAATGGTCGTGCCGGTCGACATGCCGAACGATGCGGTGCCGGTCGGCACGGTGGCCGGGGTCCAGTTCGCCGCGTCATTAAAATCGCCGCCGGGCGGAGCAGCGAGCCAACTGGCATCCTGTGCTGCCCCTGGCGCCGCCCACGTCAACGCCAAAGCGAGCCATGCCACCAAGCCCGACTTGTCCATTGACGGTCTGCCCATGCCCCGTTCCTCCGGCTGCGCGCTGGAGGTCGCCAGCAGAGCCGTGACCGAATCGTGTGACCGACATTATCATCTTACTTATGGCTAATATTATCTTACCTTCTGTCTGATCGGACATTCCGCACCGCTTCCGTGTGCCGGCAAGTGCTGATTCGACCGCGTTGTTGCCCCTGGGGAACGCATTGGCAGTAACCGCGCTGCACCATCCGCCATGCTGCGATGCATTTCATCCGCGAGGTACAACGCTGAGTTGCGGATCAGGGTCCGAATAGCTGCCGGCCAGCCGAGGGGGCGGCCCGGCCACAGGATGTCCCACGACGAATGACGTGGATTATGCGCGGTCCTGTCGAGCTTCACTTTCGACGATCGAGCGGTTCGAGCGAGCGCGTCGTGATCGACGGCAGCTCCACAGAATAACGGTTGCCTCTCCGGAATCACTGGTGGAGCCAGGCGGGATCGAACCGCCGACCTCGTCATTGCGAACGACGCGCTCTCCCAGCTGAGCTATGGCCCCGTCCACGGTCGGCGAACGACGCGGCGACCGGAACGTCGTCATTTACAATCCTCGTCAATGGCAAGTCAAGAACGGCTGAAACCGGCATTTCAGGCTCATTTTCCCGGACTTCCCTTGTTTGGCGGGAACCGAAACGGTATTTTAGCGGGCTCGTGTTGTCCGGATGCCAAGTTCGCCGCCGTCGCGTCACCACCCCAAGGGCGAACTTCAATTCCGGGAAGACGAGAGACCGATACTGCCGGTGTGGTTCGGTTCAGAAGTTCTCTTGACGGCCCTTCGGCCAAAGGTGAAGAGAACGGCTGAATCGCTGCACGAGTGGTCCCATTCTAATATTCGCGTCCGAGACGCGCGGCCAGGTGGGGTCGCGAATGTCAAACTCCCTCCACCGGTCGAATCCACGACCAAACCCGCGAGCCAAGTCCTCATGCGAGCCATACTGGATATCGTTCTCATCATCCTCGACCTCTATGTCTGGCTGCTGATTGCCTCGGCGATCCTGTCATGGCTGATTGCCTTCAATGTGGTGAATACCCGCAATCAGTTCGTGGCCGCGGTGGCTGAGTTCCTGGAACGGATCACCGAACCCCTGCTGGCGCCGATCCGCCGGATGCTGCCCAATCTCGGCGGGCTCGACATCTCCCCGATCATCCTGATCCTGATCATCCTGTTCATGCAGCGGGTCATCACCTATTACATCTATCCCGCCGTGTTCTGACCGGCGGCTTGATGGAGCCGTGGCGGTATTCTCCGGAGGGCATCAGCATCGCGCTCCGGGTGACGCCGCGCGGCGGCCGCGACGGGATCGATGGCATTGAGACGTTGGCCGACGGACGCCCGGTGGTGAAGATTCGCGTTCGCGCCCTCGCCGAAGGCGGCGAAGCCAATCGCGCTGTCATGGCGATACTGGCGAAGGCGCTCGGAGTGCGGAAAATCGACGTCCGGATACGTGCGGGGGCGACGTCGCGGCTGAAGCAGGTCGCGGTCGGCGGCGATCCCGTTAAGCTCGGCAATGCCCTTCGCGCATTGACCGCGGCCGAACCGGACTAGAGCGTTTTCGAGCGAAGTGGAATCCGGTTCGCGTGAAGAAACGCGTTAAACCAAGAAGCTGGAGGCTTTCATCGTTTCCATGAAACGGTGAAAGACTCCAGCAAGCCCAGGAATCAGCATGACGGCCAAAATCATCGATGGAAAACTCATCGCGGCAGATTTGCGCGCGCGGGTGGCCGATGAGGTGGCGCGGGTGAAGCGCGATCACGGGCTGACTCCGGGCCTCGCCGTGGTGCTGGTCGGCAACGATCCCGCGAGCGAAGTTTACGTCCGCAACAAGCACAAGCAGACCCAGGCGGCCGGCATGGCCTCGTTCGAACACGTCCTGCCGGCCGATGTCGCGCAGGCGGACCTGCTGGCGCTGGTCGCGAAACTGAACGCCGATCCCGCCGTGCATGGCATTCTGGTTCAACTGCCGCTGCCGAAGGGACTCGATACCGAAACCATCATTGCGTCCATCGATCCGGCGAAGGATGTCGACGGCCTGCATCCGCATAACGCCGGTCGTCTCGCCGGCGGTTTGCCCGCATTGTCGCCGTGCACGCCGCTCGGCTGCATCATCCTGACCAAGAGCGTGCATTCCTCGCTCGAAGGCATGGATGCCATCGTGATCGGTCGCTCCAATCTTGTGGGACGGCCGCTGGTGCAGTTGCTGCTCAACGAAAACGCCACGGTGACCATCGCGCATTCACGCTCGCGCAACCTGCCCGAACTCTGCCGCCGCGCCGATCTCGTCTATGCGGCGGTCGGCAAGGCCGAAATGGTGCGCGGCGACTGGCTCAAGCCGGGCGCGACCGTGATCGATGTCGGCATCACCCGCCTGCCTGCGGCCGACGGCAAGACCCGCCTCGTCGGCGACGTTGCGTTCGACGAAGCCATGAAGGTCGCGGGGGCGGTGACGCCGGTGCCTGGCGGCGTCGGCCAGATGACGGTGGCCTGTCTTCTCGTCAATACGCTGCGCGCCGCCTGCGCGATCGAAGGATTGCCCGCGCCGGGGATGTAGCGCAGCTACTTCCCCTTCGCACGCGCGATGGCTTCCAGGATCAACCTGTGCGCGTCGTCTGCGCCGCCCCAGCGCAACACCTTGACCCATTTGCCGGGCTCCAGATCCTTGTAGTGCTCGAAGAAGTGCTGGATCTGCTGCAGCGTGATGTCGGGCAGGTCGCTGTAGTTTTTCACCTTGTCGTAGCGCTGGGTCAGTTTCGAGGTCGGGACCGCGATGATTTTCTCGTCGCCGCCGGCCTCGTCCTCCATCAACAATACGCCGACCGGCCGGACGCTGATCACGGCGCCGGGGACGATACCGCGCGTGTTGGCGACCAGCACGTCGCAGGGGTCGCCGTCCTGCGACAGCGTATGCGGGATGAAGCCGTAATTCCCGGGATAGCGCATCGCGGTGTAGAGAAACCGGTCGACCACCAGCGTGCCGGCGTTCTTGTCCATCTCGTACTTGATGGGCTCGCCGCCGACCGGCACCTCGATGATGACATTCACCTCATGTGGCGGATTGGGTCCGGTCGAGATCGCATCGATACGCATCGGCCGCCTCGCGGTGGGTCTGGGATGGGAATCTGAAAAACGACTATGACCGGGCAGCGGGCGGGCTTCAATGGCGACTTGGGGTGCTGAAAAACTTTCGATCAATCCGGGGCGCGCCGGACGCGCGAACCCGGTATCTAAACCGGCCGATTGTCTTTAAGGGCATGATCCCGAAAAAGTGGAAACCGGCTTTCGGAAAGGATCATGCTCAAACAAAAAGGCAAGCGACGAGTCTGGTTCAACGCCGTTGAAACGGACCCTCGCATTCCCGGATCCGGAGCATGGCTTCTGCGGAGGCCGGAATGACGATGGCGCGATCTTTAAATCCGCTTCACTAACCGGCCCAGGCGAACGCCACCTTGTCGAGCGACTTCGGCCCGAACCTCTCCGATGAGCGGGCGACCATGCGGCCGCCGAGCGCGCGGTAGAACTCCGTCGCCGACTCGTTGTCGGACAGCGCCCAGGTCACCATGCTTTTCAGTCCGCTCTGCGTGAGGTCGCGCCGGGCGGCGGTGAACAGCCGTCGGCCGAACCCCAGGCCCTGGAATTCCGGGCGCAGGTAAAGCTCGTAGATTTCGCCTTCATAGTGCAGGCTGCGGGCGCGGTTGTGACCGTAGTTCGCATAGCCCGCGACTTTGTCGCCGAATACCAGCACGCTGATACGGCTGCCTTTGCGGATCGCGCTGTCCCACCAGTGTGGACCGCGCCGGTTGATCAGCTTCTCAAGCTCCGCGCCGGGAATGATGCCCTGATAGGCCGAACGCCAAGCTTCGTCATGGGTGGCGGCGACCGCGGATGCATCCGCGACCTTGGCCGGCCGGAGTTCGATCAGGGTCGTGCTCATGTCCCGATCAAAGCAAGTCGGCGCGCGGTCTTCAAGGTCCATCGTTAATTAAAGGTTAAAATGTGGATTCCCGGCACCACCGATGCGACATTTTGTACCGAAAGGGGACAGTCCGGGGCAACGCTCGGGCCGGCGTGGTCAAGACCGGCCCGCAGCGTCGTGACCTCCTCGTGGAGGATCGGTTCAGCTCGACTGACCCAGCAGCCGCACGAAGGTATCGGAGGAAATGACCGGCGCGAAGAAGTTGTTGATGCGCTCCAACGCACCCGCAAGCTGCTCCGGCTTCTGCGTCCCGGTTGCGTCGCCGATCACAATGGGCAGGTAGCCGTTGTCGCGCGCGGCGCGTGCGTTGCCCTCGATGCACCAGTCGGTGTGGATGCCGGTCAGGACCAGCACCTCGATCCGCTTGCGCGACAATTCGAGCGGCAGTTGCGTGCCGGCGAATGCGGTCTGCAAAGCCAGTTCATTGAACTCGAGATCGCCGGGCCGCACCAGCGCGCGCAGTTCGGGAACCAGCTCGTTGTCGGCCTTCTTTTTCTCCGGCGAGAAATTCAGCGCGCCGGTCCAGCTTTCATATTGCACCTTGTCGAACTCGGACTGCGGATAGTTTTCGCGGAAGACCTCGTAGCCGATCCAGTTGAACGACTTGAAGTTGGATGCTTTGCGCGCAGCGTTCACCACCTTGATCGTGGCCGCGAGGCTGCCACGCTCCCAATGCTTCTCGCCGGCCTGCGCGCCCCATGGCTGATACAGCGAATTGTTCTGGCTCACCGATGCGAACGCCGCCGGCTTGCGCAGGATCGCCGCGAGGTCCAGCTTCTTCCAGTGGGGAGCGAGTTCGGGGATCGCCTTCAATTCGTCGCCAGCCGCCGCCTGCGCGGCGCTCGCGCCGAGCGCGGACGCTGCGGCAATGCCGGCCGC
>NZ_MKRN01000187.1 GCF_001896955.1 Nitrobacter sp. 62-13 | reverse complement strand
TGAAGGTCTCGTTGAGCTGTTCGACCGCTTCTTTTTTTGCCGCTCGTTCCACAGCAAGCTCTTTCCGTTTGGCGGCCTTCGCCTCAAGGCTGGGACCACCGGGTTATACCCATCGCCCAGCCCGGAACCTGATCCCAAGATCGGCTTCAAGATACCGGTCCCGAGACACGCCGGGCGTGACGACATTCAGTAGCCTGCCCTCCCGCGTCCAAAGGCCTCACGGCCGAAGGCACGGGGTGTCGAGGTTCGAACCCAATCTGCTGCCTTCCGTTCATGGTTCGGAAAGCGAAATCCGGTCTTCACCCGTCTATGCAGGCCATGCGATTAAGCCGTTGGACCAACTTGCGTTAGCCGCGGGCGCCTGCAGTCTCGGACAGGATGGGATCGACAACATCATCCCTGACGGGACGACCAACGACCCCGTTCGCACCATCGTCCCAGCCAGATTGACGCTCCGTCCTCCCGAACCATCCGAATGGACATGCGGGAAGGAAGAACTCCTATCTCGTTGGATTTTTGGAATGCGAACACGGACATGCGAGCGCAAGCCAGCACGTCCGGAGCGCGGTGTTTAACGAATCTCTGCTGCGTTGCCAAGTCCTAAATCATGCAATTTTCCGGCCAGCTTTCGATCCGGACAAAATATCGCATCTCGGCCCGGCAGGACATCAACAGCGCCGAGGACGGCGCAGTCGCGCCGGAACCTTCACCACGGGTATCGCAAATAAAAAAGGCGGGTCCGGAAGGTCCGATCCCGCCTCGTTTCTCGTCAGCAATTCCCAGCGTCAGCCGAGGACGGTTCCCGGCTCGACCTTGACGCCCGGACCCATGGTCGAGGACACCGCGATGCGCTGGATATAGGTGCCCTTGGCGCCGGCGGGCTTCGCCTTCGCCACCGCGTCCGCCAACGCCTTGATGTTCTCGACGAGTTTCTCCTCCGAGAACGAGGCCTTGCCGATACCGGCCTGCACGATTCCGGCCTTCTCGACGCGGAATTCGACCGAACCGCCCTTGGCGCCCTTCACGGCGCCGGCGACGTCCATGGTCACGGTGCCGATCTTCGGATTCGGCATCATGCCGCGCGGGCCGAGCACCTTGCCGAG
>NZ_MKRN01000186.1 GCF_001896955.1 Nitrobacter sp. 62-13 | reverse complement strand
ATGATCCGCGATACCAACATGCAAATCGTCTCCGATAACGGCTTCAAGCTCGCAGGTAATCCCAAGGTGGCGATGCCGTCGGATGAAAAAGAGATCGAGGACATCCTCGCGGGCAAAGCCGACCTCAACTACACCGTGACGATGGAAGTCGTGCCGGCGATCGAGATCGCGGACTTCAAGAGCTTCAACATCGAAAAGCCGGTGGTCGAGGTGTCCGACGCCGATGTCGACGAAGGCATCAAGCGGATCGCCGACCAGAACCGCAACTACTCCGCGCGGGCGGAGGGCGCGAAAGCCGAGAACGGCGATCGCGTGACCATCTCGTTCAAGGGGACCATCGACGGCGAGCCGTTCGACGGCGGCAGCAGCGAGGACATTCTGGTCGTGCTCGGGTCGAACGCCCTCATTCCCGGATTCGAAGAGCAACTGGTCGGGATTGGCGTCGGCGAGACCCGCGTCGTCAAGGCGTCGTTTCCCAAGAACTACGCCGACACCGAACTGGCCGGGAAGGACGCCGAGTTCGAGACCACGGCAAGCATGATCGAGATTCCGGAAGAAACCAAGATCGACGATGAGTTCGCCCAGAGCATCGGTCTGAACACGCTCGATCAGCTTAAAAAAGCCGTTCGCGACCGGCTCACCGCCGAATTCGCCCGCGCGATGAGGCAGCACGTCAAGCGCGCGCTGTTCGATCGCCTCGACGAGACGCACAAATTCGATCCGCCGCCGACCCTGGTCGACGAGGAATTCGAGCAGGTGTGGAACTCGATCACGAAGGAGATGGAGTCGAACAACAAGACCTTCGCCGACGAGGACACCACCGAGGAAGCCGCCAGGGAAGAGTACCGCCGGATCGCTGACCGCCGGGTACGGCTCAGCCTCGTGCTTTCCGAGATCGGGGAAAAGAACGGAATCTCGGTCACCGATGACGAAATCAACCGCGCCTTGATCGATCGCGCGCGTCAGATGCCGGGCCGCGAGAAGGAGATTTGGGATTACTACCAGAAAAATCCTCAGGCCATGGCCCAGATCCGCGCGCCGCTTTTCGAGAACAAGGTCGTCGACTACATTCTCGAACTCGCGACCATCACCGACAAGAAGGTGACGCGCGAGGATCTCTACAAGGACTACGAGGCGAACCATGGCCCGGACTGAGGGGCCGCGCCCCGATCGGGCGTCGGGTTCGGCCCGTGCCCGACGTTCATGATATTGGCTGAAACCGGCGTCGCGAGCCGTCCTCGCCACGTCACGTGCTGCCAGCAGGCTTGGATTGGCGGCGCGGGGATGCCAATGTCCGAATCGGACCACGGGGGCGCGTCGCTTCGCGCGGCTCCCTTGTCGTCCGAGTTATCGGCTCATATCTTGGAGCCGTGCTTGCCTGTCCTGCATCACACGACGTTCATCCGCACGGGAAAGACTGGAGACTGCCGGTTTTGCCTCGGATGATCCTCGCCGCCAACTGCTGACACAAACTCTTGGGTGATCAATGCGCGATCCAGTCGAAACCTACATGAACCTCGTGCCGATGGTGGTCGAGCAGACCAATCGCGGCGAGAGGGCTTACGACATCTTTTCCCGGCTGCTGAAGGAGCGCATCATCTTCGTGACCGGCGGGGTCGAAGACAATATGTCGATGCTGATCGTCGCTCAGCTCCTGTTTCTCGAGGCCGAGAATCCCAAGAAGGAAATATCGATGTACATCAATTCGCCGGGCGGCGTGGTGACATCGGGGCTCGCGATCTACGACACGATGCAGTTCATTCGTCCGCCGGTCGCAACGCTGTGCACCGGGCAGGCCGCGTCGATGGGCTCGTTGTTGCTGGCTGCCGGCGAAAAGGACATGCGGCATGCGCTGCCGAACGCGCGCATCATGGTCCACCAGCCCTCCGGTGGTTTCCAGGGTCAGGCGACGGACATCATGCTGCACGCTCAGGAAATCCTGAGCCTCAAGAAGCGGCTCAATGAAATCTACGTCAAGCACACGGGACAGACTTACCAGGCGATCGAGGATGCGCTGGAGCGCGACAAGTTCCTCACCGCCGACATGGCTCGTGATTTCGGCATCGTCGATAAGGTGATCGACAAGCGCGCCGAGGAGCCGGCTACCCCGAAGTCTTCGCAATAAGCTTTCGCGGTAAGGCTTCGTAGGTATCAGGCAGTGTCCCCTCGAGGGTCGAAGCGGGCCGGTTGATCGGCCCGACTCGGACGCCACCGGTGATTGCAGCGCGATACTTTCTGAAAAGTTCCGTTTTGTTGGCGTTTCCGCTTGACTAGCGTGATAATCGCGCAACGCTAGTCTGAATTTGGCCAAAGAGAGTCGCGTTGCCGAGCCAAATCGCGTTATTGTCACGAGCGGGAGGCTGGCAGATTAGCGAATTCTTGATAGTCGGCCGGCACCATGGTTCGCTAGCTGAGTTTAGCTTGCGAGTATGCGCAGGAGAATCGAATTAACCGCGATTCGTGCGGGACTGAAAGCGCAGGGTCTTTCCTGGTACGGACTTTGCTCCTATGTAACCCCGTTTCCCCGGATGTGCCGGAACGGAACGGGCGAGCGGGCGAACAGGCGAGACCGAAGGCGGACGGAGACAGGAATGAGTAAGGTCGGTACGGGCGACTCCAAGAACACGCTGTATTGCTCATTTTGCGGCAAGAGCCAGCACGAAGTGCGCAAGCTGATTGCGGGGCCTACCGTATTTATCTGTGACGAATGCGTTGAGCTTTGTATGGATATCATTCGCGAGGAGAACAAGTCCTCGCTGGTGAAATCGCGCGACGGCATTCCGACTCCGAAGGAAATCTGCAAGGTTCTGGACGACTACGTCATCGGACAAGGCCATGCCAAAAAGGTGCTCTCGGTCGCGGTCCACAATCACTACAAGCGCCTCAATCACCAGACCAAGCACAACGACGTTGAGCTCGCGAAATCGAACATCCTGTTGATCGGCCCGACGGGGTCCGGCAAGACTCTGCTTGCGCAGACGCTGGCGCGCATCCTCGATGTTCCGTTTACCATGGCCGATGCGACCACGCTGACCGAAGCCGGCTATGTCGGCGAGGACGTCGAAAACATCATCCTGAAGCTGTTGCAGTCTGCGGACTATAATGTCGAGCGCGCGCAGCGCGGCATCGTCTATATCGACGAGATCGACAAGATTTCGCGCAAGTCCGACAATCCTTCGATCACGCGCGACGTGTCGGGCGAGGGCGTGCAGCAGGCGTTGCTGAAGATCATGGAAGGCACGATTGCGAGCGTGCCGCCGCAAGGCGGGCGCAAGCACCCGCAGCAGGAGTTCCTGCAGGTCGATACGACCAACATCCTGTTCATCTGCGGCGGCGCGTTCTCGGGTCTCGAAAAGATCATTTCGGCGCGCGGGCGGACCACCTCGATCGGTTTCGCGGCGCAGGTGCTCGCGCCGGAAGATCGCCGTACCGGTGAAATCTTCAGGCATGTCGAGCCGGAGGACTTGCTGAAGTACGGCCTCATTCCGGAATTCGTCGGGCGCCTGCCTGTCGTCGCCACGCTCGAGGATCTCGACGAAGCCTCGCTCAAGAAGATCCTGACCGATCCGAAGAATGCGCTGGTGAAGCAGTATCAGCGGTTGTTCGAGATGGAGAATATCGAACTGACCTTTGCCGACGAGGCGCTTGGCGCGGTGGCGCGCAAGGCGATCGAACGCAAGACCGGCGCGCGCGGACTGCGATCGATTCTCGAGAGCATCCTGCTCGAGACCATGTTCGATCTTCCGGGTCTTGAAGGGGTCGAGGAGGTCGTCATCTCGCGCGAAGTGGTTGAGGGAACCGCGCGGCCGCTGTACATTTACGCGGACCGCTCCGATCGCGCGAGCGAGACCAGCGCCAGCGCCTGATCGAGGCGTTTTCAGGCGCTCATGTTGCCGTAAGCTCGCCGCCGGTCGTTCCGCGCGGCGGCCGTCGGCTATACAGGCGATAATCTGCAGCGCTGGAAACAGGTCATTGAAGCGGCTGCCTTCCTTCACTTGACACGCTGGTGGTCGATGGCCACCTAATGCTGTCGGCGGCGACGCATGTGGCGTTCGCGGCTGCCAGGGCAGGTGAGGCATCGGTTCGCAAAGCCCCATCCTTCTCCGGAAAACTCGGCACCTTGTGGCGGTTGCGCACGATCTGCGGGCTGCGTACAAGGGGGCGCAACAAAAGGAACAAGGCTATGACCGCCTCAAAACCCCGGCCAGCTATCGTTCACGGCGAAACCAACACCTATCCGGTGCTCCCGCTTCGCGACATCGTCGTTTTTCCGCACATGATCGTGCCGTTGTTCGTCGGTCGCGAGAAATCGATCAAGGCTCTTGAAGAGGTCATGAAGAACGATGCGCTGATCATGCTCGCGACGCAGAAGAACGCGTCGGACGATGATCCTGCGCCGGATTCGATTTACAAGATCGGAACGCTCGCCAGCGTGCTGCAATTGCTGAAGCTCCCGGACGGCACCGTGAAGGTGCTCGTCGAGGGGCTCGAGCGCGCGCGCGTGGAGACATATTCCGATCGCTCCGATTATTATGAAGCGACCGCGGTCGCGCTGGCCGACACCGACACCAACAGCGTCGAAGCGGAGGCGCTTGCGCGTTCCGTCGTGTCGGATTTCGAAAGCTATGTGAAGCTGAACAAGAAGATCTCGCCAGAGGTCGTGGGCGTCGTGCAGGCGATCACCGATTTCGCCAAGCTCGGCGATACCGTGGCTTCGCATCTCGCCGCCAAGATTGCGGATCGACAGGGCATCCTTGAGACGCTGTCGGTGACGACGCGCCTTGAGAAGGTGCTCGGACTGATGGAGAGCGAAATCTCGGTCTTGCAGGTCGAGAAGCGAATCCGCTCGCGCGTCAAGCGCCAGATGGAGAAGACCCAGCGCGAGTATTATCTCAACGAGCAGATGAAGGCGATTCAGAAGGAACTCGGCGACGATGAGGGCCGCGACGAACTCGCCGACCTGGAAGAGAAGATCGCCAAGACCAAGCTCTCGAAGGAAGCTCGCGAGAAGGCCCAGCACGAACTGAAGAAGCTGCGACAGATGTCGCCGATGTCGGCTGAAGCCACCGTCGTGCGCAATTATCTCGATTGGCTGCTGTCGATCCCGTGGGGCAAGAAGTCCAAGGTCAAGAAGGATCTCAACGCCGCGCAGGAAGTGCTGGACGCCGATCACTACGGGCTTGAGAAGGTCAAGGACCGCATCGTCGAGTACCTCGCGGTGCAGTCGCGCGCCAACAAGCTGACCGGACCGATCCTGTGCCTCGTCGGCCCCCCCGGCGTCGGCAAGACCTCGCTCGGCAAGTCGATCGCGCGAGCGACCGGCCGCGAGTTCGTGCGCGTGTCGCTCGGCGGCGTGCGCGACGAGGCGGAGATCCGCGGCCATCGCCGGACCTATATCGGC
>NZ_MKRN01000185.1 GCF_001896955.1 Nitrobacter sp. 62-13 | reverse complement strand
CCGTGGTCTACGGCGTCAACCACGACAAGCTGACCAAGGACCATCTGGTGGTCTCGAACGGCTCCTGCACCACCAATTGCCTCGCGCCGGTCGCCAAGGTCATCAACGACCTGGTCGGCATCGAGACCGGCTTCATGACCACGATCCATGCCTATACCGGCGACCAGCCGTCGCTCGACACCATGCACAAGGACCTCTACCGCGGCCGCGCCGCGGCGCTTTCGATGGTCCCGACCTCGACCGGCGCCGCTCGCGCGATCGGCCTGGTGCTGCCGGAACTGAAGGGCAAGCTCGACGGCGTCGCCATCCGCGTGCCGACGCCGAACGTCTCGGTGGTCGATCTCAAGGTGATCGCCAAGAAGGCGACCACCGCGCAGGAGATCAACGAGGCGATGAAGCGCGCCGCTTCGCAGGAGCTGAAGGGCATTCTCGGCACCACCGACCAGCCCAACGTCTCCAGCGACTTCAACCACGATCCGCATTCCTCGACCTTCCACATCGACCAGACCAAGGTGCAGAACGGCACGCTGGTGCGCGTGCTGTCGTGGTACGACAACGAATGGGGCTTCTCCAACCGCATGACCGACACCGCGGTCGCGATGGCCAAGCTGATCTGAGACAAGGTCCCGGACGCATCGCCCAAGCGCCGCGATGCGTCCGGAATCGTTCAACCCGCATTTTTTTCCTGCGTAGCGGTCCCGGCTCTGCGGCGCACCGTTCACGCACCGCGTCCGGGATACCCAGCCATGACAAAACCCTTCCGCACCCTTGACGACGTTGACGTAAGCGGAAAGCGCGTGCTGCTGCGCGTCGACCTCAACGTTCCCATGGAGCAGGGGCGCGTCACCGACACCACGCGGCTGGAGCGCGTGGCGCCGACGATCGCGGAAATCGCGGACAAGGCCGGCAAAGCGATCCTGCTGGCGCATTTCGGCCGGCCCAAGGGTCCCGACGCCAAGGATTCGCTGAAACCGGTGGCGGCCGAACTTTCGAAAGTGCTGGGCAAGCCGGTGGCATTCGCCGACGATTGCATCGGCGACGTCGCGCAGAAGGCCGTCGCCGCGATGAAGAACGGCGACATTCTTTGCCTGGAAAATACCCGATTCCACAAGGAGGAGGAGAAGAACGATCCGGCCTTCGTCGCCGAACTGGCCAAGCTCGGCGACATCTGGATCAACGACGCCTTCTCCGCCGCGCATCGCGCCCACGCCTCGACCGAGGGCCTCGGCCACAAGCTTCCGGCCTATGCGGGACGCACCATGCAGGCCGAACTCGAGGCGCTGAACAAGGCGCTCGAGGCGCCGACGAAACCCGTCATCGCCATCATCGGCGGCGCGAAGGTCTCGACCAAGATCGACCTTCTGGAAAACCTCGTCAGCAAGGTCGATGCGCTGGTGATCGGCGGCGGCATGGCCAACACCTTCCTGCACGCGCAGGGCGTCAACGTCGGCAAGTCGCTGGCGGAAAAGGATCTCGCCGCGACCGCGCTGCGCATCCTCGACAAGGCCCAGGCCGCCAACTGCGCCATCATCCTGCCGGTCGACGCCACGGTGGCGTTCCATTTCGCCGCCAATGCGCCCTCCCACGCCTACGGGCTGGACGCGATCCCGGCCGACGGCATGATCCTCGACGTCGGCCCGCAGTCGGTGGAACGCGTTCATTCCGCCATCGACGACGCCGCGACGCTGGTCTGGAACGGCCCGCTGGGCGCGTTCGAACTGACGCCGTTCGATCGCGGCACCGTGGTCGCCGCGCGCCACGCGGCCGCCCGCACCAAGGCCGGAAAACTGGTATCCGTCGCAGGCGGCGGCGATACGGTCGCGGCGCTGAACCAGGCCGGGGTAGCCGGCGACTTCACCTATGTCTCGACCGCCGGGGGCGCCTTCCTGGAGTGGATGGAAGGCAAGCCGCTGCCCGGCGTGGAGGTGCTGCGGGCAAAATGACGCTCCTTCTCGCGGCAAAATGAGTTGCAGCGTCAGAAGGCCGCAATTCTCATGCCTGTATGGGTCTCGGAACCGACATCCCGGTTTCGAACACGCAGGAGGAGACGCCCATGAATCTCGCCGACCTCAACAAGGTTGCCCAAGCCATGGTCGTGCCCGGCAAGGGCATTCTCGCCGCCGACGAATCATCCGGCACCATCACCAAACGGTTCGACGCGATCGGCGTGACGTCCACCGAGGACAGCCGTCGCGACTACCGCGAAATGCTGTTCCGCTCAACCGACGCCATGACGCATTACATCTCCGGCGTCATTCTCTATGACGAAACCATCTGGCAGAACGCCAAGGACGGCACGCCGCTCATCAAGCTGATCGAGCAGGCAGGCGCCATTCCCGGCATCAAGGTCGACGAAGGCACGCAGCCCCTGCCCGCATGCCCCGGCGAACTCGTGACCGTCGGACTGGACCGGCTCGCCGAGCGATTGAAGAAATATTACGAGCGGGGCGCACGCTTTGCGAAGTGGCGCGCGGTGATCGACATCAACGCGGGCGGCATTCCGAGCATGACGGCCGTGGGCGTCAACGCCCATGCGCTGGGACGCTATGCCGCGCTGTGCCAGGCCGCCCAGATCGTGCCGATCGTCGAGCCGGAAGTGCTGATGGACGGCGATCACGACATCGACCGCTGCCTTGAGGTCACGACGCGGGTGCTCAACGTGACGTTCCAGGAACTGCGCAAGCAGCGCGTCGCGCTGGAAGGCATGATCCTGAAGCCGAACATGGCGATCTCAGGCAAGAAATGCGCGAAGCAGGCGTCGGTGCAGGAAGTCGCGGACAAGACCGTGCGCATGCTGAAGGCCTGCGTGCCGGCCGCCGTCCCGGGCATCGCCTTCCTGTCCGGCGGACAGTCGGACGAGGAAGCCACCGCCCATCTCGACGCGATGAACCGGATCGGCAACCTGCCGTGGAAGCTCACCTTCTCCTATGGCCGCGCGCTGCAGGCCGCGCCGCAGAAGGCGTGGGCCGGCAAGGCCGAGAACGTCGCCGCCGGACAACGCGCCCTCAATCATCGTGCCCGGATGAATTCGCTTGCCAGCAGGGGCGAGTGGCAAGCCGATCTGGAAAAGAAGGCCGCGTGAGGCTTTCCGCACGGACCTGATTTTGCCGTCATTGCGAGCGAAGCGGAACGCGCGGCGGTCGCATGCATGACGAGCGACTTTTCACCTCTTCCGCCAGCGGGAGCAGGAGTTCGCAAATGTCGGATAATGATGCGTTCCGCCTGCCACGCGGGACGCTCGAGACGTTCAGGCTCTAGATGTCGCCAAAGGCCGCTCCACCGCGTCCCGTCCCGAGGCTTTACCTCGCGACGCCCGTCATCGACGATCCGTCGCAACTGACGGCGCGGCTTGCCGCGCTGGTCGCGGGCTTCGATGTCGCAGCCGTCCTGGTGCGGCTTTCGGCTGCCGATCCGCGCACGTTGATTTCGCGCATCAAGGCGTTGGCCCCGGCGATCCAGGCCGGCGGCGCGGCGCTGCTGCTCGACGGCCACGCCGATCTGGTGGCGCGCTCGGGCGCCGACGGCGCGCATCTCGCCGGCATCGATGCGTTGCAGGAGGCGCTACCGGCGCTGAAACCCGATCGCATCGCCGGGGCCGGCGGGCTGTCGACGCGCCACGACTCCATGATCGCGGGCGAGGCCGGCGCGGACTACGTGTTGTTCGGCGAGCCCGACCAGACCGGCGAACGGCCGTCCGCCGACGCGATCGCGGAGCGGCTCAAATGGTGGGCCGAACTGTTCGAACCTCCTTGCGTCGGCTATGCCGCGAGCTGTGAGGAGGCGCGCATCTTCGCCGCATCCGGCGCGGATTTCATCCTTGCCGGCGACTTCGTCTGGAACGATCCGCGCGGCGCGGAGACGGCGCTGGCGGGGGTCGCCGAGGCGATCACGCAGGGTCGCGGATCGCAAGACGGCCAGACGGTACCCGCAACGGAGGCGGAGGGGGGCGCGGCCGGATGACCGTCCTGCTGCATCCCGTTGCCCGTCCTCTTGCCATTGTCGCGAGCGTTCTCATGCTCGGGGGAAGCGCGCTGGCGCAGCTCCAGCTGACGCCACAGGCAACCGACGCGACGTCCCGGCCGAGCAAGAGCGTCAGGACCAAACCCGTCAAGCCTCCAGCGCCGCCGAAGGAAGCCGCGACGCCCGCGAAACCGTCCGCCACAGCGGAAAAAAAACACGAGCCGCAAGCTCCCGACAATCCGAACGCCGATCTGGTCTATGGCGCCTATCAGCGCGGCCTGTACAAGACCGCGTTCGACCTCGCGATGAAGCGGGCGCAGGACAACAAGGACCCCGCCGCCATGACCATGCTCGGCGAGCTTTACGCCAACTCGCTGGGCATCAAGCGCGATTACGGCAAGGCGATCGAGTGGTACCGGCGCGCAGCCGATCTCGGCGACCGCGAAGCGATGTTCGCGCTCGCCATGCTGCAAATCAGCGGGCACGGCGGAGCGCCGGACCGGGCTGGCGCCGTGAAACTGCTGGCCTCCTCGGCCAAGCTCGGCGAGCCCAAGGCGGCCTATAACCTCGCGCTGCTCTACATGGACGGGCAGACGCTGCCGCAGGACTTCAAACGCGCCGCCGAATTGCTGCGGTTCGCCGCCGATGCCGGCAGCCCGGAGGCGCAATACGCGCTGGCGACCTTCTACAAGGAGGGCACCGGCGTCGAAAAGAATCTGTTCACATCGGTGCGGCTGCTGCAGGCGGCCTCGCTCGCCGGCAACGTCGATGCAGAAGTCGAATACGCCATCGCGCTGTTCAACGGCACAGGCACCGAGAAGAACGAGGCGGCCGCGGTGTCGCTGCTGCGCAAGGCCGCCAGGCAGAACAGCGCAATCGCGCAGAATCGCCTCGCCCACGTCCTCGTCACCGGCATGGGAGCGCCGATGGACAAGGTCGAAGGCTTTAAATGGCATATCGTTGCGAAAACCGCCGGCAAGGGCGATCTGATGCTTGACGAGGCGATGGCGCAGGCAACGCCGGAAGAACGGGCCAAGGCCGAGGACGCCGCCCGCAAATGGCTCGGAGTCAAATGACGCCTTGACGGAGCGGCTTGCGCAGGGCACCCAGTCCGCACCCTTCATCCGAGCCGAAAATCATGCTGCAATCCGCCCTCATGAACGTCATGGTCAAGGCCGCGCGCCGCGCAGGCCGCAGCCTGAAACGCGATCTCGGCGAGATCGAAAATCTCCAGGTGTCGCTGAAGGGACCGGCGAATTTCGTCAGCCTCGCCGACAAGCGCGCGGAGGAAATCATTTATGAGGATCTCAGCAAGGCGCGTCCCGGCTATGGCTTTTTCGGCGAGGAAGGCGGCAACCGCGAGGGCACGGACAAGAGCCACACCTGGATCGTCGATCCGCTCGACGGCACCACCAATTTCCTGCACGGCATTCCGCATTTCGGCATCTCGATCGGCCTGCAGCGCGACGGCGTGCTGATCGCGGGGCTGGTCTACAATCCGGCGACCGACGAACTCTACACCGCCGAGCGTGGCAAGGGCGCATTTCTCAACGACCAGCGGCTGCGCGTGGCCGGGCGGCGCCAGATG
>NZ_MKRN01000184.1 GCF_001896955.1 Nitrobacter sp. 62-13 | reverse complement strand
TGCCTTCTCTCATCAAAACACTTTTTCCTATGAGAAAGGTTTCAAAGGATTGATGCCTCCTCATTTGACCCTCCTGGTCTACGCAAACTAAAGCAACTTTAAAAAACACTGCTTAAAAGCTCTCTTGGAGCTACCGCGAGCAAAAGCATGGCGGCCGATAAATGGCGCGTGTCCGCTTCATATCGGCAACGATGGTCTCGCGTGGGCATTCGGCTGGAATTCAAATCTCTATGAAACCGATCTCAAGTTCGCGCCTCACCGGCTCGACGGTCGCCGCGAGTTCTTCGCGGCTCCGCTCCGACCCACGTCTCAGCCCTTGGTGGTTTCATAATCCGCGTCCTGTTGGATCTCTTCGGGGATTGGCTTAACTCAAGTTGTATTGAATCGTTCCTCGCGCACGGAACCAGCGCCAGCGTGGAGGCTCGTCCCGCATCGCGATGCGCGCTTCGGCGTCGCGGGAGCAACTAAACTCCGATCCGAACGCTGACAGGCACGACGGCCATGGCCAGGGTTCAGGCTGAACGTGCAAGTGGCTGCTCCGCTGGCAATATCTCATCGGCGACGACTTTCCGCTCGCCCAAGGTTCCTGAGCCTGTTGTATCCGGTGTGCTCACCGGCGTTACGTCGGCGCCCAGTAATTCCAGGCAGTCCGATTTCCCGACCGGAACGAAACCCTCCATCCACGGGTTGGTGGTCACAGCGCTGACAGGCCCGTCAGCCGGTTCCGGTTAGGAAGAGATTGGTCATGAACAGGATCATCTTGGGAGTCGCGATTGTTGCCGGCTGCGTATTCTCGGCCGGAGCAGCTACCGCGCAGCAGCATCCAATTCAATTGGCCCAGGGCGTCTACATCGGGCCGGGTGGCGTGGACGTTGATGTCGAAGGTCGACGACATCGACGCTACGACGATGAAGGCAATACCTGTGCTCGACTCCGTCGAGCCTGCATGCATAAGGAACATCGTGGCGAGGAAGGTATGGGCAACTGTCGGCGTTATCGTCGCATGTGCCGATAATCACGGCTGACCGTTGGGAGCCGGCGCAAAGATCTCGAGACCGACGGGCGTGGGAGCCACGGCATGATCCTGTTTCTGAGCAAAGTTTTGCTTCCGATCGCGGTGGCCTCGGTCGCTGCCGTCTTGCTGATGGGTCTCATCAACATGATGCGTGGCGGTAGCCCCAACCGCTCGCAGCATCTGATGCAAATGCGTATCCTCCTGCAATTCATTGCGATTGTCATCACCATGGCAACGATCTGGACGATTGGGGGGCAGCAATAGACCGCTGCCGCCACCCGAACTCTCCCGTCGCAAACTCTGATCACAAGCTTGGATTGACGTATCCATTCCGAAATTCGTTTGTCGACCGGGCGCTTTCCAGGCCGGCGATTGCGGACTCTCAACGCATAACAAGACCGAAGTGGAAGACCTGACGTCGGCTACGATGACAAGGTGGAGGGATCGAAGGGGATGTCGCTGAACAATTTTCCCGGCAGAACGATCTCGATGTCCATGCCGTATTCGGTGCAGACGCGAGCATAGCTTCCTTGCAATTGTTCATTGATGATAAGGTCGAGAAGCTTCGAACCGAAGCCGCCGTCTGCGGCATCGGCATAGCCTGTCTTCACGGGGCCCCTCTCGTTCCATTTGATATGCAGGTCGTCAATGCCGCGGCTGATATGGACGCCGAGAGCGCCGTCGGGATTCCTCAAAGCACCGTACTTGGTCGAATTCGTCGCCAGTTCGTGGAAAACGAGAGCCAGCGGAGTAATGCTTGCGCTCTTGATGAACACTTCGTCGCCATCGACCACGACGTGTTTGTCTTCGATCCCCTCATAAGGCCGAAGCAGAACGCCAATGAGGTCCTTTAGAGAAGTGAGAGCCGCCCCGGACCCGGACGTAGTCTCGGCGCGAATGAGACCATGCGCACGGTGTAATGCCCCGAGCCGACTTGTAAGTGTGTCTGCCAGCGGTTTCATCTCGGGTTTGCCGCGGACCGACAGGTTGATCAGCCCATTGACGAGCGCAAAAAGGTTTTTGATCCGATGGTCGAGTTCATTGGCCACAATCTCGCGTTCGGCTGCGAGATTCTTGAGCTGGTCGAAAAGTTCACTTCGTGTCGCAGTCGTTGTGGAGATGATCAGGGGCCCCAAAGAAATAAATGCGGCGCCCATGCTGATCGACAGCACTCGCGATTGATCGACATGCGATATATCAATATAGCCCAATGTCGCCGCCATGATTACCCATATGCAGAATACGAAGGTCAGCACGGCTGTCAGAAACACGCGATAGGAAATTGCGCACCAAAGAAGGGCCGGCACAGGGAATGCGAGAGCGCCCGTTCCTCCGAAAAAGATTCCCGTAACGGCCGAGAGGACAAATACAACGATCGGCGCTTGATCGTGGAAGGTGGGCTGCGGTAGCTGCTGCCGTGCCCATTTACGGCCTTCCGGATAGGACAAAATCATCGGCAAAAAAGCGAGCTGGTTTAAAAGCTCGACCGAAAACCAGTACCGGAAAGAGCTTACGGCTGCCGGATTATGGAATAAAGGGCCGACCAGGACTGCCCCGACAATGCCGGCGAACATGGACGCAGCGCCCACCGCGAAGAGGAGATAGAAAACCGAAGTCAGACGCTTGAGACGCTGATCGGCGCGATCGACCTTGGACAGCAGGACATACTCGATGATCACGACCCCGAAATTATACGCGATCAATCCTCCGCTTGTTACAAGTCCGTAGCCCATGATGGGGACCGCAATTGCGAAGCCGGCAAGACAAGCAACCCACCCAAGGGGAAGCGCCAACAAAGGAAAGCGCACGAGCATGCCGAGCATGAATGCATTGGCCGGCCAAATCAGCGACAAGACGTTATCGTTCGCCGTGCGGGCACCGAAGATGCAAAGCAGCGAGTAAGTTCCACCAAACATCACAAAATAAAGCCAAGCGCGGCGTGGGTTGGTCGGAAGCTTGAACCGGTCGATCAGCACGGCTTGGAACTCGGCTTTCACTTTGCTCGCCCTCTCGAGCTGAATCATACATGTTGTGTCAATCGGCTCCTTCAATTGGGGGTTATTGAAGGAGGAACTTTTCATCCTCAGCTACGAACTCCCGTGGTGATCTACAATCATCGAACGCCCATCGGGCCTTTGCGCTGGCGTTCAATCACCGATGGCTGTCGCAGAGGCCCACGCCACAGTGCGTGTTCGCGAGGGTTCATTGCTACTCGGAACCACGGATTCTCCACGTTTGTGCGGAAATAGCGGCGGTCGCATGCTGGACGGGCAGGTTTACCACGACATACACATGCGCCTCTTGATGCGATCACCGATGGCCAGGATACCATAGGCCGGTTTCGAACCGGCTCAGCCATGCGCTGCGCTGGTCGTCGTCTATAATCCTGAATAGTTCCTGGTCGCGCCCCATGCCGGACAGCTATATCGGAGAAGGAAATCAATCGGACGATTGCAGCGGCGCAGTCACGCGCGAATAGGATTGAAAATGACCCATCCGTTTTCCAAACGAGCCATAGAGGCAGCAATTCAAGCTGTTGCCGATGTTAGAGCGCACCTGACCCGCGACACAAACACCAGACGGCCATCGGATACGTTGTACGCCGAAGCTGCATTATCTGCTGCGCTCGCCGTGGACGGCGTAGCGCCGCAGAGCTGGCAGCCGATTGATACGGTGCCGGACATGGCGGTCTTGCTTTACTTCCCGACGAAGCATCAGGGCGCACAGGAACAGCATCGATCAGCAATGTACAAGGTGGATTTAGCCTCTCTCTACCCGTTTCGACAGCCGTCCCACTGGATGCCGTTGCCCCCGCCCCCTGCGGCGGTCGGGAATGACTTCCCTTCACCCCCGGCCAAGGAGTGAGGGCGCGATTCCGCTTCTGGCTTCGATGGTCGGTTCTCGAACTGAATCGTCATGGAATGGGTCTCACGGCCCCCATCTCCGGCCGCAGCGGTTCGGTCGTGCTGCCGCGTGACGTCTGCTGCTCCATTTCAGCGTCAATCTCGGCGCCCAGGAGGATCACGATGGCAGATATCCAGAGCCACGTCATGAAACCGATAATGGCGCCAAGCGAACCGTAGGTCTCATTAAACCTGCCGAAATTGGCAGCGTACCAGGAAAAAAGGCCCGATGCCGCGAGCCAGAGCAGGGCGGCGATTGCGCTTCCCCAGGTGATCCAGCGCCACCGCGCCGTCCTGCGGTCGGGGCCGTAACGGTAGATAACCACGAGAGCTAAGGTGAGAACGAAATACATCGCGGGCCATCTGCCGATGCGAAGCAGGAGGTCGCCGACATCGGAGAGGCCAATGTAGTTGAGAACCAAGGGGACCACGATGATTGAGCCGAGTGCGCCGAGCAGGAAACCCACGCCGGCAATCGTGAAGCAAAGCGAAAGCGCATTTAGCTTGACGAAGCCGCGCTTCTCATCTTCGCCATGCACGATATTCAATGTGTCGAACAAGGACTTCATCGCCGCGTTCGCGCTCCAAAGCGAGGTGATCAATCCGACAAAGAAGGTGAGGCCAAGTGTCTGAGAGCCCTTCGAAGCCACACGGGTGAGCTGGTCTCGAGCGATGTCGATAGCTCCGCTTGGCAAAAAGCCGCCGAGCTGATCGAGATGCCTTGTAATGGCCGTGGGGTCCGAGAAGAGACCATACATCGCGACCAAAGCCGCGATGGCGGGAAAGATAGCGAGGATGCTGTAGTAGGTCATAGCCGCCGCGAGCGCCAACACCCGATGTTTTGATATGTTCGCATAGACGCGCAGCATGATCTTCTTCCAGCTGCGCGGCGGCAATTCGGACGCCGTCGTTGCTCCACGGCGGCGATCGCTCCGTGTTGCCGGGGTGTTGGAGAAGGGAGCGCTGCTCCTCTCCGGAACGCCTGCACGCTGGTTCGACACGGAAAAAAGATATTCAGACGCGAACCCGATGCCGATCAGAACCAGCAGGAACACGACGGTCCAGCCAGTCACCTTCGGCCTCTCCGACGTGGCGCTCTCAGTCCTGCTGAACATTCCCTCTCCGCTCGTCGTCTCACCGTAACGAGAAGGAACTCGAGATCGTTCCTGAGCTTTTCGGAAAGTCACTGCGGCGGATGCCGCAGCCTCGAACGGCGACAGAGGCAAGGAGGGCTCGGACGGCTTTGGTCGACGCCATAATGATAAGGGCCTCAGCGCAATAGACTTGCCCTCAGTGTCAGGAATGCGGCCCCGCCTAAGGTGAGCTGAGGGATTATATGGAACCCGGAGCGGTTCTGAAAATTGTCTCGCAGGCTCGCACCGGACAATTACTGACGATCGATTCCTGAAGGACGCGCGTCAGACAATCCCGGCACCTGCTATCAAAGCGGAGAAACCGACCATGACGATTCTAAAATGGGCGCTTATCTTCTTCCTGATTTCGCTGGTGGCCGCTGTGTTCGGATTTACCGGCTTATCGGCGGCAAGCGCCGATATTGCGCGCATCCTGTTTTACATCTTCGGCATCATCTTCATTGCGTTGCTGCTTCTCGGCCTCACCATCTTTAGGGCTTGAACCGGAAGTCGGATAAATCCGGCCTGCAACGATTGTTCGTGTGACGAGTTCAAACGTCAATCGCAGCGCACGTCATGGCTGCACGCTTAATCCGCCGTTGGCGTCCGCATCTGCATTCGGGAACCGGGCGATGAATATCAGCGAGTTTGTTTGGCGGCGGCTGTCCGAATGGGGGCTGCGGCGAGTTTATGGCTATCCGGGAGATGGCGTCGGCGGCCTCGACGTTGCACTGGAAAAAGCTCGGGACACCATGGAATACGTGCAGGTTCGTCACGAGGAAATGGCGGCTTTTATGGCGTCCGCGCACGCAAAATTTACCGGCCAGGTCGGGCTTTGCTATGCGACTTCCGGCCCGGGAGCGATCCATCTGATGAACGGGCTGTACGACGCCAAGATGGATCATGTCCCTGTCGTCGCGTTGGTTGGCCAGCAGGCGAGGAGCGGGCTCGGTGCAAGCTACCAGCAGGAAGTCGACCTTCAAAATCTGTTTCAGGACGTTACTGAATACGTCGGACAGGCGAGCGTACCCGAACAAGTTCGTCACTTGATCGACCAACCGCTCGGCAACCGCGATGATTTCATCGGTAGCGTCGAGCGCGCCGGCGCCGACCAGCATTGCAACTTTTTTACCGGCGTTCAAAACATCGGCGGCATCCGCCAGCAACTGGTCATCCGGCAATTTGGCGGGGCCGGCATAGCCCACGCCGGTATGCGTCGCGCCGTGAGCAACCGGCGGATCCGCATATTCGAGTTCCTGAAGGTCATTGGGCAGGATCACGCAGGTGACACCTCGCCGATTATGCGCAATGCGCACGGCACGTGCAGGCGGGCGTCGCGAAAGCTCTGCTCGGCAAGGCTGCCGTGCCCGACGATCTTCCGTTCGTTGACCGGTTCGATCGGATTGCTCGGGACGAAGCCGAGCTGGGATCTCATGAAGGGCTGTGACACCTTCCTGATGGTCGGCTCGGCGTTCCCCTACAGTGAATTCCTGCCGAAGCCGGGCGCGGCGCGCGGCGTTCAGATCGACATCGAAGGCAGCCGTCTGAGCTTGCGATATCCGATGGAAGTCAACCTCGTCGGCGACAGCAAGACGTCGCTCCGCGCTCTCCTGCCCATGCTGACACAGAAAAAAGAATCACCATGGCGGCGCGGCATTGAGAGAGGCGTCAAGGACTGGTGGGAAACGCTTGAAAAGCGCGCGATGGCCAGCGCTGATCCGCTCAATCCGCAACGGGTTTTCTGGGAATTGTCACCGCGGCTTCCGGACAACGCAATCATCACCGCCGATTCAGGTTCGGTCGCCAACTGGTACGCGAGAGACTTGAAGATGCGCCGCGGCATGAAGGCGTCGCTGTCCGGAGGCCTGGCTTCATTGGGCGCGGGCACGCCTTACGCGCTCGCGGGAAAGATGGCCTATCCGGATCGCACCGTGATTGCCTGCATGGGCGATGGTGCCATGCAGATGAACGGCATCAATGTGATGATCACGATTTCGAAGTACTGGAAGCAATGGTCGAATCCGCGCCTGATCGTTCTCGTCCTCAACAATCGCGATCTCAATCAGGTGACCTGGGAAGAGCGAATTCAACTGGGTGCCGGCAAGACCGAATCTACTCAGAGCATTCCGGACCTCCCGTATCATGAATATGCCGAGCTGATCGGGCTCAAAGGAATCTTCGTCGATAACCCGGATCGGGTCGGCGAGGCCTGGGACGAGGCGTTCTCCGCGGATCGGCCGGTCATTCTGGAAGCCTATACCGATCCAAATGTGCCACCGCTGCCTCCGCACATCACGCTGAAGGAGGCCAGGAATTTTCTCAGCATGATTCCTTCCGAACCCGAACTTGGCAGCGTGCTGAAGAACAGCGCCAAGGAACTTCTGACCAGCGTGTTTCCCGGAAAGAAATAAGGATGATCGGGACGCCGAACGTGTCGAAGTCGTTAAACGGAGCAATCGGGAAACACGCCATTTTGTTTGTGGACGCAACCGGCGCTTATGGTGTGTGTCGGGCGTGGATCCCGCTCAGCGCTTCGCGGTCAAGCGAATCGCCCGATAACCTCCCCATGACGCCAGTTTGAAGCGGCGAGAAGAAGTCTCCGCGTGACGCGGTTCAGGCCGCCTTTCCCTGCAGCGGCGCTACTCCATCGACGTTGTATACTGACTATGATAACGGATTGGGCCGTCCGCCGGCAGCCCGTCTGTTTCGGTCCAATTCCAGAAGAAGAAGCAGACACGCATGCTACGCTTGGTCTTTCTGCCTCTGCTGCTGATCGGCGCGATCCTGTTTGCCATCACGATCGGTCGCTATCCGCTCTCGATCGGAGACATCGTGTCGTTCTTTCAGGCCATGGTCGGGTTGAAGCCGATGGCGCTGGACCGCTATCAACTGCTGCACAATATCATCGTGGAAATCCGCCTGCCGCGGATTCTCGGCGCCGGACTGGTCGGGGCCGCTCTCGCCTCATCGGGTGCGGCATTTCAGGCGGTGTTTCGCAATCCGCTGGTCTCGCCCGGGATTCTCGGCGTTCTCGGCGGTGCGAGTTTCGGCGCGGCTTTGGGAATCCTGCTGTTCGGCAACTGGGCATTGATCCAGCTCTCGGCCTTTGCGATGGGGCTCGTTGCGGTCGGCGTCGGACTTTTGATCGCCAATATGTTCGGTCAGGCTTCCATGATCATGCTTGTGCTCGGCGGCATGATTTCGGCCGCGCTGTTCACGTCGGCGCTGTCGATCGTCAAATATACCGCCGACCCCTACGAGCAGTTGCCGGCTATCGTGTACTGGCTGATGGGCAGCCTGGGCGGCCTGGATATGACCCAGATTCGCTGGGCCGCAATTCCGATCGCCGGCGGGCTCGTGGTGCTGGCGCTGTTCGGCCGTGCGCTCGACGCGCTATCGATGGGGGACGACGAGGCGCGTGCGCTCGGCGTGCCGGCGCAGCAGGTGCGTTATGGCGTGATCGGCGCGGCGACGCTGGTCTCCGCTTTATCGGTGTCGCTCGCCGGCATGATCGGATGGGTCGGCCTCGTGGTTCCGCATGTGGTGCGCCTCGCGCTCGGGCCGGGCAATGCGCGGCTGCTTCCCGCCAGCGCGTTCTCGGGCGCTATCTTTTTGATCGCCGCCGATTGCGTCTCCCGCAGCATCACGCGATCCGAAATTCCAATCGGGATTCTCACGGAGCTGCTCGGCATCCCGGCCTTCATCATCGTCTTGCGCCGGGCGCGGCAGGGCTGGACATGATGACAGCCGTCGTCACCGCCGAATGTCTTGAGGCGCGGGATGTTCATTTCCGCCGTGGCGCGCGCATTATTCTGGATGACATCAATATCCGCCTTCATGCGGGCGAGATCGTCGCCTTGCTCGGAGCCAACGGCGCCGGCAAGAGCACGTTGTTTCGTATCCTGCTGGGCTTCCTCAAGCCCGAGCGGGGCGAAGTCCGGCTGGGCGACAGGCCGCTTGCGGAGTTCACGCGCCGGGCGCTGGCACAGCGCATCGCCTATGTGCCGCAAGCGCACGTCGCACCGTTTCCCTATAAAGTGCAAGATGTGGTGCTGCTCGGCCGGCTTGCCGAGACCGGGATCTTCCGCGCGCCGCAGGCCGCCGATCGTCGAGCCGTTGAAGAAGTGCTGGAGCGGCTGGCGATCGCGCATCTTGCGCCGCGCCCCTATACCGAGATTTCAGGCGGCGAGCGGCAATTGACCCTGATCGCCCGCGCGCTCGCGCAAGGAGCCCGCATCCTCGTCATGGACGAGCCGATGACGGGGCTCGATTATGGCTATCAGGTTCGGCTGCTGCAGCATCTGGTCGATCTCGCCGGCAGCGGCCGCTCAATCCTGTTGAGCACTCACAATCCGGAACACGCGGTGCAGGCCGCGACACGCATAGCCGTGCTGCGCGACGGTGCGATCATGGCGGACGGTCCGCCGGCAGACATCATCACGCCATCGCTCATCCGCGCGCTCTACGGCGTTGAGGTCTCAACCTTGACGAACGCCGAAGGCCGGATGGTGATCGTTCCGGCCATGGAGCGCGTGCCGTCGACTGGGGCGTGAGCGGACTGGCGCGTCAGCATCCTCAAGGGCGGCCGTTGAGGATGTCCTCGACCTGCTGTTTGGTCAGTGGCGTCCTGAAAAATGTCGCATAGAACGCAGCGACTTCGTCGCGGATATCCCAATCCTTGAACAGATCCGGGTGGATGAGTTGCGCCGCCCACAACACGGTCAGCGGCTCCTCGACAGTGCGGTTGCCCCACAGGTGCACGCCGCTGGGTATGGCTGCGACGCGGCGGTTGCGAATGGCTGAGACGGTGCCGAGGCGCGGATCAGCATAGGCTTCGGCAACTTCGGCCGCGCTGCTGAGGATCATCACTTCCGGATCCCATGCCAGAAGCTGCTCGCGGGTGAAGGTCAGCGCCTCGGTCGAACGTTCGCCGTCCGTAACGCTTCGGCCGCCGGCCCTGGCGATCCACCACTCCGCGATGAGGTGCGGCTGGGTCATACGCTTGAGGTTGGCATAGAGCACGCGTGGTCGTTGCGCCGGCTGCCGTGCCAGCCGCGCGCCGATGTTGTCAAGCGTGGCATCGAAGTAGTTGCAATAGGCTTGCGCCGCCTGGGCCTTGTTGTAGATCTGGCCAAGCAGACGCATCACCGCCTTCACGTCGTCCGGCTGCCGCCACGCCAGGAATGCCGCGGGAGTATGGGCGCGGGCCACGAGATCGATGGTCTGCCGGTCCATGGTGAGGACGACATCCGGCTTCGTCTCGACGAGGCCTTCGACAAGCGGCGCACCGCCGCCGCCCTGCAGCACGGGTCGCCGTGCGAGCTCGGGATCGACCAGGTACTGCATGCGCCAGCGCGGACCGGACAGGTTTGGCGGCAGGCCGTTGACGAGCGATTTTGCTTCGCCAAGCGCGAATACGAAGCTGTTGAGTACCGGGACCGGGCCGATGGTCGCCACCCGCGTCACGTGATCGGCGATGACCACGCTGCGGCCGGCCATATCCGTGATCGTGCGGTCGGCCCGTGCATATGTCGTCCACGCCATAAGCGCGGCGACGCACGCGAAAAAGTGTAACAGGCCGTCGACTGACTATTCTGCGTTGTTTCAAAATCAGGTTCTCCACGTCGCGCGCGGGTTTCGCCTGGCTTACGCGCGCGTTCGCTTCGTCGATGCTTGACGCCGCCAGTTCCATTCTATACGTGGTATTCAATTAAACATAACGATTTGAAGCAATCGCGTCACGATGCTTCAAGCCTTCCCGCTTTTCGGTCGGGAGCCGCGCGTTTGGCGCGCGGGAATGGTCGCGTCGGATTGACGATCCGCAGATCGGACCGAGGGCGGGTGGCTGTACCGGGGGTACAGCAACTTTTCATAAACATCGCGGGCGAAGCGACGCATTGGCGCGTCGCTGCGTGGAATATTGGGGGAAGATCGTGAAGAGGATATTATTCGTCAGTGCCCTGCTCAGCAGCGGCTCGTATGCCACGCTGGCGGCGTCGCAGGATTCGCAGAACTCAAGGAAACTTCCGCCGGTGACGGTTACCGCCGACGGTCAACTGAAGAACGTGCAGCAGAACGGGAAAAAGAACGCGCGTGGCCGGGCCGTGCGGCGTTCGCGTCAGGCTGCGCCGCAAAATCAGCAGCCGGCGCAGCATCAACAACAACAGGCCGCCGGTGTGCTGGCGCCGCAAAACCAGATTCTCAGCACCGCACCCAGGCCGGCCGGCGCCAGCAGCGTGACGCAGAACGGCATCGCCATTCTCGGCGGCCCCGCCCAGACCAGTTTCTATCAGGCATTGACCATGGTGCCCTCGGTGCTGGTTGAAAGCCCTGATCCGTACGGTCTCAGCCCGACCCGCAATATCAGCATTCGCGGCAAAGGCGACTTCCATCTCTCGAAAAATATCGAAGGATTGCCACTGGCGGGCATCGTCGGCGGCACCGACCTGTATGACCTGGAAAACATCCGCAGGATCGATGTCTATCGCGGCGCGGTGCCGTCCGATCAAGGTCTTGGTCTTTCGAATGCGTCCGGCGTCATCAACCAGTTCATTCTCGGCCCGCAGGACAAGGCCGGCGTCACCGGGCGGCAGGCGTTCGGCTCCGACAATTTCTACAAGACATTCCTGCGCGTCGATACCGGCCTGCTGAAGGATACCGGCACCAGGGCATTCATCTCCGGCTCGAACGCCCAGACTGACAAGTGGAAAGGAGCCGGAGACATCGAGCGCCAGAATCTCACCTTCGGCATTAATCAAGCAATCGGCGAACGCATCACGGTGGACCTCAACGCCGTCTACAACAAATTCGACGGCAACACCTACCGCGGGCTGAGCTACGCCCAGGCACAGGATATCAGCCGCAACTACAAGTTCGACTACAACACGGCGCTGACGGGTGTTCCTGCGACCGATGTGAACTACTACAAGTTCAATCGTGTCACCGCCGAGAATTTCGCGGTCCTCGGCAAGGTGGATTACAACTTCGCGCCCGGCCAGCATCTGTTGATCAAACCGTATTTCTGGAACAACAACGGCTACAACTATTCGGCTGCGGGCAATCAGGTGCAGATCTGGCGTCAGCAGAACCAGAACATCGGCAACGTTTTCGAATACACGGGCAGGTTCGCGACGGGGACGGACGTGGTCGCCGGCTATTGGTGGCAGTCGATGCAGCCGCCGCCGCCGCCCACGGACCAGCGCCGCTTCACCGTCAATGCCGGCAACCTGGTTTTTGCCAACTGGCAGAACCTTGCGAGGATCGACGACTTCACGGTCAACAGCCCGTACTTCCAGGTCTCGCAAAAGTTCGGCGACACTTTCGTGACCGCCGGCGTGCGCTACATGATCCTCGGCGGGCCGAAGATGCAGTATTACAACACGGCGGGCATTCCCAACGGCAGCTACGATCAGGCGCTGGCGACCAATCCGGCGCTCTATCCGGACGCGACCGTGCAGGCTCGCGACTATACCGCGTGGCTGCCCAACATCGCCGTCCGGCAGGATCTGAACTCGGTCCTGAGCGCCAATGTTTCCTACGGCCGCAGGTTCGGCCGCCCGGACTGGGGCCCGCAGGCAAGCAACTATATCTCCAACCGTACGGCCTTCCTCGGGAAGGGCTATACGCTGCAAACGCTGGTGGACAAGGTGCGGCCGGAGATCGCCGACCAGTTCGACGCCTCGCTGCGCTACAGCAACAACGGCCTGACCATCGTGCCCGGCGTATTCTATGCCAAGCATCAGAACAAGCAGGTCAAGATCATCGATCCGACGATCGGCGCGAACATCGCCTATTACCAGGGCACAGGCTCGAGCACCGAATACGGCGCCGAACTGGAGGCATCATATGCGCTGAACACCTACCTTGCGGTGTTCGGCACCGGCACCTGGGCTTCGGAGACTTTTGATTCCGATACGCCGACGCTCAGCGGTGGCGCGACGCTGGCGACCAAGGGCAAGCAGATTCCCAACACGCCGCAGGTCATGTTGAAAGGTGGCGTCACCTATCAGTGGGCCGGTCTCTCCGTCTCGCCGATCGTGCGCTATATCGGCCCGCGCTACGGCGATGCGGCGAATACGCAACGCGTTCCGGGATACACGGTGGCTGACGTCACGGCGTCTTATGATCTTGGCACGCACCTCGGCATCGAATCGGTGAAAGCGAGCATCTCGGTGCTCAACATCTTCGACCGCCGCTATATCTCGGAAATCTCGCCGAACGACACCGACCTCAGCGCGGGCGCCAACTACTACGCCGGCGCGCCGCGGACGGTGGTGGGGTCGCTGTCGATGAAATTCTGATAAACGGCGCGCCGCGCGGGGGTGCGTGGCGCGCTGTTTTCACTCCTGTTCCGGATCAGGCGGCCGCCAGCGCCCGTTCAAGGCGCGGGCGCAGCACCGTCCCCATCAGGTTCAGCGAGCGCTCGAGCAGCGGCAGCGGCAGGAAGCCGAAGAATGCGGAGAGCGCATTGAGGTAGGTCACGCCAAGTTCGTCATGCAGCGCCATGAACTTCTCGGCGCAGGTCTCCGGCGAGCCGGCGATCACCATGTCACGGTAGAAGTTCTCGGGTTCGAGGCGTGCTTCATCGATCACGCCCTCGCGCCTGAACAGGCCGAAGCCCCTTAGCCGTGTGGTCAGCTTTTCGACGGTCGGCCACAATTCCTTGCGCGCCGACGCATCGGTCTCGCTGACGTAGACGAAGCGTCCGAACGGAACGCCGCCCGGATCGCCGCCGGCATCGACATAAGCGCGCATCAGCCGGCGCTGGTTCGGCATGCTGATGATGCCATGGCAAATAATCTTGTGCCCGTTCTGCGTCGCCCACGCGGCGGTCTCGTTGGTGTTGGTGCCGACATAAATCGGCGGGTGCGGAGTCTGGATCGGCTTTGGCTCGATCGAGTGAACGGCATCGCCGAATGGAAGCGTGCCGGCCGCCCAGGCACGGGGCAGAAATGTCAGCATCTCCTTGAAATGGTCGGCGGTGCCTTCCGGCTTCACGCCGTAGGCGTTGAGATAACGGGGGTTGTTGCCGCGGGAAATGCCGAGGTCGACGCGGCCGTCCGAGATCACATCGAGCGTCGCGATTTCCTCGGCGAGACGGACCGGGTTGTGCAGCGCCGCCAGCAGCACGGAAAAGCCGACACGCAGCCGCTTGGTGCGCGCCAGGATCGCAGACGCCAGGATGAGCGGGGAATGGCATCGCCGCCCCTCGACCTCCACGATGCTGCCCTGAAAGTGTTCCTCGTTGAGCCAGACACCGGTGAAACCCAGCGCCTCGACCCTTTCGGCCAGATCGAGAATCTGGGAGGTCGAAATCGATTCAAGGCCACCGCCGCAGCCGGATAGGCCGAGCTTGAAGGATCGTGCCGGTCTTCCTGTATCGGGTGCACCACGTTCGATTGCCGGACCGACGGTCGATGCGTAAATGCCTTCAGTCATCAAAACTGTCTCACGCCCCAAATGGACGCGGCTTATTCCGCCGCCTTCGATATATTTGTGTGTATATATCAGAAACAGCCGCAGGACAATGCGAGCAAGTCTTCGCCAGGATCGACGACGTCGGCGATGACGTTAACGACGCGCGCGTCGTCGCACGCTCCCGGCCTAGGAAGACCGTTGTTGCAAGCGGGCGACGAAGCTCGCGTAATTTACCGCAGCGGCATCGGCGGCCGCGGGGCGCTGTCGTCTCCCTGCTGCGGCGGAAGCTGGGCGGGTGCGGGTGCAGGCGTGGGCGGGATGTAGGCGTCGCGTTGCATCGATTCTTGCGGGTATATCCGCCTCGCTGTCGTCGGTCGCGGTGAAGCAGGCGGGGTGGGAGGATTGTGTGGAATTGCCGCCTGGGGCGAGGTGCGTTGTCGCCGTGGCGGAACAGGCTTGGCCGTGTGTTGTACCGGTTTGGCGCGCGCTTCGCGTTCCGCGGCCATCTCCCGGCGCAACTGCTGTTCGCTGGTCCGCAACTCTTCGACTGTCTGTTTCAGCGTGGCGATGTCGCTCGCCATGGCTTCGAGCATTTGCGCGGTCTCGCCCGGAAGCGCGGCTGGGGCGGACGGCGCTTGCGCGGGCGGCGTGCCGACATCCGAAGCCGTTGTTGATGGCCGAAGATCGTCCGCCGTGGCGGCGGGTTGCGCGGGTTGTGCTTCGGGCGGCGGTTGGGGCTGCGGCGCGGCCGCCGCCTGAGCCGCCGTGTCCGGTTCCTGCGCTTCAACGCCGGTTGCGTTTGCCGACGATGATGGAGCCTCCATCAGAAGCTGCGGCATGAGGTGGGAAATCCTCTGTTTCGCCTCTTCGCCGTAGGAGCGCCAGGCCATTGCTGCGGCGACGCCGATGCAAATGGCCAGCAGCACCTTCAGGATGACGCGACGAGGCCGCGGGGGCGCGATCGTTGTGAGAAACGCCTCGGCATTGTCGTTCGAAGGTGCGGTCTCGAACAGTGATTCGGCGACCGGCTGGGATGCCGGCGTCGACAAAGACGGCTCCTGGGCTTCAGGCCAGTCCTGCTTGATCCGCGGCGCCAGCTCGCGAAGCTGTGCGACGATGGCGTCGTGCGGGTCAGCCTGGGAAACTGCGGGTCGTGATTTGAATAACATCGGATTTCCGGGTTGGTTGTTGCGCCGGAGACCGGCGTACCGCGTGTCGAGAAGGAGGCTGTTCGCTTTGACCTCAACAAGGCGGCAAGGTGAAAAGTGTAAGGCAGAGGGAACCGATTATGGCAGCCGAACGCTTCGTCGTCGCCCTTCGACTACAAGCGCGCGCCATGGATCTCGCGTTTGGCCGGGCGGCTTCGGTCAATAACCCGTCATTTCAAGATAGCCGACGCCCCGGTGGGTGCCGGTGAAGCTGATCGGACCTTCCCAATAGGAAAAACTCGTCCCCATCCAGCTTGCCGGGTTCAGCGGGACGGTCTCGATCGTGAAATTCCGGTCGCGAACGGCGATATGCCAGTGTGTCGGCAGCTTGCGGCCCGCGACTTCGGTTGTCGCCGTCGGCGTCATGGCGATGGAATTTGCGGATAGCACGATCGATTGCCCATTCGCTCCGATCCAGTTGCCCGTCAGATAAGGCTGGCTTCGGCTTTGCCGCAGGCGATACAGCATCAGCTTTTCGCCGCTCTCAAAGTGGAGCGCGAACCAGTCCCAGCCGGTCTGGTCGGAGGCCAGCGGCTGACTGCTCCATTCGCGGTCCATCCAGGCCCGTCCGCTGACGTTCGCCGACTTGCCGTCGATCGTAAGGGTGCCGTTCGCCGTGAAAAACGGCTGGCTGTAGTAGTAGGACGCCTGTCCGCGTTCGGATTTCACGCTGTAGCCCGCATCGCCTTCGAGCACGAGCGGTCTCGTCGCATCGAGCCTCAGCGCATAGCCGAAATCTGTGCCAGATGCGTTGATCTGAAGCGGCGCTATCGTGGCCGCCGACATCGGATCGAGCCCGCGCATCTGCCATGAATCGATCCATGCGCGAAACGGCTCCGCGTCCACGCCGGCCTGACCGACGCCGCCGCGCGCGAAGGTTTCGCTGTAGCGGTGGGTGTCGGCTCGGGTCACGGCGGCATGGCCCATCCAGATCTGCTGGTTCGCCCAGCCGTCGCGCTGCGGCCCCGGCTGCATCGCCTGCCGGAACAAGGTCCACTGCGCGCCGTATGCGTTGCCGTTCGTGTCGCTGAGATTGGCGGTGAGGTACCACCACTCGATGCGATGATCCGGATGCGGTCCATGGTCGGCCGGAAACGCGAAGCGCCGGCCCGGCGTGACCGCGGCGAATCCGGACGCATCGGCCCCAAGCTCGGCGAACCCCTGCGCCAATGCCTTTCCTCCAAAGCCCAGAGCGGCCAGCCCTGCCGCAAATCCGCGTCGCGAGAGTCGTGCCCTAACGCTCATCGGCAAACACCTTGATCAGCGCCGCCGGCGGCATGCGGATCAGCCTTGCGACCGGCACCAGCATCGCCAGCAGAGACGCCAGCATCGCGACGCCGAGAAGCTCGGCCAGATGCAGCGGAAAGACATGGAGCGGCAGACGCCAGCCGAATGCCCTGACGTTGACCACTGCGATCAGGCACCACGCCACCAGCAGGCCCAGCGGCAGCGCCAGCAGCGCGGTGAAGAACGCAATGGACAGCGTCTTGAGAAGCTCGATGCCTGCCAGCTGTCGCCTGGTCAGGCCGATCGCCCATAGCGGCGCGAGATACGGAAGGCGGGAATTGCTCAGCGTCAGAAGGCTGGTCAGCAACGCGACGCCGGCGACGCCGAGGGTGAACGTGTTCAGCGCGGCCGTGACGGTGAAGGTCCGATTGAAGATCTGCGTCGATTCCGCTTTCAGCGTGGATTGATCCGAGAGCCGGCTCTCGTCGAGATGGAACGTCTTGCGCATGTCGTCGATCAGCGGCGCGATCTTGTCGGGGGTCACGCGCAGACCGAATCGGGTTCGCGGCAGGTTCGGAAACCGGCTCGTGAAGGCATCGATATTGACGACGATCTGCCCTTTGGGGTTGCCGTAATCAGCATAGATCGCCGCGATGTTCAGGGACCAGGCGCCGTCAGGCGTGCTGACATCGAGCCGGCCGCCCAGCCGCAGGTTCAATCTGCGCGCGAGCTGCTCGCTGACCAGCGCCGCTCGACCCGACCTGACGTCGTCCCAGGCATGGGGCGCGGACTCCAGCAATGGCCAGCGGTCGCGATAGGTGGCGTGGTCGGCGAGGCCGAGAACCTCCACAGGCCAGCCGCCGATCTCGATCTCGGCCCGGCCGCTCGGCAGGATCGCGGTGACCTCCGGCCGCGCGCGAAGGCTTGTTTGAATGTCGCGCGCCTGCGCGTCGTCGCGCGCGTTGACATACACGTCCGCGGCGAGTCGGCCGTCAAGCCATGTGGCGAAGGTCCTGCTGAAGCTTTCGACCATGGTTCCGACGCCGACATTGACCGCGAGCGCCAGCAGCAACGCCATCAGCGCCAGCGACAGCCCCGGCAACTGCTCGCGGCTGTCGGCCCAGAACCACATCGCCAGCGGCCCGCGCGCGCTTCGCTCGCCGATCCGCAGCACGAATCCGAGCAGCACGGGAAGCGCCAGCGCGGCGCCGAGCAACAGCGCCGCCAGAATCGCGAATCCCGAGATCAGCGAGTTGCCGACGATCAGCACGGCGATCGCCGCAACCAGCATCGCGAGGGCGGCGAGGCCTTGCCAGCCGAGCCAACGCTGCTGTGTTTGCTGGCGGGCATAGGGTTGCGCCATCGCGAGAACCGGAGCGCGGATCGCTTTCAAAAGGCTCGTCGCCGCGGCAGCCAATGTCCCGACAGCGCTCATCGCGAGTCCCGCAGCCCACCATTGCGGCGTGAGCGTCAATTCGCCGGGAATCCGGGCGCCGTACAATCCCTGCAGGCTGGAGGCGACATCGGGCAGCAGTGCGGCTGCGATCAGATAGCCGCAGACCAGCCCGATCAGGCCGGCCACGAGCGCCACCATCATCAGCTCGGCCAGCAGCGTGCCGTTCAACATCCGGGACGACACGCCGCAGGCCCGCAGGGTCCGGAGCATCGGCATGCGCTGCTCGAAGGCGAGCCCGATCGCGGAGTTGACAATGAAGAGCCCGACGAGAAACGACAGCAGGCCGAAGGCGCTCAGATTGAGATGGAAGCTGTCGGTGAGACGCTCCAGATCGGTTTCGGCGTCCGGCGCAACGTATCTGAGCTTGTCGCCGGCGATGGCCTCGAGCGGCGCGCGCGTGCCGCGCGTCTGTCCGATCAGCAGGCGCGAAAGCTGCCCCGGCAGGTGAAGAATGCGTTGCGCCACTCCGACATCGACGACCATCACGCCCGGTGCGAGCTGCGCCTGAACCTTGAGGGGCGGCAGCATTGCGCCTTCGTCCGTTCGAAGGGTCGCGCCTTCAGCAGCGCCCACCTGGCTCAATGTTTCGGGTGCAACCAGAGCCTCGCCCGGCGGCACGATGAAGGTTTGCAGATCCGAGGTTCGGATCGAGGGAATCGTTCCTGTCTCCGCCGGGAACGTGACCGGCTCGATTCCCAACAGCCGCAATGACCGTCCGCCAACCCGGACACGGCCTTCGAGCACGGGCGAGACCGGCCATCCTGCCCGGCGCAAATCGACGAAGAGTTTTTGGGAGAATGTGGAATCCCGTCCGACCAGCATTGCGACTCTGGTCCCGCCGAAGACCGCCGCGGCGCGGTCGTAGCTGGTGCGGGCCTGCTGGTTCAGCGCCTGGACGCCGCTCCACAACGCGGTCGCGGAGATCAGGCCGACCAACAGGGTCGCCAACTGCGTCGGATGCCGGCGCCAATGGCTGAGCAGAACGGCGAGGATCCATAAACCCTGTTTCATGCGATCAATCCGGCGCTGAGCAGGATCTGCCGGTCCAGCGTCGCGGCGATCCGCGCGCTGTGAGTGACCATCAGGAAGCCGCATCCGGTTTGCCGGATGAGATCGCGTGCGAGATCCATGACCTCGTCGGCCGTTGCTTCATCGAGGTTGCCGGTCGGTTCGTCGGCGAGGAGCAGCGGCGGCCTGACCGCAAGTGCGCGCCCGATTGCAACGCGCTGCTGCTGGCCGCCCGAGAGTTGCTCCGGATAGCGTTTCAGCAAATCGCCAAGACCCAGCCGATCGACAAGGTCGCTCTGCCAGCGACTGTCGTGACGCCCGGCGATACGCGCCTGAAAAGCCAGATTGTCGGCGACGGTGAGCGAGGGGATCAGGTTGAACTGCTGGAAAACCAATCCGAGCCGGTTCCGGCGAAGCGCGGCGCGGCCCCGGTCCGCCAGCGCCGTCACCTCGGTCTCGTCGAAACGGATGGAGCCGCCGTCCGCCTGATCGAGGCCCGCGATCAGATGCAGCAAGGTGCTTTTGCCGCTTCCCGATTCCCCTGTCAGCGCGACGCTCTCGCCGGCCTCGACGCGCAGGCAGGCGCCGCGAAGAACGGCGATCCGCTCCTGCCCCGAACGGTAGGTTTTGCTCAGGTTCCGGACGTCCAGTAGGGGGACTTTCGAGGCTGTCGGGACGCGCATCTGGCTTTCTGTCTCCGCCTCGATCCGACAGGTCGGCTGTTCATATCGCCATGCCGATGCATACCGCGACAGCGATAACAAGTCTGCCGCGATCAAGTTCGAGTGTGGACGTCGCCATCACCCCTGCCAACTCGAAGCCAAAAAGGACTGCCCGGCCAAGCGGCGTGTGAGCGGCGTGTGAGTCTGGTCACAGCCCTTGCAGACATGGGCCGTCCATTGTCGGGCGTCGCATCGGGCGACATCGGAAAAGGAAGGACCCAGCATCATGGCCAATATCGACCATAAACAAGGAACGTATTCGATTCCCGCCAATTCCAGTCAGCAGTACACATTCTGGTGGGGACGGGATTCGAAAGCACCCAACGAGTTTTTCGACGTCTCGATCGCGCCCCACCTGGACAGAAACCATTCGACGATGGAACCCCTGCATGAAACGGACAGGGCGGTCTACTGGGATCACCGGGGAGGCGTCGGGGTCGTGCTGATCCTGACCTTGCAGAATCGCAACGATTTTCCGGTCACGTTCGAGGCCAATCACGTTCGCATCTACTGAGATGGGGACATAGCCGGCCGCGTCGACCGCGCGGCCGGCTGTCGCGACCGTGATCGCTCCATGGCTTTGCGCGACATGCCGGTGATGACATCTGCCGCGGGCTTGCTAAACAGGCCGAATGCCGAGCCAAGCGATTCGCCGCTGCAACCGGATCATCGTCTGCGCGCTGCTGCTGCTCGCGCCGCTGGCCGTCGTTCCCGCGAACGCGGCAGCCGCGGCGCTGCGTGGCGCCATGGCGCAGGCCGCGACTCCGGCGGCCATTGCGGACTATCGCCGCAAGCTGGGGGCTTATCAGGAGGCGCGCGCTGCGTTCGAGGAAGAGGCCACCGCCTACTGGAACGCGATCGCCGACAAGCGGCGCATTCGCAACGCCAGGCGGCGCGAGCGCCAGCCCGTCACGCTCGACGACTACGTGCTGACCCAGCCGCCGCTCTATGCCGGGCCGTCGCGTCCGGTCAATCCGGAGCCGGAAGAGGAGCATCCGCCGCGTCAACGCAGATATATTCCCGTCGTTGCCGATTTTCTGAAGGCAGCCGTGGAGCAGTTCCAGTTCGTGCCGCAACGTCCCCGCACTGAAGCGGAGTTCAAGCGCGCTTATGCGCAGGTGGCGCGCGCCTCCGGCTTGACGAAAGAGCAGGCGGTTCGGGTCTATGCGTTCGAGACCGGCGGCAACGGCGATCACGACATGCAATCGGGCCTCAGTTCGTCGCGGCCGGGATCGCGCGCGATCTCGACCGCGGTCGGCTACAACCAGTTGCTCACCACCAACAGCGTCGAGTTGCTTGCCGAGCAGGGCCACGACATCCTGCGCGCGCTCGATGAGAGAGCGGCGCGGCTGTCCGGAGCGCAGCGGACCGCGGTGGAGCGCAAGATCGCGGCGGTCCGGCGGATGGTGGCTTATGCGCGCTCGGTGCCCGATACCTGGAGCGCGCATGCGAAGCTGGCCGATACGCCGAAGGGCTGGGCGATCCATGCACTGGTGCTGGATATCGACGTCGGCCCGCTGTTGCAGACCCACAAGCTCCTGACCTCCGTCGTCTTCGCCCGCAACAAGGGCTATACGCGACCTCTCACCGCCGCCGAACTGGAAATGATGAATCTCACGGGCGACGGCACCGGCCTCGACATGGTGACGATGCCGCGGGCGATGCGCGAGCGGGTGCCGACCTCGAATTTTTTCCAGCGCCTGGGCTACGAGCGCAATCCGGTCGCGATCCGCAACAACACGGTGGCCAAACTGCTGGCAGTCACCGACGCCCGGATGGACAGCAACAGCGCCAAACCGGGCGCGCGGGAACTCGCGGCAGCGTTCTGACCATGTCGTTTTCGAGCGAAGCATATCCTCGGGCTTGAGCCGGGGATGGATTATTAGTTCGCGTAAAGAAAACGCGCCAAATTAAAAATCCTGGAGCCCGCTTCTGATTCCATTTCCATCAGAAGCGGAAAGGCTCTAGTCGATCGCTCCGGCGGCGAGGGTGTCGCCGAAAAATACCCACCGTCCGTTCTTGAACTGCATCATCCGAAGCTGCTCGATCGGCGCGAAATCGGCGGCGCTGGTATTGATCTTGATGCCGGGCATCAGCGTGGACGGCGCGAAGTCGTTCAGGCGTGCCGCCTGTTTCATGATATTCGCACGCGTCAGATCGTCGCCGCATTGTCTGAGCACCTGCTCCATCGTTTGCGACGCGGCGAAACCATAGGCAAGGTGTGTGTCCGAAATGTTGGCGCCGGGCATGTATTTGTCCGCGAAGGCCATGAACGCCTTCATGCCCTCGTCGTCGGCCCACTGCGGATCGCTCGCATCCTTCAGATAGCCGGCGGAGAGCACGCCTTCGGACGCCTCCAGGCCGGCCGGCTTCATGACGGCGCCGATCGAAATCGAGACGTTGGTCAGGAGATGCATCGGCTTCCATCCGATCTCGGCCGCTTTTTTGATCGCCTGCGCGGCGAATTTCGGCGTGGAGATATTGACGAGGACATCGGCTCCCGAATCCTTCAGCTTGACGATATGGGAGTCGATCGATGGCTCGCTGTTCTCGTAGCTCTCCTCCGCGGCCACGATTTTCGGCCACCTGTCGCCGAAAATATCCTTGAGGCCGTTCACGTAGTCCTTGCCGAAGTCGTCATTGGCGTAAAACAATGCAACCCTGGCGTCCGGTCTGGTCTTGAGAATGTATGTCGCGAAGATCCGCGCCTCGATGCGGTAGCTCGGTTGCCAGCCCATCGTCCAAGGAAATTGCTTCGGGTCGTTCCATTTGCTGGCGCCGCTCGCGACGAAGAGCTGAGGGACGTTCCTGCCGTTCAGATATTTCTGCACGGCGGTCTGGGTTGCCGTCCCGAGTGCGTTGAAGATGAGCAGTACCTCGTCGCTTTCGACCAGCTTCCGCGCCTGCTCGACCGTCTTCGGCGGGCTGTAGCCATCGTCATAGCTGATGAAGTTGATCTTTCGGCCATTGATGCCGCCCTTGTCGTTGATCATCCTGAAATAGGCGGCCTCGGTTTTGCCGATGACGCCGTATGCGGACGCTGGCCCGCTGTACGGCATGATGTTTCCGATTCTGATTTCGGTATCGGTGGCGCCGGTGTCGTATGCCTTCCGGGCGAGGGCGCTGCCGCTTGCGGCGGCAACGGCGACGGCCGCCGCCACGAGCACGGCGATTCTCAGTCGTTGCCTGACGGACATTGCCTTCTCCTTAGCCTTTGCGTCTTCCGATCACACTGCGGCACGCCTGCGCAACCTGCCTTGCGCCGTCAGGCACAAGAAAAATGACGACCAGCAGCAGGACGCCGAACACGGCGCCTGACAGGCCCTTCGAGATCGATTCGGCGACATTCGGAATGAATACGATAAAGGCGGCGCCGACCAGCGATCCCGGCAGCCAGCCGACGCCGCCGACGACCATGCCGAGGAACAGCGCGATTGCGAGCTGGATGGTGAAGCTGTCGGGCGCCACGAACTGCACGGCGATGGCGCCGAGCCCGCCGGCGATTCCGGTGATGGCGGCGCTGACGCCGAACGTCAGCGTCTTGTACAACGCGACGTTGATGCCCATGGCGGAGGCCGCGATTTCGTTGTCGCGGATCGCCATCATGGCCCGGCCCGAGCGCGAGCTTAAGAGGTTGACGGAAGCGATGTAGATCGCGACCGCGATCGCCAGCGTGAAATAATACAGCCAGGCGTCCTGCGAGACCGGCAGGCCGAACGGCGCGTCGGGCTTGTCGACCACAAGCCCCTGAACGCCACCGGTCCAGGGCTCGAGCGCGCCGAGTTTCAGAAGCTGGGGCGTCGCGACCGCGAGCGCGAACGTCGCCAGCGCGAGATAGACGCCGCTGAGGCGCAATGCCGGCAGGCCGAACAGGAAACCTGCCGCGAAGCAGACGATGCCGGAAATCGGCAGCGTGAGCGCGTAGTTCACGCCGGCGTGCTCGATCAGGATCGCCGATGTATAGGCGCCAAGCGCATAGAAGGCGCTCTGCCCGAGCGAGAACTGACCGCTGCCGCCGGTCAGGATGTTGAGCGCCAGGATGGCGATGCCGTAGATCAGGACCGTCGTGAGCTGAAAGACGATGAAGTTTTTCACCAACAATGGCGCGACGAGCAACAGCAGCAGAATAACGAGCGACGTTCCGGTGCCGAGCCTCATGGTTCGCGCGGCGTCGGCGTCGGATGGAGGCGCATCGGAGATCGCTTTGCGGCTGGCGTCCACCATCATACCCGCTTGATCTCCTGACGGCCGAACAGGCCCGAGGGTTTGACCACCAGGACGATGACGATCAGCGCCAGCGCGATCGGCAGCTTCAGCTCATTGCCGACGCCGGAAACGTAGGTTCCGACCAGGTTCTCGATAATGCCGACAAGGAAGCCGCCGACGACGGCGCCGGGCGGGCTGGAGAGGCCGCCAAGCACGGCGGCGGCAAAGCCGTAGATCAGGACGCCGCCCATCATGTTCGGATCAAGGAACACCACCGGCGCGATCAGCATTCCGGCGACGGCGCCGACCGCAGCCGCCATTCCCCAGCCGAGCGCGATCATCCGGTTCGTATCGATGCCGACCAGCCGCGCGGATTCGGGCTGCGCGGCGGCGGCCCGCATCGCAAGGCCCATTCGCGTGAAACGTAAGAATACGAACAGGACCGCCAGCACCAGCAGGATCACGCCGATCATGCCGGCCTGATGCGTGGAGACAAGCCGGCTGCCGAGAAATGGCGACGACCCGAACGGGGACGGAAAGGGCTTGATGGTGAAGTCCCAGATCAATCCGGCGACGCTGTTGATGATCGCAAACAGCGCGAGGAAGCCTGCGAGATTGGTCAGGATCGGCGCTTTCGCCAGCGGCCTGAACAACAGGCGCTCGATCACGACACCGCCCGCGAACGACAGCATCAGCGTCAGCACGAACGCCGCCCAATAGGGCGCTCCCCAATGGATCATCTGCCAGGCCATGAACGTCGAGAACATGGCCATCTCGCCCTGGGCGAAGTTCAGTTGGCCGATCGCCTGGTAGATCATCACCAGGGCCAGCGCCATGCAGGCATAGATCGCGCCGGTGGCGATGCCCGCCAGGATCTGATTGCTCAGCAGCTCCATTCCTCAATATCCCAGATACGACTTGCGGACGTCTTCGTTGTTCGCGATGTCGGCGGCGCTGCCGGACATGACGATGCGTCCGGTCTCGATGACGTAGGCGGCCTCGGCGAGTTCCAGCGCGAGCTGAGCGTTCTGCTCGACCACGAGGATGGTGACCTTGTCCTCGCGGTTGATCTTGCCGAGAATTCCGAACACGTCGCGCACCACGAGCGGCGCCAGGCCGAATGACGGTTCGTCGAGCAGAAGCAGGCGCGGACGCAGCATCAGCGCGCGGGCGACCGCAAGCATCTGCTGCTCGCCGCCAGACAGCGTTCCCGCCTGCTGCCTGCGGCGTTCCCTGAGAACAGGGAAATGGCTGTACATCCGCTCGGTATCGCTGATGATGCCGCGCCGGTCGGATCGCGAGATCGCGCCGAGCTGCAAATTCTCCTCGACCGTCATGGTGGTGAAGGTGCCGCGTCCCTGCGGCACATGCGCGATGCCGAGGCGGACGATGCTCGCGGTCGACAGGCCGGTGAGTGGCCTGCCTTCGAAAGCGATCGTTCCTGCCGTTCGCACCATGTTGCAGATCGCGCGCAGCACCGTGGTCTTGCCGGCGCCGTTGGCGCCGAGCAACGCCGTCACGCCGCCTTCCGCGAGACGGAATCCGAGGCCGCGCAGCGCCTGCGCCTGACCGTACCAGGCTCGAAGATCGCTGACATCGAGCATCGCGGTCATCGGTTTTTGTTTCCGAGATAAGCTTCGATCACTTGCGGATCGGACTGAACCTGCGATGGCGTTCCCTCAGCGATCTTCCTGCCGAAATTGAGCGCGACCACATGGTCGGCGGTCGACATCACGAGTCCCATGTGATGTTCGACCAGCAGCACGGTCATTTCGCGCTCCTTGCGGATGCGGCGGATCAACTCGCCGAGCCCGTGGACCTCGTCGTGATTGAGGCCGCCGGCGGGTTCATCGAGCAGCAGGATCTTCGGCTCCGCCGCCAGCGCCCGTGCCAGTTCGACCCGCTTCTGGGTGACGAACGGCAATTCCGCGGCGACGGCGTGCGCCACGCCGCGCAAACCCAGATATCCGAGAATCTCGTCGACCTTGCGCTCCAGCGCAGCCTCGGCGCGGCGTACCTGGCCGAGCTTCAGCGAATCGCTGACGATGTTGCCGTTGCTGCGCGAATGCGTTCCGACCCGGACGTTGTCGATCACCGAGAGATTGGGAAACAGCGCAACATTCTGGAACGTGCGGCTGATGCCGATCTCCGCGATGCGGTATGGAGGCCGGGTGAGAATGCTCGCGCCCTCCATCAGAATGTCGCCTTTGCTCGGCTGATAAAGTCGGCTGAGGCAATTGAACAGCGTGGTCTTGCCTGCGCCGTTCGGGCCGATCAGGCCGAGAATATGTCCCCGCTGCATGTCGAAAGAAACGCCGTTCAGTGCGACGATGCCGCCGAATGCGACGCTGAGGTCGCGAACAGAAAGCAGGGGATTGTGGCTCTGTGCGAGTCGATCCTCGGTCATCGGTGACCCGCCTGGCGCAGAAGGCTCCGGCGGCGGACCGCTGGCTTTCGCCGCGCTCCGGATATTCTGCCTGATCTCCTCGGCCACACGCGAAGCCGCCTCCCGCTATCAGTTCTCTGGTCTCGGCTTGAATGTGGTGCTGCGATCCAGGCGCGGCTCTGATTCATTACCATCGGCCCGCGCCGGGGTTCAATATCGTGACGCAAACGATCGTCCGTAAGTGCCGGAAAACCGACGCCCTGCAAAGACGGTTAAGGGCTTCCTTCCGCGTCCGGCCCGGCACCGCGATGCCCGAGGAACGCCTCGGCGCTTTCCCGATTGCCAAGCGGGCCGTCATTGGGATGAAATGAAGCAGCGCGTCAAGGCCCGCGAGCGTCAGGACAACGCATCCGCTCGCGAACTGATTCGGAAATCGCCGGGGAGAACGTCGTGAGCGAAGTGGTCGAACTTGAGCGTCACGGCGAGATCGCCGTCGTTACGGTCGACAATCCTCCGGTCAACGCATTAAGTGCGGCGGTTCGCCGCGGGATTTTGCAAGTTGTGCAGACAGCGCTCGCCGATCCCGCGGTGAAGGCGATCGTGCTGAGATGCGCGAGGCGGACCTTCATCGCCGGCGCCGACATCACCGAGTTCGGCAAGCCGCCTCAACCGCCGGCGCTCGCCGAGGTGATCGCGGCGCTTGAGAACTCTGCGAAGCCGACCGTTGCCGCGATCCATGGCACGGCGCTCGGCGGCGGTCTCGAGGTCGCGCTCGGATGCCACTTCCGCGTCGCTTTGAAGGAGGCGAAGCTCGGCCTGCCCGAGGTAAAACTCGGCCTGCTGCCCGGTGCGGGCGGCACCCAGCGGCTGCCTCGCGCCGTGGGCCCCGAGCTTGCAGTCAGGATGATTGTCGGCGGCGAGCCGATTTCGGCCGCCGAAGCGCTTGAGCATGGGCTGATCGACGCGATCGTCGAAGAGCCCGCGGCGGGTGCCGAAGCCTTTGCGCGCAAGGTGCTGGCGGAGCATCGCCCGCTGCGGCGGCTGCGCGACGAGGACAGCAAGCTCGAGGCGGCGAAGGCGGACCGTTCGATCTTCACCGACGCGGTGGCGAAGATGACAAGGCGCGCGCGGGGCCTGGAGGCGCCGTTCGCGGCAGCCGATGCCGTCGGCCTTTCGCTCGATACGCCGTTCGACGAGGCGCTGGAGAAAGAGCGCGAGCTTTTTCGCAAGCTGATGAACGGCGACCAGTCGAAGGCGCAGCGCCATGCTTTCTTCGCCGAGCGCGAGGCTGCCAAGGTCGCCGGCGTTCCCGAAACGACCAGACCGCGCAAGGTCGAGCGCGTCGCCGTCATCGGCGCCGGCACCATGGGCGGCGGCATCGCAATGTCGTTCGTCAGTGCCGGCATTCCGGTCATCTTGATCGAGACGGCCGACGAGCCGTTGCAGCGCGGTCTTGGCGTCATCCGCAAGAATTTCGAGGCGACCGCGGCGCGGGGCGGCATTGCGGCGGACGAGCCCGCGAGGCGCATGGGTCTTGTCACCGGTGCGGTCGGCCTCGAACATATCGGGGGCGCCGATCTCGTCATCGAGGCGGTGTTCGAGACCATGGCGGTGAAGAAGGAGGTGTTCGCCGCGCTGGACACGCACGCCAAACCGGGAACGGTGCTGGCTTCCAACACCTCCTATCTCGACATCAACGAGATTGCCGCCGTCACGGCGAGGCCGCAGGACGTGCTCGGCATGCACTTTTTTTCGCCGGCCAACGTCATGCGGCTGTGCGAGATCGTCCGCGGTGCGAAGACCGCGCCGGACGTGTTGATGACGGCGGTTGCGGTCGCCAGGCGCATCGGCAAGGTGCCGGTGGTCGTCGGCGTCTGCGACGGCTTTGTGGGTAACCGCATGCTCGCCGCGCGCATTGCCGAGTCGGACAAGCTGCTGTTCGAGGGCGCGCTGCCGCAGCAGGTCGATGCCGCCGTCGCCCGCTTCGGGATGCCGATGGGGCCGTTCGCGATGCTCGATCTCGCCGGGCTCGATATCGGCTGGCGCTCGCGCAAGGATCGCGGCATCACGTCGGACATCGCCGACGCGCTGTGCGAAGCCGGGCGGTTCGGACAGAAGACAGGCAAAGGCTATTACAGGTATGAGAGCGGATCGCGCGCGCCGCTGCCGGATCCCGAGGTCGAAAAGATGATTCTCGATACCTGCGCGCGGCTTGGCTTGAAGCGGCGCGCCATCAGCGACGACGAGATTCTGGAGCGCATGAATTTCCCGATGGTCAACGAGGGCGCGCGCATTCTCGAGGAGCGAATCGCAGCGCGTCCGGGCGATATCGATGTGGTCTGGCTTTGCGGTTACGGCTGGCCGGTCTATCGCGGCGGCCCGATGTATGATGCCGACCGGATCGGCCTGAAATACATCGCCGATCGTCTGGCGTTTTATGCCAGCGCCACCAATGATCCGTCGCTTGAGCTCGCGCCGCTGCTCAGGCGCCTTGCGGCCGAAGGCGGGACCTTCGCCTCGCTGGCCGACAGGAAGATGCGGTGATGATGACTGCAATGAGAGCACTGCGTGCCGCCCCCGATGCAACTTTGACAGGAGATCGCCGTGACCGAAGCCGTGATTGTTTCCACCGCCCGCACGCCGATCGGCAAGGCC
>NZ_MKRN01000183.1 GCF_001896955.1 Nitrobacter sp. 62-13 | reverse complement strand
TGGCGTTCAAGCCGGATACCGACGACATGCGCGAGGCACCGTCGATCCCGCTGATAACGGGCCTCTGCGACATGGGCGCGAAGGTCCGCGCCTTCGACCCCGCGAGCATGAAGGAGGCGCGGCGCGAGCTTCCCGATATCGAGTATTGCGAAAACGCCTATGCCTGCGCGGAGGGCGCCGACGCGCTGGTGATCGTGACCGAATGGGTCCAGTTCCGCGCGCTCGACCTGCAGCGCCTGAAGCGCATCATGAAGCAGCCGGTCATGGTTGACTTGCGCAACGTCTATCCTCCCACCGAGATGGCGGAACTGGGTTTCCTCTACAGCAGCATCGGCCGCGAAAGGCCATAGAACGCGGCCACCCATCAACACCGTTGGTCCCCACTCGATGATAACCAGTACGCCGGTCGGGACTGTCGTCTTCGTGAGCGCCGTCGTCATCACATTCAAAACCGCGGGCCACCCCAATGTTAAGCCATTGACGTTGAATGTCGGCATCTTCTTCAATGGCGCCAATACCAATAAGTGACCGGTGAAAGCGCTTCCGGAACGGGATCGACCCAGAGACTCGAAGTCCCGCTCAAGCGCATGAGCGATGCCGGTAGAAGAGGATAAAATGATCGAAAATAAAATACCAATCGCTACCGACGAAGAGGATCGCCGCTGGAATGAAGAGTTTCGGGCGAAGTGGTCCGGCACGCCCTACCCGCCAATGTTCGTCACGGCCGATGCCGTGGTTCTCCACCGCGGCAAAATTCTGCTCATACGGCGCGCCGGCATGCCAGGCCGGGGCCGTCTCGCCCTGCCCGGCGGATACGTCGAGCACTCCGAATTGATCCAGGACGCAGCTGTCCGCGAACTCATTGAAGAGGCTGGACCAGCGAGCCAACGAGGCCCACTACAGCCGCAATTCTTGAAAGACTGCATAACCGGCTGGCGCCTCTTCGACGATCCTAAGCGTGCCGCACGCGGCCGTGTGATCACCATCGCCTACGTGTTCGACCTTCCGGATCAGGACAAAGTCGACGTCACAGCAGGCGACGACGCCGGCGCCGCCGATTGGCACGAGATCCCCAGCCTGGATACCGCGGAGCTTTTTGAGGAGCACCGTGAGATCCTACAGGAGATGGTCTTGTCCCGGCAGCTTCGTCGGAATGGGTATACTCCGCGGTAGCTCAGCGGATATAGGCTCAGGACCGTTAAATCTGTAGCGAGAGTGGTCTGCCCCCTGAAAAGTGGTCCTCCTGAATTACGCTATTAGGCGTTAGTGGAGCTGCCCCGTTTTGTGGTCCAGTAGGCAATTTCTCGAGGGCGCGCGAGTGACAATGGTAATACCGTCACCGGCGTGGTCTACACGGTGTCCGCACTCAACATCGGTTTGGTGGGACTCCCTCTATCACAACCTTATCGATCACAGCGCAATTATGGATGCCTGTTACAGGCGCTGTTGCGGGTAGTAATGTTCCGGTTTGCGCGGCGGCGCTGACCGGCCGGTGTTGACCACCGAACTCCGGCACCGCGTCAACCAACACAGATTTAATCACGGTCCGATCATCATTCGCGGTCGCAGTTTTAAGCACCTGTATCCACTTTTGAACGACGTCCAGCGGCGGGTGGTTCGGCTTTGCCGCCATGATTCCGGGTATCCCAATCTCGATCGTCGGCTCCTGACTCGTGAATAGGATTTCGTTGAGCCGCTCGCCGGGTCGCATTCCGATGAAGACAATGTCGATGTCGCGATTGACCTGAAGTCCAGACAGCTGGATCAAGCGCTCAGCCAGTTCGACGATCTTAACGGGCTGCCCCATGTTGAGTACATACACCGATACATCTGGTCGAACCGGCGTCATCGCGTGGGTCGCGGCGGTAATGACCAGGTCACAAGCTTCACGGATTGTCATGAAATATCGGACCATATCGGGATGAGTTACCGTGACGGGCCCCCCCGCTTCAATCTGTGCCTTGAACTTCGGCACCACCGAGCCATTCGAGGCCAGCACGTTTCCAAATCGAACGGAAATCAAACGCATCGGCACCTTGCCACCAGACTGAACTCTAAGTTCGCGATCCAGCGCCTGACAATAAATCTCAGCGAATCGCTTAGTCAGACCGAGCATGGACACCGGCTCGACCGCCTTATCGGTCGAAATCATCACCATGGCTTCCGCACCCGCGGCGATCGCGGAATCTGCCACGTTTATGGACCCGAAAATGTTGGTTTTCACCCCTTCGCTCCAGTCTCGCTCAAGGATCGGCACGTGCTTTAGCGCCGCGGCATGAAAGACGATGTCCGGCTTGAATTCCTGCATCAGCCGCTGGACGCGGGCCCGGTCGCGGATATCGGCAACCCTTCCCTCAACAATGGCTTCGCTCGCACAAGTCAAACGCTCCATCACCGCATAAAGCGCCGGCTCGGAGTTCTCTATGATGAGCAATCGTGTCGCACCGAACGTGACAACGCGATCGCAGATTTCAGAACCGATGGATCCTCCACCCCCTGTCACGATCACAGCCTTATTCCGGATCAATGCATCAAGACGGGCATAATCGATCTTGTGGCTCGGTCGCAACAACAAGTCCTCGACCGCGACCGGCTTCAATCGCGCGGCTTCGCCCGGCTCCAGCGATGGGACACGACTGACTGTCAGTCCCAACCTGCGAGCCTGAAACAGGAAAGAATCGAGGCGAGCTTCGGAGACGAAGGCGGAAGGTGTCATCACCACGCGCCTGATCGGTCTTCCACGTCGCACGAAATCGTTCACCACATCTTCCAGATCATCAAGGTCCCCAAGAACAGGTGTGCGACGGATCAACTGACCGCGGTCGGTGGGAGATGACGATAGAATTCCGACCGGCCGAAACTCCTTGATCGCGCCGCTTTCAAATCCACGCAATACGATTTCTGCATCCGCAGCCAGACCGACTAACAAGGCCGGCGCCGCATCGGTCGTCTGGGCCTTATTTCTCGTCCGCATATATCGAAAATAGCGATAAGTGAATCTCAGCGCGCTCAGAAAACAAATCTCGAGGCACCAGTAGAGAAAGATGGTCATCTTGCCGAAGAAAAAACTTCCATGAACATTTGGCGCAACAAAAATATAATCTAATGCCAGCAGGATGAGGGTCAGGATAGTCGCCACACGCACGATATTGAAAACGTCCGGCAGCGAAACAAACCGCCATTTAGCCGTGGTCAGATTAAAGATAAAGCAAACGACTACACTCACAGCGACGAAAGGGGGAAGGATCATTAGAAATAACGGCAAACGATCGTTGAGCGAATCTCCGCTAAAACGAAGATAAAAGCTCACCAACACGGCCAGCGTGGTTGCTGCCGCGTCGTGGATTGCTATCAGCAGGTTGCGGTAGGTGAAATGCGAGAGACGGTTCATCGCGGCAGGTCCGGTCATTCGATACAGCCTTGGATTTCCAAAGGAAAACGCAAAACGCAGAGCCCTGCTATCCAGAAAAGCTTAGTCATCCAAATTAAAGCCATCAGTCATGCGCAACGGTCATCAATCTGGCTGGAGAGATTATGCAGGCGTGGTGCACCGTACTCCGCTTGTCAAGCCTGCCGATCCTCACTGGCATTGTTATTCAATTCCCCTTCCGATCACGCGGACGGCGGCGCGCCGGGTCTGCACGCCCCCGAACCTGAATGCCGACATCGGAGTGTCAGCCTGCAGGCCCGCCGCTCGGAGTAGCCGTGATCGTCGATCACCTGCTTCACCGTAGCAAACCGCGCCGCAGGCCCTCTCAGTTTTTTCTCAGCAGATCCTTCAGAGCCGCTTTGTCGAGAACAGACTTCGCCAGCAGCTTCTTCAGCCGGCGGTTCTCATCCTCCAGAGAACGAGCCGAGCCGTCTCCGGCACAGTCATGCCGCCAAACTTGGCCTTCCACTTATAGAAGGTCGCGTCGCTGATCCTGTGCTTGCGGCACAGCTCCTTCGTCTTGAGCCCCGCCTCGTGCTCGGAAAGCACCGCAATAATCTGATCTTCAGTGAAACGGCTCCGCCGCATGGCCCATCTCCTTTGGATGGACCCAACTTATCAATGGCCGGAATTTCGGGGAGCACGTCATCACTGACCGCCGAAGGCGGCGTGAGCTCCTTGGTTCGTTATCGTAAATACCGAATACGTCTATTGCTTGGATTGACCGGTTGCCGCGCTACGAACCCAGATTGTCCAATAGTAAAAGTGATATCCGGCACGCGGATCGAGAACTGACAAGCGCTTCGGCGCTCCGTGCCTCATGTTCGTTCGCGGCCGCCGTCGACATCGACGACAAGACCTGCCCCGTGCCGCGGGGGCGAGTTCACCGGATCGGCGATGACAAGGGGAGCCGCTGGACACCGTGCCGGCGCCTCGTAAGTCCGACGGCATATTTGGCAATTGCGTCATTCAGGCCACCGTCCGCGCTGCCGACCGAAGCTACGGTGGTTCTGGTGTCCGCGAACCAGAATGAGCTCGCAGACCGCATTCTGCCCATTATTCCGTCCCCAATCACAAACCTTCCACGGCGATGCGGCCGACTCGACGGTCATGCCATCAAAAGATATACGATCTGGTGCCATACACCATCAGTTTTGGAGCACGATCATTGGGCTTAGTTTTCCCGCTGCTGGGCGTTGCTCTAGCGGCCATCCTGTCATTCGCCATGACGTGGGCGCTTCGTCCCTTGCTGCTGCGATTTGCTTTAGCGCGACCGAATGCCCGGTCTTCGCACAAGACTCCGACTCCCCAAGGCGGTGGTATCGCGGTGGTCGGCGCCACTCTCATCGTTGCTGGTGTTCTGATCGCATTATTCCGGTCAACTGGGCTGAAATTCCCAGCGACGATATTCGGCGCGACATTGTTTATCGCGACAGTGGGAGCCATTGACGATCTCAAATCCATTCCCGTACTGCCGCGTCTGGCGACGCAGGGCCTCGCCGTTGGTATCGTCGTCCTGACGATACCCAGCGAATTACAGTACATTCCTGCCTGTCCGCTGTGGCTCGAGCGCGGCATTCTATTGATTGGGGGACTTTGGTTCGTCAACCTCGTTAACTTCATGGACGGACTGGACTTGATGACGGTGGCCGAAACGGTGCCGATAGCTGCCACTGTTGTCGCTTTGGGACTCATAGGCGACTTACCTTGGGCAACTACAATCGTTGCTGCAACGCTTGGCGGCGCAGTTCTTGGCTTTGTGCCCTTCAATCGCCCCGTGGCGAAAGTTTTTCTGGGGGACGTGGGCAGCCTACCAATCGGCTTGCTACTGGGCTGGTGCTTACTGGAGCTGGCCTATCGTGGCTACTTGACTGCCGCGCTGCTATTACCGCTATATTACCTGGCTGATGCTACGGTGACGATGCTGCGCCGTCTCTTCGCGGGCGAAAAAATCTGGACAGCGCATCGTTTGCACTTCTATCAACGCGCGACTGACAATGGCTTTACCGTCACTGGCGTGGTCTGCACGGTGTTTGCTCTCAACATTGGTTTAGCGGGGCTCGCCATCGCCTCCACCACAACGTCATCGATCACGGCAAAATTATCGCTGCTCGTCATTGGCACTGTTGCGGTGGTATGGGTGATGTTCAGATTTGCGCGGCCGCGCTGATCGTCTGTTGCGGACCACCGGCCTCTAGAATCGCATCAACCAATACTGAACTCGGAAATCACCACCAGGGCTTCCGCACCCGCGGCGATCGTGGAATCCGCTACGTAAAATATTAGTTTTGACCCCTTCGCTCCAGTCTCGCTCGAGAATCCGAAAAGCGCCGCGGCATTTAAAGACGGTATCCGTCTTAACCTGGCTATTCGCAACACGCGGTCAGCTGCGGGATTGCGCTCACGGCCCCACGCTACAGGCCTTCCGTCGGCGGCGATCTCAGTTCCGGCAGAACGTCCCCAAGGCAGGCGGCCCATTAATGCGATCGTGCCTGAAAGGCGGCATAAGCTAGTGGAAGGCCGTCTTTGAGCGAGGTCCGTGCACGCCATCCCAGTTTTTTAAGCCGGTCAACGTCGAGCAGCTTGCGAGGGGTGCCGTCGGGACGCGAGGTGTCGAAGCAAATATCGCCCGTGTATCCAACAGTAGCTGCCGTCAGAGAGGCGAACTCGGCAATGGTGATGTCCTCCCCGGTCCCAATGTTGACTAGACCTTCTTCCGAATAATACTTCATCAGATGAATGCATGCGTCGGCGAGATCATCCACATATAAAAATTCCCGGCGCGGCGTGCCCGTGCCCCAAACCGTAACGTTTGACGCACCTGAGGCCTTGGCCTCGTGAAAGCGACAGATGAGTGCCGCGGCGACATGACTATATTCCGGATGATAGTTGTCGCCGGGTCCGTATAAATTAGTTGGCATGACGCTGATGAAGTCGGAGCCGTATTGCCGGCGGTAAGCTTCAGCCATTTTTAGTCCAGCAATTTTGGCGATTGCATACGGCTCGTTGGTCGGTTCAAGCACGCCTGTCAACAGAGAATCCTCTCGCAATGGCTGCGGGGCGAGTTTGGGATAGATGCAGGACGAGCCGAAGAACATCAGTTTTTGAGTGCCCGCAACATGAGCAGCATGAATGACGTTCGCTGCGATCACCAGGTTTTCGTAAATAAACTCAGCCCGGAGCGTATCGTTCGCGACGATTCCCCCAACCTTGGCCGCGGACAGGAACACGGCCTGCGGACGCATTTCCGCGAACCATCGGTTGACCGCCGCTTGATTGCGCAGATCGACCTCGCTGCGCGGGACGGTGAGGATCTCGACGTCTTCTTGTGCCAGCCGGCGCACCAGGGCGCTGCCAACCATGCCGCGGTGGCCAGCGACAAAAACGGATTTGCCCTTAAGCTCAAACAGAGTTCTTACCATTGCCGACCTCCCGCCTAGCGTTCGCCAGATCGCAGGCCACCATTTCCTTGACAAGCTGGGCAAACGTGATCTTCGGCTTCCATCCAAGTTTGTCCCTTGCCTTGCTGGCGTCGCCTATTAGCAAGTCGACTTCAGTTGGCCGAAAATAGACTGGATCGATGCGAATCAGTGTCTTTCCAGATGCCTGATCGACACCGACTTCATCAGCGCCCGTGCCGCGCCATTCGATGCTGCGGCCAACTTCCGTGAACGCGGCCTGCACGAATTCTCGCACCGAACGAGTCTCCCCTGTGGCCAACACGTAATCGTCCGGTTCATCCGCCTGCAGGATACGGTGCATGCCTTCGATATAATCTCTCGCGTGTCCCCAGTCGCGCTTGGCGTCGAGATTGCCGAGGTAGAGGCAGTCCTCAAGTCCAGTCTCGATGCGAGCGATACTCCGCGTGATCTTGCGCGTCACAAAGGTCTCGCCTCGGATCGGGCTCTCATGATTGAACAAGATTCCGTTCGAAGCAAAAATGCCGTAGGCCTCGCGGTAGTTGACCGTGATCCAATGGCCGTAAAGCTTCGCCACCGCGTACGGAGAGCGCGGGTAAAACGGCGTCGTTTCCTTCTGCGGAACTTCTTGCACGAGACCATAAAGCTCCGACGTGGAGGCCTGGTAAAAACGAGTTTCTTTCTCTAAGCCCAGAATTCGGACTGCTTCCAACAGGCGCAACACTCCAATTGCATCGGCGTTAGCGGTATATTCTGGGCTTTCGAAACTCACGGCGACATGGCTCTGAGCCGCGAGATTATAGATTTCCGTTGGCCGGATCTGCTGCATCAGCCGGATCAAGTTGGTCGAATCTGTCATGTCGCCGTAATGCAACGAGAATGGCACGTCCCCAACATGCGGATCTTGATAAAGATGGTCGATTCGGGCGGTATTGAAGGACGATGAGCGGCGTTTTATGCCATGCACGACATAGCCAAGGCCCAGCAGATACTCGGCCAAATAGGCGCCATCCTGGCCGGTAACACCGGTAATCAGCGCAACGCGGCGCTTTGAATCCTGAGCAGACATTATCACATCCAATTAAATTTCAGGGCTATCTTAAGGGCGGTCCGACCGACAAATCCGTCGAATCCTCTAGCCCTTGGATTAAGGCTATCTTGACCGTGCCGCAACCGGCGTGGCATTTAGGACCTTCATGCAGAAACTAGGAAAAATCGTGATCGTGAGCGAGCACTATGCTCCCGATTCAAGCACCACCGCTGCCTACATGACTGCGATAGCCAGAGGTCTGACCGCGATAGCCGAAACTCTGGTTCTATCGGGGACCAAAAATTCCGCCGTGTCTGCTGCAAAAGACGATGAGCCTCGGGTAGTTGAGATCGATAATTGGGTGCCCGAGAAAGGCGCGTTAGTAAAACGGTCATTTGCCATATTGTTGTTCTCCATCCGAACATTTTTTGTAACCTTCAGACAGACCAGTAGAAATGACATGGTCTTCTGCGTCACGACACCATTTACATTACCATTTGCGGTCACTCTGGCGGCAAAATTGCGCGGCGCCACAGCCATGCTGCTGATTTATGATTTGTACCCAGAAGCGCTGGAGATGGCAGGACTAGTCAAGCCAGGATCTCTGCTCACGAAAGGAATTCGTTTTGCTAACGGCTTTCTGTTCCGGGTCCTTGATGCAATCATTACAATCGGTCGAGACGTAGAGCCTTTATTGTTACGCTACAAAGGTGTCCAGACCAGCAAGATCAAATTTATTCCCAATTGGACGCTTCTGCCTATTCATTATCGCGCTCTCACATCAGAAAATCCGTTCCGTCGCCCGCACACCGAAAAACTCGTTGTGGGGCTTTCGGGTAATTTGGGCTTTACGCATAGCGCCAAGACTGTCTTCGAGACTGCCAAATTGCTGGAAGGGGAGCCAAATATTCAATTTCTACTTTCTGGCTGGGGAAGCGGTTGGGAGAAATTAAAAGAACTTCAGGCAGCCGCCCCCCTTGGCAACGTAACGTTGATGAATCCCGTTCCGAACTCTGAACTAGAGGATTTTTTAGCGGCCGCTGATGTTTGGGTCATCCCCTATCGTCGCAATATCGCGGGTGTGTCGGTCCCGAGCCGCCTCTATAATCTCCTTGCCGTTGGGAGGCCTGTCATTGTCGCTGCTGAAGCCACCTCGGAGGCCGCATTGATTGTTCAGGAAGAAGGCATTGGCTGGGTGGTCCCTCCAGAGAATCCAACTGAACTCGCGAACGCCATTCGAGCGGCAGCTTCCGATCACGCAGCCACGGCTCTGAAAGGACGACAGAGCGCTATTGCCGCACTCAAATACACGCACGACCGTGCGATGGCCGGCTATAGACAGGTCGTCGGCAATGTCTTGCGCGCTGGTTTCGAACGCCAAACATGACTATGGCTCCTGTTGTTCTGGTCACTGGCGCGGATGGATTTGTGGGACGCCACATAGTGGCCGCGTTGAATCAAGCTGGATGGCACGTACGGCTCGCTCAACGATCTCCCGCTCCGCAATGTTCGAACATAGATGTGGTTACCGGTTTCGACCTAGGACCATCAACAGACTGGCAACCCGCACTGAACGGAGTACAGGCGGTTGTACATCTGGCTGCCCGTGCCCACCGGTCTATCCGCATACAACAGCGTGAAGAGGAGTTATATTTTTCCATTAACGTGGATGGAACCATGCAGCTTGCGCGTAACGCCGCAGACGCCGGTGTGCGCAACTTCATTTTTCTAAGCAGTGTTGCTGTCAATGGCAGCGTGTCTGATGGAAGGCCGCCATTCAGCGAGCGCGACAAGATTGCTCCAACGACCGTTTACGGACGATCAAAAGCGGCCGCAGAAGCGGAGCTGGCGAAGCTGGCCTCAAGGAGATCTATGGCGGTCACTGCCGTTCGCGCGCCCATGATCTATGGGGGTGGTGCAGGCGGCAATTTTCATCGGCTTACATTTGCTGTCCACAAGGGTATCCCCCTTCCCTTTTCGATGATTCACAATCGTCGTGCTTTCCTCGGCGTTGAAAACCTTAGCTCTTTCATCGCTTACCGCCTCTCGACGGAGATTTCTTCGGATTTTGATGTTCTTCTTCTCGCAGACGATCAGCAGGTTTCAACGCCGAGATTTATCCGCGAGTTAGCGCATGCGAGCGCACGAATCCCGCGCCTTTTCCCCATTCCGACGCCGATGCTGCGTATTCCATTACGTTATTTAGGCTTGAGCGATGCGTTGCTGGGATCGCTGGAGATCGATACTGCGAAGGCACGCGCGACGGGGTGGAAGTGTCCCCTGACGTTGTCCGAAGGTCTTGCACGGGCAGTCGCGCCTTCCCAGCGGTAGTCTCATCCGTGAGACAGCATGCCAGCTTTTCCGCCAAATTCGATTGTCAGATCGAAAGGTCACTGAGCCACTTGATTTTGCTGCACTAATCCAACGATCCCTATTCCGTTTCGCTACTTCGATTAGAAAGCAAGGCCCGCTGAATTGTTTGCGCGAAGTCGGAAGCAAAAGCCGAGACCCGCTCATTAAGATTTGGGAGCAAATATCGCATCGAAATCGGTTGAGGATTTTTCGCAAAGGCCGCAAGATGATTCGCGAGCGTTAGCGGGTCGTCCGTTCCAAAATAGCGCGCGGTCCCTGACGTCTGTTCACGATGAACCTCAAGATCGGAGAGGATCATCGGCACGCCAAATGACTTCGCTTCTTCGACCGTTGTGCTCCATCCCTCAAAGCGCGACGGATTAATCAACGCGGTGCAAACGCGCAGCAGAGCATAGACATGCGGCATTGGAATCATACCGAGATAGCGGAAATTACGAGTTAGGGTACGGGCATCAACCTGCCTTTCGAGACTTTCAAAATAATTCGGTTCGCGCGGATCATCCTTGCTACCGGATGCGGCGACGACCACATCGACGTCACGACTCGCGAGAGTCGCCAATGCGTCAATGACGACCTGATGGTTCTTGTGCCGCCAAAACTGGTTCGGCAGATAAAAAAAATGCTGCGGCAATTCATATTGGCCCAGGATCTCTAGCGGGTCCGCGGTCAGAAGCTCGGCCGAAGGTTGGGTCGCGAACCTCACAACCGATGCTTTGCCTGCAATATCGGGATAAAAGGCTCGGCAATCCCGCAACGCGCTTTCGCTGCTAAGCATGATAGTTCGGCCAGCTGCAATCTGAATGCGAAAACCGATGTCACGGCGCCATCTCGCCACCGGCGAAAACAGCTGAGGCAGGCGCCGATGTTGGAAATCGGGGAACCACGCCACCGCCGGATAAGGCATGCGCGAGCCGAAAAAGCGGGCAGTTTCAATAACAACATCAATATTGTGTTCGCGAAACGCCGCGACCGCAGCGCGGTCTATGCCCGTTACCAGCGCCGACGCCAGTCCCGATCTGTGTCGGTCGAAGGCTGCGGCCTGCGCCACCTCGACTTTCGGAATCACGGCAAGGCCCGCAAGGTCATCGACATCGTCGGCAACGCCCGCAAACACCACCGGCGCAAACTCATCGCAACGGTAACGATGCAAGGCAGCAAAGAGATTGCGCTGATAATTGTACCCACCAGCCCAGAGCTTACGAGAAATGTGCGTGAATGCCAGACGAAGCGGCGCTCGGCGGGTCAATGAACCTGATCCTTAAACCAGTCGACGTAATCGGTGACCCCTCGTGATACCGGAATCTGCCAATCAAAACCCACGGCATGGACACCCGCAGGGTCGGCCACCAGACTGAAAGGATCCCCGGCCCGAACCACGCCAGAAAAGCGCACGGCGATGCCTTCGCCCCATTTTTTTGTCAGCATTCGGGCAATATCCGCAACGCTGGTGCCGAGACCGGAACCACCGTTCATAAGCTCAAACGATTTCGACTGCGGCATATCATTCATCATCACCAGAAAGCGGGCAACATCGCGAACATCGGTCCAATCTCGCATTTCGTCACCGGTTCCGCCCAACTCCAGTGTTTGCTCGCCTCTCCGCAGACGCGAACACAAATCCCATAGCAATTGCTTGCGCAGGTTCGGTCCATACACCGAGAAGAGCCGTACCACCGTGCTCTGTAGTCCGAATGTGACGGCGTAGCTCCGGCACAGCTGCTCCATCATTAGCTTGTGCTGACCGTAAGGCGACATCGGAGCCGTCGCTGCATCCTCGGGAATCAGTCCCCGGTGGTCCGCTCCGTAGACAGCAGCACTCGACACAACGATCAACCGACAAGCAGGCGCCGAGCTGCGAAGCCACTCGAGCAATCGCGCCGTGGTGACGACTGTGCGAGAAAAATCTTCATAAGGCTGCGCAATAGACAATCCGACCGACGATCCGCCAGCCAGATGAAAGATCGTTGACGGCAATCCCTCCGCACGGGCGATAGCGCTTAGGTTAGCTGCGTCGATCTCACCATTTAGCCATCTTTGCAGACCGAAGCGATTCCGGTCGGGATTTTCTAACGCGCCGTGGCCGATGCCGTGGACAGTTTTGCCAGCATCCGCCAGCCTCCGCGCAAGATACCGGCCGATGAAACCATTGGCGCCCGTTATCCAGACCTTCATGTGGCCGCCTTGTGGCAGACGAATGAATAAAGCCTCCCAGGCCGATTGTCGAAGCGCTCTGCGACCGACAACAGAAATTCGAAAAAGCGGTTGGAGCGAAGCGCGACACGCCATAGCGGACCGAGGGAAAACCTACGCGAGAAATTGTCAATTACGGCGTTCCGCAACGTATCGATCGTGTAGGGAAATAGATTGATCGGGCTTTCGAGCGGCCGCAGAATCTCGACACGAGCAAAGCCCGCACCTCGGAGGGCCCCGATATAGCGACCGAGAACAAATGCATGCTCGCCGCCATATAGGCGATGCAGCGGATGCTGATCGAGGAACTGCCCGAGATCGGCTTCCTTGCTAATCACATGTTCGCGCGCGGCAATGAAAATTCCGCCGGGGCGAAGCACGCGAAACATTTCACGGCAGGCGGCGTCAAGGTCGCGGGTGTGGTGCAGTACGGCCCGCGCGAATACGACATCGAACGTGTTGTCATCGAACGGCAGGTGTTCGGAAAATTCCTCGATCACTTCGATGGGCAGCTTGCTCTCCGCGGCAAGCGCCCGGATCGCCGACGCTCCGACGATGGCGCTAGGATCGGGTTCGAGCGCGGTGACTGTAAACCCATCACGCGCGAGAGCATAGCTGGCAATGCCGCGCCCGGCGCCGACGTCAAGCGCCCGGCCGGTACAGTTTCGCAGCAACTTCGAAACCGCCTGCCACTCGTCGCCGGCGAAGTAACGCTCGGCCGCGGCAACCAATGGGTCATCATAAAACGCGTCGAGCACCAACTGACGCCGGTCCAGCTGTTTACGAAGCCAGACCACCGCATCTTCCCAGGTGGTGATTTCGGGATTAGCGGGCAACGGCTGGCAATTCCCTAATCAACACAGCGGGATTTCCCGCCACGATGGAAAAAGCGGGGACATCCTTGGTGACCACAGCGCCGGCAGCGACGATTCCGCCCTCCCCCACGGTCACACCGCGCAACACCATGGCTCCGGCCCCAATCCAGGCATCATCACAAATCCTGACCGGTTTCTCGTCAAGCGAGATCTCGCGCGGATGACCGTCGGAAAAAATCTGTCTGATCTGCTGGTGTCGCGCCACTGCCCCAATTGGATGCGTCAGGTTGTCAAACACATTCGCGGAATGCGAGATCAGGACACGATTGCCGATCACGATGGAAGCGGCCGACCAGATTCGGCTACCCTCGCCGACATAACACCATTCACCGATGCTAATTTCGCCTCCGTGCGCGAAGGTCAATAGCTCGCCCAAAATCCGGGAGTGCTGGCCGACCGTGATCTTGTCCGAATCGCCACGAATATTCCTGATTCTCGCGCTGGAGCCGAGCACCGCGTCGTGTCGCAGCCGGCAGGTTGCACGCCTAAGAAGTCGCTGGATTAAATAATCGACGTTCATGCCGTCAACTGCAGGCACGCCACGGCCCGCGACGACGCCGCTAGGTCAGCGCTCCATCCTTTGCCCGTATGAACATCATATACCGTGGCGCTCGCCAAGGCCTCCGCGGGCTTCCGGGACCAGCCGTCGATAGAGTATCCGAAATAATCGATTTGATGCGAAACCGGGGCAAATGTCTCCACGATCTTCTCGATCATGGCAAGGTCAAAGACCTGATACCAGCCCAAATTATCCCGCTTGCCGAAAGGTACTGAAATAAAGCAGGTGCCGCCGGGCTTGAGAATACGCCTGAATTCCTGCACCGCAGGCACGAACCCATTCTCATCGGATTCCGTATCTGCAGGATCTCCTGTGTAGAGCATCGTGTTGTTCAGACCGATATGCTCAATGGTCGAAATGCTAGCGATCGTATCGAATGAATGATCGGAAAACATCGTGTTTCTGAGATCGCCGAACACATACGAATATCCGTTGTACCAATAACAGCGCTTTTCAGGGGCCAGTGTCATGATGGTGAGATCGGCGTCCCGCAACGGCGGCCGTTCCAGAAGAAAGTCGTGATTGAAGGTCGATCCGGCATCGAGCATTTTGCCGACATTGGTCAATCGCCCGAACAGCCAGGGATATTCGACAACCCGTTCGTCCATGGCGATGCCGTAGCCGGGTGGCAGGTCTTTCCCGTCGCAAAGCAAGCCGCTGTCGACTGCCGACGTTATGATCCGGCGCTTCACCGTTTGATAGCCCGGACCAAAGGGCCGCGGTCGCATCTTGAATAAGGGCGCGGCGACTCCGTCGAGCAACCACTTAATTCTCTGGGCCAGATTGTCCGTTCGCATCATCAAACCCAAGTTATCTGCCAACATCCATGTCGTGATCGCTCTAGCACGCCTAGGTCCGTGCGACGAGATCGACAAACTGTTCCCATTGGGCATCTTTGCCAAAGGTCGCCGAAATACGGCTCCTTCCCCGTGCGGCCACCTCGGCCGATTCCTGCCAGTTCTCCAGACACTTTGAAACGATTTTCGTAGCCTGTTCCGGGGAATCATAAACTTCCATTGTCAGGCCCGCTTTCATTCCGTCTGGATAGTTACCAGCGTCGGACACGAGCAACGCGCCGCACCCCATGGCTTCAAAGCAACGCATATTTCCGCGGTCGGTACCGGCCATATCGATTGCACCATTCAGCACTATCTTTGCCGATCCGAGAAGTTCGTAAAGCGATTTCCCGAATGCCGGCGGCTTTACGATCCTAGCAATCGCTTGGGGACGCCGATGCTTTTCCAATGGCAGCAATCTACCGAGCGCGCTTTCCGCAAGCCACGTCAGCCGTGAAGAGTCAAGGCAATACACGATCTGGCGGGTATGGGCCAAACTTGCTACCTGCTCGAGTATCTTTGCCCGCGCCGTATGATGTCGCGAATAGCTTCCCACAAAAAGCACGTCAATCGAGCGATCGCCGTGACCATAATTCTCCATTAGCGGGTCAAGCGCCGGATAGAAAATCTCGGCGCGACAACCGGTGCGACGCCAGGAATCCAGGATCGAGGGAAAGTTTCCGAGCACCGCGCCGTAAGCCGTCAGGTCAGCCTTTCCCGACGGTGCGGCGCGCCAGCAGAGTGTTTTTCTGACGCAGCCAGGAAGTTTGCGCACGAACGCGCTCGGATAGCGCACGGGATCGAGATTATAGAACACCTCGGTCCGGTGATGCTCAATCTGGGCGAGCAAAATCTTTTCAAGCGACGTTTTTTTGGCGATGCCTTTTTCGCATGCCCACTTGCGTTGCAAGATAAAATCGTTACCGTTGGTGAAAAATGCATTCCGATCGTCTTCGAGAATAGGTTTCAAAAAGTGGAGTGCGCCAAAGCGGTCGCCGAGAAATATCCGCCGCCGCTCTTCAAAGCTAAGTGCGCGCGGAGCCAGCTTATTTAAGCGGGCCAAATATGACGGATACAGTCCGCTGTTTTGGAAAACACGCATCAAACTTCCTCAACCCTTCAGCCCAAAACCTCCCGCTCGACAACGAGTTGATGTTGGCGTGAAGCTTCGTCACCTCGCCGGCCCGAAGCTCAATTCCCTTTGTCATCGAACACCTCGGCCAGCTTCTCGATTGCCTCGCGCTTCCAAGCCTGCCTGGTCGCCAGCTCCTCAACCGTCCGTTGGACCTGGATCGCCTCCAGCGCAACCTTGGCCCTTGAACTCAGCCGTAAACTGCCTGCATGTCCTCATGGTGGACCATCCGCTTCGTCATCTTTAGCCGCTGTCTCACCGGGACCACCTCATTCACAGTAACCCCTAACAACAGAATACAGTAGAAGATCAAGCTTCGCCGGGAGAGGCCTCGCCCGCTGCGCGCCTTGCGGCACTATGCTGTGCCTTGCGCTGTGTCAGGATTACGAAAACTGCCATGAGCGGGGCAATTACAAGTCCTCCTGATAGCATCGCGGTTGGCAACGCTGAAATCATCAAATTGTAAATTCCCATGAAAGCAGCTGCCAGGACCGCAACCGCGATGACCGTCTTGCCCCTGGCGAGAAAGGTAAGATCAATAGCCCGACAGATTACCCCTGCAGCAATACTGAAGACGATAACGCCGGCATAGGCGAAATCAGCCCACGCGTCAGCGATGAACATTGCCGTCGTGGTCGAACCTCCAGTCCCGCGCCAGACGCGGGAAACGATGTCAAACGATGGCGCGTATTCAGTGCCTAAAATCCGCGCGAGAAGGTGGATGTTGCTTCCCAACGTATGTGGCAGTCGCTCTGGATAGGCCCCAAAAAATTCGAGCACGGCTTCATTGGAAATGTCGAACGCGCGATAGTAAAAGAAACTCAAAGCTTCCAGGCCATGTGCTTCAGGGACCGCAATGCGAATGATCGGGTAGAAGACGAGCAATGCCACGCCTATGGCGACCAAAGCCGCGCGCCAGGTGATGCTGTTGCGAAAAATCAAATATCCGACCAACATAAGCTGGATCAGAAGCAGTGCGATTGGCGCCTTGCTCAAAGTTTCAAGCTTGCCCAGCACCGTGGCGACCAATAGCAACGCCGTAACAGCCAGCAACGGCCACCAACGTCGCGTCCAACCGGCAAGCGCACCCCATACGATTAGCATCGGCGCAATCGAGTTGACCAGCACGCGATAGACGTAGAGATGGCTTCCACCATATTGCTGTCGATAGACAATCTTGTCGACTTCTTTCCCCCCGACCGCGAGATAGCCGGCAAGTACAGCGAGATGGTGTTCGATCATCGACACGCCAATCATGAACAAAGCGAGCCCCAGAATCAGGACGAGCAACCACCAAGGCCTGGACTGACCAGCACTCAAAGGCCGCGAGTCCCAGTCGAATATTGCTGTGTGCAATGCCCGCACGGAGCTTGGCGCAAAGCGATCGACCAGCTCTATTCCTGTGATGACGCCGATAAACATGAGGGCGATCGACAAGTTCAGCGACACCACGATGCCATCGAAATTCAGCGACTGGGCGATACGACGATAGATCACCGACTGCGGGCCGCGAAATAGCATATAGACCAGATAAGCTGGTCCATGGATCAGAAGAAGAAATGCGAGGAGCATCGACGAGGCAGTGAGATAGGGCCGAAGTCTGTAACCAAGGTACAAAGTGGCCCCATAGATTGCGAGGGCCGCAAGCACGTAGGTTCCAGCCAAGATCATTGCGCCTTCCTCGGCGCGACTCCGCGCAATCGGCGATTAAGCTGATAGAGCCACTGATTATTAGCATAGTGTTCGTGCGGAACTGGCTCTAGCGCAATCAGTCGATTCAACTCCTCAACCGTGATACCGAGCTTTTTCGCTATGAAGCGGCAGTCGCGCGTCGCCTGCTCTTTTGACGTCATCGGGACATTGAGCTGTTGCAGGGCTTCCTCTCGCATCATCTGTCCGGAAACAATCAGCGCCGAATAGTGGAGCCGACGCTTATCAAAGTGATAGCGCGCGGGCAGATAGATTTCCTGGTAGAACTTGGTGAATCGGCTTTCTTGATGTTTGCTGCCGTAGTCAACGAAACCATAGGTTTCGATCAGCTCCCGCTTCGCGGCTTCCTTATCGTAAGGCAGGTAGTCGAGCGGTTGCATTATCCGAATTTGCTTGCGAATTCGTGCAAGCCACAGATAATTTAGCGAGCCGAGCACCGGAAAGGAATGGAGCGGCGATAATCCATGAGCACGATGGATGGCAAGAAGGTTGCGCGCATCCATGGCTGGATATCCGGCTTCCGGAATGTGGACGCTCTCTCCGCTGAAATTGACCCCACTCAGGAAGTATCTCTGACCGAATCTCTTGGACAGGCGATACAGAGTCGAGAAAAAAGCGTGGTCCTGCGGTACATCCTGATTTAATACCGCGGCCTTGAGATAGGCGAGTTGCAAATCGCGCATCTCCTGCCACTCCACAACATAGGTGTGCAGATCAATTTCGAGCTTGCGGACCAGCAATTCGATATTGCGCACCGCTGCTTCGGTATTCCAGCCACCATCGACATGAACCGCCAGAATTCGCAGGTTGAAGTCACGCCGCAGCAAGTGCGCGAGATAGGCACTGTCAACGCCACCGCTCAGACCAACCATAACATCGTAGGGCTTGTCGGCCATCTCACGCCTGATCCGCGCGACCATGCCTGCGAGCCTGCTGCGGCCTTCGGGTGTAGGCCACCATTCATGAGGCATTCTAGCAAGCGCCTCGCGACAGCAAATACACTGGCCCTGATCATTGAACGTAACGCCGGGATTGCTGTTATCCATCACGCAGAACGAACAGACCTGATAGGGCGAGGCGAAGTGATGCATTACGACGCCCCTACCTGCTCCAGCAGGGCGACAATGTCCGGTTGCGAGGGATAGGTGATCAGAACCGCACGCAGTCGTCCGATAAATACAAAGACGCTTCCGGACGCCACGGCACTAGCGCCAGCGCGAAGGCCATCCTCGAGATGCGACAGTTCCCCCGCGCCGCCCAGGGCAACGACTGGCACATCCACGGCCGCGGAGACCGACGAGATCAGTTCCGCGTCATAACCTCGGCGCTCGCCGTCGCGGTCGACATTTTGAAGAATGATCTCACCTGCACCGGCCTGTTCCACGGCGCTTGCACGCGTGACCGGATCAACGTCAGTCACAGCTCGCCCGCGATCGAGCGCGACGCGCCAGTCGTTATTGATGCGCCGGCAGTCGATGCACACGGCAACGGCTTGGGACCCGAAGCTGTCCGCAAGGGCTCTCACCGCGACAGCATCAGCTCCCGCACGTCCAAGAACGATCTTTTCAACACCGACCGCAAATATTGGAGTGGCGTCTGCGACCGATCTCACGCCGCCGCCATAGCTCAACGGCATGAAACATTCGCTGGCCAATTCCGAGATAAATCCCGCATCGGGACGCCTGCCTTCGATACTGGCGTTGATATCGAGCACGCAGATCTCGTCTACTTCCTTCTCGTTGAAAATGCGGATTACGTTGAAGGGGTCGCCGACATAAACTTCATCGCCGAAATGTCGCGTCTTGACGAGACGCCTTCGACTGTCCAGCAGAAGCACCGGGATAATACGCGGTCTCATCAGCGGCTTTTTTCCACGAAGTTTCTGAGCAGCCTCATTCCATATCGATGGCTCTTCTCGGGATGAAACTGCACGCCGTAAATATTGTTGTGCTGAACCGCGCAATCCACAGGTTCGTCGAATTTGTAAGTCCCTGCGACGTCGGCTTGATCCTCGCACCGCATTTGATAACTGTGGGTGAAATAGAATCGAGATTCAACGCCCGCATCGAACAACCTTGCCGCCGGGGTCCGCTGAACGTACGCCCAGCCCATGAACGGCACTTTGAGCCTGGATGCCGGATCCGGCCGCATTCTAACAGTGTCAGCAGCGATCCAGCCAAGTCCTTCGGTGACGCCCTCCTCGCTGCGCCGTCCCAGCAATTGCATACCAAGACAAACGCCGAGGAGCGGGATCTTGCGGTCAAAAATCGCTTTTTCCAGCGACGGAATGAGTCGAGAGTTCTTCAGCCGCTGCATCGCGGCGTCAAAGGCGCCCACTCCAGGCAGTATGAGATGGCTGGCGTCAAGGATTGGCTCTGCTTGATCCGTGATCCGAGCATCATAGCCAATGAATTCGAACATGTTGACTAGTGCACCTGGGTTGCCCACGCCATAGTTGACGATCGTAATCATCGCAGTTCTTTCCACGCGAGTAACAGAACGACGACGGTGACGAAACCAGCAGTGACGAACCCAGCAAAAAACACCTCCGTCTGGGAAAACATTAAGCTTCTTAGAGCGATAAGGAGCAGGTACGTCGAGCCCCCGATCGCGCCTGCCGCACAAAGACATATGATAAGCCGCGAACGCGGCCAGTTGGCGATGCCGTAGCATACCCATAGGAATCCAAGATAGCTCAAAATCAGCGCGGCGCTTTGCATAAGAACTGCCCGGACCAGAGATCCTCCCGCAGTAAGAGTTCCCCACAGCGCCCCCACCGAGCTAAGACCGGCGATCATCTCCATTTTGAGATTCACATCCTGCCTGCCAACCGCATCGAGCAGCCGGTCCATCCAGTTCGTGATGGTAAACAGCGCTGCGGGCATGATCAGCAAGGCCGCCAATTGACCTGCGCCATCCCATTGCTGACCCAATAGGAAGTTGAAAAGCGCGTTATCGCCGAAGATGACGAAGGCGATCCATGGGCTGCTCGCTAACAGCAGACAACGCACCAACCCGTCAACCGACCTTCCCTGTGAAGCGAGTCCCTCGGTGGCCGTCCGATGAAAAAAAACCGGCCGCAGTGCCGCACTGGTAAGTCCCGACGGAAAATGGGTCAGACGCCAGGCCTGACTATAAAGGCCAATCAGGGCCGGAGGGCCAAACGCGCCAATAATGAAAATTGGCGCCCTTTCGCGGAGCAGCGATAGTAAAGTGAAAGGAAGCGAAAATTGCGGAAAGCGCCTGTTTTTCCTCAACATGATGCACATCGCTTCAAAAGTGAGTGCTCTCCAGACGGGGTGATCGGCGCCGCGGCTGACGTTCCAGATATAAAACATCAAGGCGGCTGCCTGCCCGGCGATGCTACCGATTATCAACCAAACGCCATATCCGGATACACCTCCTCCGAGCTGTACGAGATTGGTGATCCCCGCACTGAGAATCACGGCGAACGAGACCGATCCAAAAGCTCCCGCCCGCATGAGCCAACTCTGAAACGCCGTACTGAGACCAACAAGCACCAGCCAGCCCCAACCCAGCGCTGCTGATATCGCGTCAATACGCAGCACGTACAAAAAACCTGATGAAACAACGATCGTCACCGCCATAACTAGGGAACTGGCGAGAATCACGGCGATGATCGCAAACAGAAGCTGGCTTGCCGCAACGAGGTCGCGCTCCAGCACCAGCGCCAGATCAAACCGCAACGATGCCAGTGAACCCGCAACGATGGCTACCGCCTGTATAGCCGCCCAGACGCCAAAATCTTGCGGCGTGTACAGTCGGAATAGCACCGGCACGAGAGCAAGCGCGACCCCTTGAGATAACAAAGGTCCTATGCCCGATGAAACAAGAACCGGCCCAAGACCGCGCCTGCGTGCACTCTTCACTGCGGTTCCCTGGTAGCTAAGCAAATGCGCGAATGAGATCCACGACGGTCTTTTGCTGATCAGCCGTAATCTCGGCAAACATCGGCAGGGACAGAATACGACTTTGCTGCCGATGCGCGTTCGGAAACTGTTCGGAACGATGACCAAAGCGGCTGTAGGCCTCGAGAAACGGCAGCGCAACTGGATAGTTAATGGCCGTCTGCACGCCATTAGCACCGAGGTGGGCCGCGAGTTCGTCGCGGCGGGGGTGCTGAATAGTATAAAGATGGTAGACATGCGAGCGCCCGGCCGCGACGCTTGGCAGTTCCACATCTTCTATTTGGTTGAGACCCGCGTTATAGACCGCCGCAGCGGCTTGGCGCGCGCTTGTCCATCGCGAAAGATGAGGAAGCTTTGCCGATAGAATCGCTGCCTGCAACCCGTCAAGACGACTATTAATCCCTTCCACCGAGTGCTGGTGTTTGGTGAGCCCGCCATGCCGAGCCAGGATCGTCATTCGCCGAGCCAAATCACCGTCATTAGTTACGACGGCGCCAGCATCGCCCATCGCTCCGAGATTCTTTCCTGGATAGAATGAATAGGTGGCGGCATTTCCGAAAGTGCCAACCTGTCGCCCCTCGTAGCGCGCCAGATGAGCCTGCGCGCAATCCTCAATAACCCAAAGGCTATGCTTGCGCGCAATCGCCATAATCGCGTTCATATTTGCCGGCTGCCCATACAGGTGGACTGGAATGATACCAACAGTACGCGGCGTAATGGCACATTCGATAGCAACGGGATCGATCGTGTACGTGCTGCCGTCCGTGTCGCAGAAAACCACGTTGCCACCTGCATGCGTAATCATAGCTGACGTGCTGATCCAGGAATGAGCCGTTGTGATCACCTCATCGCCCTGTTCGATATTCAATGCCGCCATCGCGATGTACAGCGCGTCCGTACCGTTTGCGCATGATATGCAGTGCTTGACGTCAACTACTGCGGCAAACGCGCGCTCGAAGGTTTCCACATATGGCCCCCGAATAAAGGCGCTGTCTCGAATGACCGCTGCGATCGCGAGATCGATATCGTTCTTGATGGTATCGTATTGAAGACGGAGGTCCGCGTAAGGTACAGACATCTGAGAGGTCCGTTGAATTGATGGCGGTTATTTTTTTGAGCCAGAAAGTTTGCGCGCGGGATTTCCGACGTAGACGCCGGATGCAGTGATGTGTTTCGTTACTACTGCGCCGGCTCCGATGATAACGTCATCGCATATCCGAACCGGCAAAATTGTGGCATTTGACCCGATCGAAACCCGATCGCCGATGACGGTCGGCCGCCACAGGTGTTTTTGACCGCGGGCCGGACCTCCCGCAGCAAATGTGTCATTGATGAACATCGCACCGTGTCCGATGAAGCAATCTTCCCCGATAGAGACCAATTCGCAGATGAACGTATGGGATTGCACCCTCGTACGCGCACCAATTCGAACGGTCCTTTGAATTTCGGTAAAAGGGCCTATAAAACAATCGTCCCCGATCTCACAGCCATAAAGATTACATGGCTCGACGATCTTAACGCGAGCGCCGAAACCGACTTCCCTAACTCCTATTCGATCGAAGGTGGGCGCCGTCATGACAACATACCGAGACGGCAAAGGCGGGGACTGAAATAGAGCTGAACTTCCTTACCAGTTTCGATTGACTCGTAGAGGGCCGATATCAATTCCAAACTCTTGCGTCCCTCAAGGCCATCGACCAACGCAGGGCCTTGGTTACGCAAACAGTCCACGACATGCTCATAGTAGGCTTGGTGTCCGTATCCGTAAACATTCGGCGGGTTGACGGAAAACTTTTGGAACACTTCCTGGTCTGAGGCTTCCTCATCAACGAATCGCCAATGCTTGATCTGGTTAACCGCGAATCCACCAATTTCCACAGCACCCTTTTCTGCAATGATTGACAGCGATCCTTCTAGATCCTTCGGTCGCACCGCCGTCGTCGCCTCGATAATTCCGAGCGCGCCATTTCGAAACCTCAGCGTCGCAACCGCAGTATCTTCGGCTTCGATGTTGGCTAGCGCGGTGGTCCCACGGGCATGAACACTGACGACATCACCGAAAAACCACTCAAGCATATCGACATGATGACTAGCCTGGTTTGCAAGCACGCCGCCATCATAGGCCCAGGTACCGCGCCACGTATCCTGATCGTAGTAAGACTGTTCGCGGCACCACCGTACGCGGACAGTCCCTAAAATTAGTCGACCGAACCGTCCCGCGTCGAGGGCTTCGCGCGCCTTCATCACAGGAACATTGAATCGGTTTTGCTTGACAACGAACAGCTTGACGCCGGCGGCATCACACGCCTCAATCATCGCATCAGCATCCTCTAATCGCAATGCCATGGGTTTCTCGACGACGACGTGCTTGCCTGCCTTTGCAATGGCGATCGCATGGGCAGCATGCAGCCCGCTCGGCGTCAGTACCGAAATGACGTCAATATCCGTCTGGCTCAGAAACTCATCGAGGTTGTGGAATGCCGGAACCCCCCATCGCGCTGCAACTACGTCAGCCCTCTCGTGGATCACGTCGCAAACACCGACAAGCTTGGCGCCATTGATGTGTCCCCCTCCAAGCAGATCTGAATGACGCTTGGCGATGCGACCGCATCCTAGCAGACCAAATTTGATCATAACCTTATATCCCCGTTCATCGCGCGTAAATCTCGCGACGGCCGTCCTTTCAGGTCCGTCTTGAGTGGCGCGGACCGAAATGGGCCGCTTTAAAAATCGGTGAGTCTGTTGTGTACCAGCTAATATTCACCTGGGACAAGAGGACTGCACCTCTGCTGTTTGCGGCTAAGCCCAATCGCAAATTTCAGATTTCACCTATGTGCGGACTGCTGTGGCTGGCTATACGTGACTGCGGTGATCTTTGTTCTTTGGGCGCATGATCGCTTGGTCGATGAGCCCACCCAATGACGGCGCAGTTCTACCGATGCCCATGGTGGCGGGATCTGGCGTCGTGGTAAACCCAATTCGCTGCTTTTCTGGCCGGCCCCTTTATGTGGGGCTCGATCGCGTCGGCGCCTGCGATTTGCGGGAAACGCATCAAGAGTGCTAAATTTGAAAAATGGAAATTTCGGATCAGCGCATTTCTGAACTCGATGGATTTAGAGGAATAGCCGTCCTTATGGTGCTGGTTTGGCACTTCATCGGAGAGGTATTCACCCCGAATCTCGGAATCACTTCTCGAATCGTTTACGGAGCACTTATCTTAGGGCGAACCGGCGTCGACCTCTTTTTTGTGCTTTCCGGCTTTTTGATCATCGGAATTCTGATTGACCGACGTCAAAGCCCCAACTTATTGCAGGTTTTCTACATTAGAAGGATCGCCCGTATAATTCCGCCATATATTCTGCTCATCGCGCTATTTTGGACTATCACTTCCTTCGCGAGGCCGGGGGTTTACTTCAACAGCTCAATCCCGCTAGCTTATTATCTTACGTTCACTCAGAATTGGTGGATGTCGATTAACAACGACTGGGGCCCGGGCGCTTCAAGCGTAACTTGGTCCGTATCGATCGAAGAACAGTTCTACATGTTCTTCCCCTTCGTCGTGCTGCTCACTCCCCCTCGACTTTTGGGGCGGGCTCTTATCTCGCTCGCCATGGCATCCGCTGCGGCGCGTGCCGGCTTCCACTATATCTATCCTGCGCTCGGTTTTGCCCCATACGTGAATACGTTCCTCAGGATCGACGCTTTGTGCATCGGTGGCCTGGTCGCGCTGGCCGTTCGAGATCCAGCTACCATGCTCTACCTCCGCAAACGCCGCACTAAGATATTACGTATCGTGTTTTGCCTTCTCGCAATACTACCTTTGTTCCTATGTGCATTAAACACTTCAGCTGAACATACGATGTACTACTGGGGACACAGCTATCTAGCGTTGCTGTACGGCATGCTGCTGCTCTTGATTATAATGAATAAGGGATCCTCTCAAACCTCGATCTTGAGGCTTCCGGTGCTTAAGTTTTTCGGATCGATTTCTTATTCCGCTTATCTGTTCCACCCTATGATCATCGGAACCTTTTTCATGATGGACGGCCGCACCGAAACACTATCGAGCCTCCGCGATGCGGCGTTGCTCGCTGGCGCATTCGGCAGCACCGTGGTTTTTTGCTGGCTGCTTCTTCGGCTAGTGGAAGGCCGTTTAATTCGATTTGGACACAGGTTTCGGTATGGTGAGCAGCCCGATGCCACTATCCTCGAATCTTTGCCTTCAGGCGCGGGTAGAAGTTGAGCGAGCGCCGATCGTGGATCCCAGCCCCCGTCCCTGAGCTGAACATCGATAAGCGATAGCCTTCCGTACACGTGACCTGCCACTGAGTTTCTCCTCACATCCGCCAAACGGCGCCTACCATCGCCACACCACGGGCTTGGATTTTGCCCGAGCGGGGCATGATTTCGGCGGTACCGCAGATTTCAGTAGTGGCAGGAATGATATTGGCCCGCCACACGTGCTTCCGCGGCGCGCTGCGATCCGAGACGATCACCTCAAGTCGATGGCGGTCCGCTCTAGTGACGTTCACGACAATTCCTGTTCTCATGCCGAGAGCTTGAACTGCTTCGGTCGATTTGGGAATCGTCCGAATGAATCAGACCACTAGAAAGGGCGACCATAGATGGCTTACAGACCTTCGACACCATGCCGGCGGACACGCCGACACCCAACACATAAATCCAGCCCTCGACGTAGTCGGAGAGGTGCGAATTGAACAGGGAGTCGAAGGCGTTCTGGCTCACCACGATGATGCCGAGCCAGGCTGTCCAGCACATTTCTGTGAACATCAGAAAATGAGTGATCCACATCGCATATAGCAGGATCACTCCGATCACGCCCCACTCGATTGCGAAATAGAGCGTCTGGTTGTGCGGGTTGGCGACGATTTGTTCGCCAATCACAGTTTTTCCGATCGCCTCTCGCTCGAACAATGCCCGGATTGATCCCGTGCCATGCCCGGCCAGCGGAGCGCTGCGGATGAATCTGATCGCTTTGGTCCAATACTCGAGGCGCAGGCCAACGGACGTCGGCTCACTGTTACGCAACGTATAATCCTGCTGGATGCTGTAAATGCGCTCCCGTAGGTTGGGCGCAAGAAACCAGGTGAGCGCCACGACAACGGCGATCGCCAGATTGAGACTGATCGCACGGCGCCATCCCATGTATCTCAAAGTCGAAAATAGCAGGAGAACGGGAAGCGAGACGAGAGAGGTCCGCGACGAGACGACAAACGCCATGTTGAGCAGGAATGCGAGAGCGAGTGCGACGAAGCCGAGCGCGGCATAACGTCGTTGTTTGCGCCACATGACGATCGCCAACGCGGCGCTGCCGAAAATGCAGAGCACGAACTCCACGCTCTGCGTGATCCAGTTCTTGACAGGAACGCCGGGAATTTTGTCCGGAGCCAGGATGATTTGTGGTTCGAACCAGCTCCACCACGACAGGAAAAGCAGAACGGTGCATGACGCCAGGAACGCGAAAAAAACGGTAAGTCCTTTCCCAAAGCGCTCGAACTGATGCATCAGGAGTGGAATGGCAAGCAACTTAATCATCGATCCGGCGGCATGAGTCCGGGCGGCCCATGGGGCGTCTGCCCACAGCATTCCGATCGCCCCAAGGCAGAATACCGCGACGGGCAGCCAGCATGCGGGCCGCCGAAGTTGCGCCCAGAACTGCTGCGCTTCGACCACGGTCATAAGCGTGATCACCCAAAGTACCGTAAACACCCCGAAGATCGTGGTGGACCATGGGAGTGAGATAGCCATTAGGATGGCGAGGTGATCCGCTATCCGGGAGCCGCGCGAAGCGTAGGTCCCGTCAATTTTGAGGCCGCTGAAATTCATCGCTTTGCTTATCGTCAGCGGAATTGTGGAATCGTCTGACGTGCTGAACTTTGCCCAAGGTAGATCGCGATGTTGGGTCAGTCCAGCGTAATGCTAGGTTTGCGCGAATAAGGACTATATTGATGCCGCGCGCCAACTTTCGATTTCGCGGACACGCGTTCATCAGTCCTGTCCGTCTGGCTCAGCAGCAAAATGGATGCGCTCGTCGATCTCACTCAGACGCTGCATGATCGGTGGGGGGCGGAATGGATTCGATCGGCATGCTGAGAGACCGGCATCCAGCTCGGCGCATGGAACAGCATGAAGATCTGAGCCTGTAGCGGCGTTTGCCTTCGCCCGAGACATCCTGCTCGATCAGCGAGGTGACCATCTCCGCATCTTAACAAACCGGCGACGGAATGCCAACGCTCATCATCAGGTCCGCACCGGAGCGAAAATTCTCGATAGTTGACTGTTGACGAGCCGTCGAAGCCTCGCGCTGCTCCGCTCTTCATCTGACCGTGATAGGGGAATGCTTGCTGTGGATCGTCCGCAAGTTTCCTTCCTCAATGGAGTATCTGCATCGGAGGAAAGCCAAGGTCGTCTGCAGCTGCGAATATGACACGCCGCGTTGCTGGATTAGTCGATCTGATTCAAGCTTGAACTCCCGCGTAAAATGAAGAGAGTATTTTACAAGAACAACGAGCGGATGAAGTCGACGGGATGGGGGATCGAAGCTAGAATCCTTTTGAATGCGGTGTACCCCGACCAATGCCCTCCGAGATCTAGATACCAAACGTCGTTGTAGTAATCGCCGTTTGATCCAGCAGTAATCCAGAGTCTATGTTCGAACACGACAGCAGACTGTGCTAATCGGGGCGCCCACTTCGGTGTCGCAGAGAGATAGGGAAGCCAGTGACGACCATCACGCGAGTACCATATATCATTTGTGCCGCCTC
>NZ_MKRN01000182.1:8760-42811 GCF_001896955.1 Nitrobacter sp. 62-13 | reverse complement strand
GGAAAAACACGATCAGCCCCCAGGGCGAGGTCGACAGCAAGCGGTCGAATCCCCAGCCGATCACCGCTCCGACGGCAACGCCCGCGATCAATTCGGAGGATAGGCGGAAACCACGCGCCATCGCTGAGGCTCTGGCGGCTCCATCTCCGCTTCCATCTCCGGATTGGTCAGTCTCGTTCTTGCGGGGGCCGCGAAGTTGCGACAGCCGCTGATCGAGATTTCCGAGCCTTGCGGAAAGCGCAGCTTCATCGGGAGCCGAATGCTCGCGATCTCCGTTCTCGCTGTTTTTGTCTGTGCCGTCAGACATGCTCTCGACACCCGACACAACGTCCGCGATTTCAGGAAATAACGCCCGTTACCCTCAAAAGCCGCGCGGACCATACTGACGGCCACAGGTCAAGTCAAGATTGTGCCGCAACCGGCTACATCTTTGAATTAGCTGATTTTATTCCAGAAAATCAAACCGGCTGCGCCCAGTTGCCGCGCTGCGAAAGCGGACTCGCGCCGTTCGCCTGATCGCGTCGGTTCCGCGCGCTCGCGGCAATGGCTTGATGGGGACCAGTGAGCAGCCGCGGATCGCATAGCAGGAAGCAGGTCGATGTCGTCTTCCGCGGCTCGCATCCATTTGCGCCCGGCGCCCGGTGTGACAGTGTAAGGGACTGTAATACTGACGAAAATTTACATGATCGAGGTCTCGACTCGGCTCGGCTCGTTGCCGTTCGTCGTCCTGCGGCGTCAGCGGCACCCGCCTCATCCTGCGATCCGGCCGCATCCCCGTGCGCCCGCATGGCCGCAAGAGACCCGAATCGCATTTGGCTGGTTGCGTTGAAATCGGAGAAGTGGCGCTATAGCTCGATAGTGTCCCGACGCGCTCTGGTCCGTTGACGGGAGCGATCGGCATTGACGGAGCAAAGCATGAGCGCAGTCACGCAGCTTCCCGGATTGTTGCGGATCTCCGCGATCGCCGCGACGCTCGCCTGCTTCGCCGCACCGGCGCTGGCGCAAGCGACGCCGGATACGGAGAAGGGGGGCCGCTATACCCTCACGCCGATGACCGGCGGCTTCGTCCGGCTGGATACCCAAACCGGCGTGGTGTCGCATTGTGCGGACCGGGGCAACGGCTGGGCATGTTACGCGTTGCCCGAAGAGCATGTCGCGCTGGACAAGGAAATCGGCCGGCTGCGGGCGGAGAATGAGCAACTGAGGGCGCAACTCGCCGCGCGCGACTCTGCCGCCGCCGGAAAAGCTCAGAAGGTTTTGCCCAAGGTGGAATCGCCGAGGCCGGGCGAGCCCGGCGCCACGGCGCCAAAAGTCGACGGACGGAAATCCGCCGACGCCAACCGCAACAGTATCGAGGTTCCGTTGCCGAGCGATCGCGACATGGATCGCGTGATGTCATTCGTCGAGCGCGCCTGGCGGCGGCTGATCGAGATGGCCGCCCGTGTCCAGCGTGATCAGTCCGGCGGAATCTGATTGGCGCTTCGATGCGACCTGCGCGCCGGACCTTCGATCCTGGCGCGGCGGCCGTGCATCCTGTCGTTGGAACCCGACGCGCCTCGTCCGGTATAACGATCCGGCCGCATTGCGCAGCCGGCAAGGTTTCCAATCGGAGCGGATGGAGCAGCAACACGTATCGAGGCGTTAACTCGTTAACGTATTCGGCGGCATTGCGCCTTGCAAGACGGGATCGAGCGGGGGACAATCGCAGTTCCGGGCGCGCACCCGGCCTGAAACCGCAGTGAACGTGAACGCCTGGCAAGCCCACGGATTCAATGACAGCATCAGACAGCACCCATATCGTGATCGCCGACGATCATCCCTTGTTCCGGGATGCCTTGCGACAGGCGATTGTGAGTATCGTGCCGGCGAAAATCAGCGAGGCCGGCACGTTCGAGGAATTGACGGCGCGGTTGGAACGGGACGCCGACGTCGACCTGATCCTCCTCGATCTGTCGATGCCGGGGATCAGCGGGTTTTCCGGATTGATCTATTTGCGCGCCCAGTATTCGGCGATTCCGGTGGTGGTGGTCTCGGCCAGCGACGACGTGGCGACGATCCGCCGCTCGATGGATTTCGGCGCCTCCGGGTTCATCCCGAAGCGGCTCGGGATCGAAGCGTTGCGTCCCGCGATCCTCGGGGTCATCAAGGGCGATATCTGGATTCCGCCTGATATCGATCTGTCCGCCGCAGCCGATCCGGAGATGACGCGCCTGCGCGACCGGCTCGTCACGCTGACGCCGCAGCAGGTGCGCGTCCTGATGATGCTGTCCGAGGGACTGCTCAACAAACAGATCGCCTACGAACTCGGCGTATCGGAGGCGACCATCAAGGCGCACGTCTCCGCGATCCTGCAGAAGCTCGGTGTCGAAAGCCGCACCCAGGCGGTGATTGCCGCGGCAAAGATCGCCGGCGATCAGTGGCGTCAGAACGAGCCGTCTGCGGGTTGATGAGAGCGGGACGAGAAAAAGCGTGGGGCGGCTTTCCGCCCGCGTCCCGCTCAAACTAAAATCGAGTTCGCCCGCCGCGACGCGAGATCAATGACCAGTGTCCGTTTATTCCGCGGCGATCTGCTGGTTTCGCCATTGGCCGATCAGCGCCCGCAGCGATGCCGGTTTCAGCGGCTTGTTGAGCACCGAAACCTGTTCGAGCTGCGCCGCCTCGCGGACGTGCGGACTGCGGTCGGCCGTGATCAGGATAGCGGGAATGGTTTCTCCGAATTTTCGCCGGATCTCCCGGATCGTCGCGATGCCGTTGCCGCGGTTGAGATGATAGTCCACCAGCAGACCGGTGATGCATCCGCCGGCCGCTTCGATCGCCTCGATTGCCGCTTCGGGTTCGGCTACGGCGATCACCCGCGCATCCCAGGATGACAGCAGCGTCTTCATGCCGTCGAGAATCGCCGGATCGTTTTCGATGCAGACGATCACGGCTCCGCTCATGGGCGCGTGCGACAGCGGCGTGCTGCTGGTCACCGCGGTGGTGTGGGTGGTGTGATTGACGGCCGGCGCGATCGGAACCGTGACGGAGAACACCGAGCCGCCGCTGCGGTTTGAGTCCAGCGCGATGCTGTGATCGAGCACGCGCGCCAGCCGCTGGACGATCGACAGGCCAAGCCCGAGGCCGCGCGCAATGCGCGCTCCCTGTTCGAGGCGATGAAACTCCTTGAATATTTCGCCGCGCTTGCGGACCGGGATTCCGACGCCGGTGTCGTAGACGTCGATGCGAAGCGATTCGCCGTGACGGCGGCATCCGATCAGGACGCGGCCCTGCGGCGTATATTTGATGGCATTGGAGATCAGGTTTTGCAGCAATCGCCGCAGCAGCATCCGGTCGGACGCGATCGGCAGCGAACACGGCATGAACGTCAGCCGCATCTGCTTGGCCCGCGCGATCGGAGCGAACTCGATTTCGAGCGAGCGCATCAGATCGCCGACGCGGAAGCTCGTGATCGATGTCGTAATGGCGCCGGCGTCGAGCCGGGAGATGTCCAGCAGCGCCCCCAGAATCTCTTCAATCGCTTCCAGCGAATCGTCGATGTTCTGAACAAGCCTGGAATCCTCGCCGCCGGTCTGCCGCTCGACCAGGCTCGTGACATAAAGCCGTGCGGCATTGAGCGGCTGCAGGATGTCGTGACCGGCTGCCGCCAGGAACCGGGTTTTGGAGTTGTTGGCGTCCTCTGCATTGCTCTTGGCCCGCGCGAGCTCCGAATTCAGCCGGGTCAGTTCCTCGGTGCGGTCGCGGACGCGCTTTTCCAGCGTGGCGTTGGCGCGCTCCAGCGCCTCGGCGGCCTCGAAGCTCGGGGTCACGTCGGAGAAGGTGATCACCAGACCGCCGTCCGGCATCCGGTTGGCGCGAACCTCGATCACGAGCTTGCGGTCGGGAAGCCGCTCCAGATAGGGCTGTCCTTCCGTTGTGTACGCGGCCAGCCGGGCCTGCTTCGCAGCCTCGTGATCGATTGGCGGCCGATCGATGGTGCCGATAAAGTCGAGAATTTCCGTCAGCGGAATTCCGATCTGAACGGCTTGCGGCGGCAGCCCGAGGATGTTTCCGAATTGCCGATTCGAACAGATGAGGTGCAGATCGGGGTTGAACACCGCGATTCCCTGCCGCACATGGTTCAGCGCGGTTTGCAGCATCTCGCGGTTGAAATGGAGTGCTGCATGGGCGTCGTCGAGCAGCTTCAACGCCGCCTTCGCCGATACCGTGCGGCGCCGGAGCAATTGCGACATCACCAGCCGCGACGACGCCGCGCCCACCGACGAAGCGATCAGGTATTCGGCGTGCTGCAGCAATTCGAATGCCGCCGGTGCCGCCGGATCGAGACTGAGCCGCCGCATGGCGGCGAACTCCTCGAAGGAGTGTCGCGTGCGCTTGGGGCCGAGGTATTGCGCCACGGCGTCTAAAATATCCTGCACCGTCACCGTCGAGCGCCAGCGTCTGAACGGCGGAGGCAGCGGCGCTGCGTTGGGGGCGAAGATTTCCGCCTGCAACCGCTCGATCGAGGACGGTCGCCGCGTCAGCGAGAGCGCGACATAGGTCAGGATATTGAGAGAGAGACTCCACAACACGCCGTGCATGAGCGGGGGCAGGCTGACGCCGAACAACGCCTGCGGCTTCAGTTCGACGATACCGAACGGACCATGTTGCAGCAGCGTCATGCCGATGGCGCTGCCATTGAGAAAGCTCGGAAGAAACAGCGTGTAGGCCCAGACCGCAAAACCGACGAGCAGGCCGCCCATCGCGCCGCGTGCCGTCGCGCGCCGCCAGACCAGGCCGCCCAGGAACGCCGGCGCAAGCTGCGCGATGGCGGCGAAGGACAACAGCCCGATCGCAGCCAGCTGTGCGCTGCCGAGCGCGCGGTAGTACAAATACGCCATGATCATGATGGCGAAGATCGCAAGACGGCGCGTCTTGAGCAGGAAGTTGCCGAAGTCCTTGCGGCCGCCGCGGGACGCCGGACTGCGCTGCAGCACCAATGGCACGACGATGTCGTTGGACACCATGATCGCCAGCGCGACGCACTCGACGATCACCATCGCGGTTCCCGCCGAAAGTCCTCCGATGAACACCGCGATGCTGAGCAGCCTGGACTGACCCTCGATCGGGAGCGCCAGCACATACATGTCGCTGTCGATAATCCCGAACGGAAAGGTGACGAGCCCGGCGAGCGCGATCGGGACGACGAAGATGTTGATCGCGATCAGGTAAAGCGGAAACAGCCAGCGCGCCCGGCTGACTTCGGCATTGCTGGAATTCTCCACCACGCTGACATGAAATTGCCGGGGCAGCAGCATGATCGCGAGAAACGACAGCAGCGTCATGGTCAGGAAGTTGCCGATCGACGGCGTGTGCTCGATGGCCCGCACAGCCTCCGGCGACTTCATCGCGGCCTCGATCAGTGTGACCGGGCTGAACATCCAGAACGTAACGAAGGCGCCGACGGCGAGGAACGCCACCAGCTTGACGATGGACTCCGTTGCGATCGCCAGCATCAGGCCGTGTTGATGCTCGGTCGCATCGGTCTGTCGGGTTCCGAACAGCACCGCGAACAGAGCCAGCGCGATCGTCACGAGCAGAGCGATGTCGCTGATGACGGGAATTCTGGCGATCGCCTGATCGTCGATCAGGATGGTCCCAAGCGAGGAAGCAACCGCCTTGAGCTGGAGCGCGATATAGGGGATTGAGCCGATCATCGCGATAACGGCGACCGTTGCCGCCACCGCCTGACTCTTGCCGTAGCGCGCGGCGATGAAATCCGCGACCGACGTGATGTTTTGCGATTTCGCCAACTGGATGATCCGCCGCAAGAGCGGCGTGCAGAATGCGATCAGTAGGATCGGGCCGACGTAGATCGCGAGGAACTCGAGTCCGGTGCGGGTCGCAAGCCCGACCGAACCGAAGAAGGTCCAGGATGTACAGTACACCGCCAGCGACAGCGGATAGATCAGCCGGCTGGTGCCGCCGCGGGCAAACCTTGAGTCCCGGTCGCCGTAGCTCGCGACCAGGAACAGGAAGCCGATGTAGCCGATGGCGGCGGCGATCACGCCCCAGTCGTGCAGCATTGCAGGTGGTTCCTCCGGCAGGCGCTGCCCCGGATCTTGCTCAAGATCGAGCGGCTCGATTCTAACATAGGAGTGGCGTTGCGAACGTTAGAATCGGGAGGTCGCGGAGCGCTTGCGGCCATGTGCCGGCGCCGCCGTCATGATTTGCGCACCGGGGCGAATCAGCCTATACACGTATAGGTTGTATATATCAGCAATCTCTTGGGGTGATTAGCGAATGGGCCAGCTTCTGTCCTTCGTTCCGGAAGTCCCGGTTTTCATTGTCGATGACGATCCATCGGTCCGGGAGGCGCTGGTTCTTCTTTTGAAGATCGAAGGTTATGCGCCGCAATGCTTTGGCGACGGTGCCTCGTTCCTTGACGCGGTTCAGAGCGTTTCGCCCGCCTGCGTGATTCTCGATCTGCATCTTCCAGGCGCGTCCGGCTTCGATATCCTGCGCAAGCTGGCGGCTGAGCGGCTTGCCGCACCGATCCTCGTGATCTCCGGCGTGGCCGACATCGCAACCGCTGTCGAGGCCATGAAACATGGCGCGCTGGATTTTCTGGAGAAGCCATTCTCCTCGGAGAAGATCGTCGAGCGGGTTCGTGCCGCGGTGAAAGTGTGGCGCGAGGTGCGGGGCGGCGAGATCGATGGGCTCGCCAATTTCCCCGGGCGCCATCTCTTGACCTGCCGGGAGCGCGAGGTTCTGTCGCAGGTCGCCAGGGGCGCCTCGAACAAGGAAGCGGGCCGCAGGCTCGGCATCAGTCCGCGTACGGTCGAGGTTCATCGCGCGCGGATCATGGACAAGCTCGGCGCCAAGAATGCCGCGGATCTGATTCGGATCGTGCTGTCGGAAGCGAGCGCGCGAAGACGGCTGTCCGCCTCATAGCGCGCCTTTGCGTTTTGACGGAAGGCCGGGCATCGCCGTTCGACGAACGGCGTCGCCTTGCTCGCCTATATCCCGGCTATCCCGGTCGTTCTTCGCTGCGCCTGCGGATCGCTACTCGGCCGCCAGCGATTTCGCCTGCAACGGCAGGCCGAGCTTTTCCCAGACCTGCACCAGGGCTTCCGCCAACTGATCGATCAGCGCGTCCTCGTGATAGGGCGACGGCGTGATCCGCAGCCGTTCCATTCCCTTGGGGACGGTCGGGTAGTTGATCGGCTGGATATAGATCCCGTAATCGTGCAGCAGCATGTCGGAGGCCTGCTTGCAGCGCTCGGGATCGCTGACCAGGACCGGCACGATGTGGGTCGAGGTCACCATCACCGGCAGACCTGCCGCGATCAGGCTCGCCTTGGTGCGCGCCGCGCGCTCCTGATGGCGTTCACGCTCCCAGTTCGATGACTTGAGATGCCGGATCGCCGCGGTCGCGGCCGAGCAGATCGCGGGCGGCAGCGAGGTGGTGAAGATGAACCCCGGCGCATAGGAACGCACGGCGTCGATGATTTCGGATTTGCCGGCGATATAGCCGCCGAGGCAGCCGAATGCCTTGGCCAGCGTTCCTTCAAGGACATCGATGCGATTCATGACGCCGTCGCGCTCCGCGATGCCGGCGCCGCGCGGCCCGTACATGCCGACCGCATGCACCTCGTCGACATAGGTCATCGCACCGTAGCGCTCGGCGAGATCGCAGATCTTCGAAAGCGGCCCGATATCGCCGTCCATTGAATAAAGGCTCTCGCAAGCGATCAGCTTCGGACGGTCGGGATCGGCTGCGCGCAGCAGTTCTTCGAGATGGACCACGTCGTTGTGGCGGAAGACGACGCGCTCGCAGCCCGACTGCCGGATGCCTTCGATCATCGAATTGTGGTTGAGCGCGTCGGACAGGATCAGACAGTTCGGAATGAGCTTCGCAAGCGTCGAGATGCCGGTCTGGTTCGAGACATAGCCGGACGTGAACACGAGTGCCGCCGGCTTGCCGTGCAGGTCGGCGAGTTCCTGCTCGAGCTGGACCAGCGGATGGTGGGTTCCGGCGATATTGCGGGTGCCACCGGCGCCGGTGCCGACGCGGGTCGCGGTCTCGACCATGGCGCCGACGACCTTCGGGTGCTGACCCATGCCGAGATAATCGTTGGAACACCAGATAACGACGTTGCGCGGCCCATTGGAGGTGTGCAACGTGGCGTGCGGGAACCGACCTGCCACACGCTCAAGATCAGCGAAAACACGGTAGCGCCGCTCGTTATGAAGGCGATCCAGCGCGTTACTGAAGAACTTGCTATAATCCATGACTACATCCGGAAAAAAGCCCGGGACGCCGGACCGATCAAAACCTTTTTAGAGCCTTTCCAGCCGGGCTGTCGAGCCGGAATTCGCTAATACGGCGGTTTGAAGGTTAAAAATCGCCATTCATTTGCTCCAGCGCAAACGCGACCGGTCGGCCGGCGCCTTTTTCGCAGACTGGCCCGAAAACCGCGTTGCTCCACGTCCGAAAGGCGCGATCCTCCGGCCATGCCGGAGCGATCAGTGCGGCGGAACGGCGGCCTTGGCATCGTCCAGCGGCGAGCGGATGCCGAGGCGATCGAGCAGCGCGGCGTCGCGCGCGGTCTGCGGATTTTTGGTGGTCAGCAGGACATCGCCGATGAAAATCGAATTGGCGCCGGCCAGAAAGCACAGCGCCTGCAATTCGTCGGTCATGTATTGGCGTCCCGCCGACAGTCGCACCACGCTCTTCGGCATCATGATCCGCGCCACCGCGATCATGCGGACCAGCGCGATCGGATCCGGCCGCGCGGCCGTATCATTGACGGGCACCGCCTTGACCTCGTTCCACATATTAATGGGCACGCTTTCGGGATGTGCTGGCAGGTTGGCCAGCAGCATCAACATGCCGAGCCGGTCGCCGACCTGTTCTCCCATGCCGATGATGCCGCCGCAGCAGACCTTGAGCCCGGCCTCTCGCGCATGGGCGAGCGTGTCGATGCGATCCTGCATCGTGCGCGTGGTGATGATCTTGCCGTAGAATTCGGGCGAGGTGTCGACGTTGTGGTTGTAGAAGTCGAGACCGGCCGCATGCAGCCGCCGAGCCTGATCGGGCGTCAGCATGCCCAGCGTTGCACAGGTCTCCAGGCCGAGTTCCTTCACGGCGCTGACCATGTCGCAGACCCGGTCGAGATCGCGCTCCTTCGGATTGCGCCAGGCGGCCGCCATGCAGAAACGGCTGGCGCCGGCATCTTTCGCCCGCCGCGCGGTCTCGATGACCGCCTCATGGTCCATCAGCTTGGTGGCCTTCACGCCGGCATCGTAATGCGCGCTCTGCGCACAGTAGCCGCAATCTTCCGGACAGCCGCCGGTCTTGATGCTGAGCAGGCTCGCGGTCTCGACCTGATTGGGATCGAAATTGCAGCGATGAACGGTCTGCGCCCGGAAGATCAGATCCGGGAAAGGGAGATTATAAAGTGTCTCGGTCTCGGATCGCGTCCAGTCGTGGCGTAACCGCGAGGACGGATTATCGCCGCTGTCGAACGAAACCGCTGCTGCATCCATTGTCGTCAGGATCCCTGTATTGCCGCGTTACGCCGGAGGAGCGAGCCAGCTTCCGCGGCCCGACGATACCATGGCGTGCCGCGAATTTCGAATGACCCCTGACGGGGTTTATCGGAAGCCGTCGCGTTCATGAAGCGCAAAACAAAAGGCCGGCATGTCATGCCGGCCTTTTCTATTTCGAAACCCTCGGGATGGGGGAGTAATCAGTATCCCGGGGCAAGCGGAGCGGTCGGGGCGCCCCAGTTGAAGCGATAGTTCAGGCCGACCTTGATGGTGTGTTCGTCGTTGCGGAAGCCACCAACCACGAAAGTGGGAGTGAGATAGGTGACGTTGCCGAAATCGTAGTACTGATACTCGATCTTGCCCGACCAGTTCTGGGTGAACAGGTATTCGAGGCCGCCGCCGACGGTGTAGCCGTCGCGACCGCCGGAGCCGGTGAAGCCGTTGGTGAAGCGCGAGTCGGCCCAGCCGTAGCCGCCCTTGACGTAGAGCAGCGCCGGACCCCAGGTGTAGCCGAGGCGGCCGGTCACCGAGCCGAGGCCACGATTGGCGAAGAAGCTGCCGGTGTCGAGGAAGCTGTAGTTGGCTTCGAGGCCGAAGACCCAGTTCGGCGAGAACTGCGTGTCGTAGCCGACCTGCACGCCGCCCATGAACACGCCGTCGGTCCCGTTGGGAGCGACAACGTTGTCGTCGCCGCCGAATGCGCCGCCGACGTGACCGCCGATGTAGAAGCCGGTCCAGTTGTAGATCGGCGCAGGCATATAGGCCGGAGCCTTGGTGTACGGCCGGGCGGCAAGATCGGCGGCTTGTGCCGGCACGATCGCGCTGAGGCCGATGATTGCCACAGAGGCGAGCAGAATCTTTTTCATTATATGTTCTCCAGGAATTCGATATCCGAAGCAACCGTTGGTCGGCCCCGTCACTTCGGACCCTAAACGATTCTCGGCAAAAAGCTGTCACTGAGAGGCCACACTCGGAATGTTCGTAAGCCTTTGGGGAACCACGGAACTTGTTGCCTAACGCTGCCTTAATCGGAACTAAATGATGCCTTAATCGGCGAGTCGCCATGCGCACGAGAAAGTTGCCAAGGCTCTCAAGAGAACCTTTTTCTGACCGGGCAGGAATCCGAGGCTTCTCGGCGGCAGTCATTCCGGAAAATGGTGCTGCCAGACAGGATTGAACTGTCGACCTCTCCATTACCAATGGAGTGCTCTACCACTGAGCTACGGCAGCAAGCCCATCGCGGGGAATCAGCTTAAAAAGGGCCCGCAAGGCAGGTCGATCCTTGCCACAAGGCCGAAAGGCGCGCAAGCGGACAAGAATGGGGTATCCGGGTGCGGGTCGATGCCATCTGGCGCGGCAACGGAGCCAGCGTGTATGTTGCGTCGTCATTTCACCTGGCAACGGTGGATCGGACCGGGCGTATCCGACAGGCAGCAGGGCCATGATTGACAAACCGGACATGGATCGCAACGGAGGAGATGCGGGGCGCGAGATGCGGCTGCGAGCTGCGTTGCGCGAAAATCTCAAGCGGCGAAAATTGCAGTCCCGCGGCCGCGCCGATCAGGCTGCCGCAGCGAATCGATCTGATTCGGAATGCCGGGACGAATGAAGAATCGTCGTCTTCGAGCGCGCGACAGGTGCGGTTCGGCGAGGCGTGTCGTCAAAGGGTGGACGACTCCGGGCATTTCGCCGTAAGCCCCTCATGTCGCCTTAATTTTCCATGCTTTGGAGCGTCGGGCGATTTCCCTTATAGTTCATCCTTCGAAAACAGGAATCGGCATGGATCGCATTCGTATTGTCGGCGGCAATAAGCTCAACGGCACCATTCCGATTTCCGGCGCGAAGAATGCGGCGCTGCCGTTGATGATCGCGGCGCTTTTGACCGAGGAGACACTGATCCTCGACAACGTGCCGCGGCTCGCCGATGTCGCACAGTTGCAGCGCATCCTCGGCAACCATGGCGTCGATATCATGTCGGCGGGCAAGCGCCCTGGCGATCACGAATATCAGGGGCAGACCCTGCACATTTCGGCCGCCGACATCATCGACACCACCGCGCCGTACGAGCTGGTCTCGAGGATGCGAGCGAGTTTCTGGGTAATAGCCCCGCTCCTGGCGCGGATGCATGAGGCGAAGGTCTCGCTGCCCGGTGGTTGCGCCATCGGCACCCGTCCGGTCGACCTCCTGATCGTCGCGCTGGAAAAGTTCGGCGCCGAGATCGTAATCGACGGCGGCTACGTGATCGCGAAAGCGCCCGGCGGCCTCCGCGGAGGCGAGGTGGATTTCCCCAAGGTGACCGTGAGCGGCACCCACGTCGCGATGATGGCGGCGACGCTGGCGAAGGGCACCACCGTCATCACCAACGCGGCCTGCGAGCCGGAGATCGCCGACGTCGCTGACTGTCTTAACAAAATGGGCGCGCGGGTTTCCGGCGCGGGCACGCCGCGGATCGTCATCGAGGGCGTCAGCAGGCTCGGCGGCGCGCGGCACACCGTGCTCCCCGACCGGATCGAGACCGGCACCTATGCAATGGCGGTGGCGATGACCGGCGGCGAGGTGCTGCTGCGTGGCGCGCGGCCCGAACTGCTGCAATCCGCGCTCGATGTGCTGGGCGAGGCGGGCGTCGTCGTCACGCCGAACAACGAAGGCATACGAGTGGCCCGCAACGGTGCCGGCATCAATCCGGTGACGGTCTCGACGGCGCCGTTCCCCGGTTTTCCGACCGACCTTCAGGCCCAATTGATGGCGCTGATGACGCGCGCCAAGGGCTCGTCGCGCATCACCGAGACCATTTTCGAAAACCGCTTCATGCACGTGCAGGAGCTTGCGCGGTTCGGTGCGCGCATCCATCTCGACGGCGAAACCGCCACCATCGAGGGTATCGGAACGTTGCGCGGCGCGCCGGTCATGGCGACGGATTTGCGCGCCTCGGTGTCGCTGGTGATCGCGGGGCTCGCCGCCGAAGGCGAGACCATGGTCAACCGCGTCTATCATCTCGATCGCGGCTTCGAGCGGCTGGAGGGAAAACTGTCGGCGTGCGGCGCCTCGATCGAACGGATCCGCGACTAGTGTGGTGGTTCAGAAGTTTGCTTCATTGCCCAATCGAGTCCGTCAAGCGAAACCTCTGACCTAAACCACGCTAGAATCATAAAGTTGCTAGTATCCCTTTGATTCCGAAGTTCGCATCAAAGGTTGCTGCAAGGGTATGCGAACTTCGGAATCGGGACACTAGAGGCGGGGATCGTCCCGCGGCATCCGGAGCCGGGGGCGGAATTTATAGGTTCGTCCGCCGCCACAAAGGGTTGACGGCGATTTGGGGTCGCGCCATTGAGCCCTGTCCTCGTGACGAACTTGTTCTTGCTGATTTGCCGGAAAATATCCCATGCCCATCCGCATCGATAGCCGCAGCGCCGATTTTGCCTCGCGCTTCAAGGCGTTTCTCGCCACCAAGCGGGAGGTCTCGGCCGATATCGAGGCCGCCACCCGCGCCATCGTCGAGGACGTCAAGACGCGCGGCGACGCAGCGCTGATCGAGGCGACGCGCAAGTTCGACCGGCTCTCCGTCGATGCCGATGGCCTTCGCTTTACCGCAGCCGAGATCGACGCCGCCGTGGACGCTTGCGACGCGGCGACGCTCGATGCGCTGAAGCTGGCGCGCGACCGCATCGAAATCTTTCACCGCCGGCAACTGCCGAAGGACGACCGCTTCACCGACGCGCTCGGGGTCGAACTCGGCTCGCGCTGGACCGCGATCGAGGCGGTGGGGCTTTACGTGCCCGGCGGCTCGGCGGCCTATCCGTCTTCGGTGCTGATGAACGCGGTGCCGGCGAACGTCGCCGGCGTTGCACGCGTGGTCATGGTGGTGCCCTCGCCGGATGGTCGGATCAATCCGCTGGTGCTGGCGGCGGCGCGGCTCGGCGGCGTTTCCGAAATCTATCGCGTCGGCGGCGCGCAGGCCGTCGCCGCTCTCGCCTACGGCACCGCGACGATCGCGCCGGTGGCCAAGATCGTGGGACCCGGCAACGCCTATGTCGCGGCCGCCAAGCGCCAGGTGTTCGGCAAGGTCGGCATCGACATGATCGCCGGTCCCTCGGAAGTGCTCGTCATCGCCGACGACACCGGCAATGCAAACTGGATCGCCGCCGACCTGCTGGCGCAAGCCGAGCACGATGCCAGCGCGCAATCGATCCTCATCACCGACAACGAGGCGCTCGCCGCCGACGTCGAGCGCGCGGTCGAAGCGCAACTCGCGACGCTGCCGCGGGCGGAGATCGCGCGGGCCTCATGGAACGATTTCGGCGCCGTCATCCTCGTGAAGGACCTCGATGAAGCCGCGACGCTCGCGGACGCCATCGCCGCCGAGCATCTGGAGATCATGACATCAGATCCCGAAGGTCTCGCCACGCGGATCCGCAATGCCGGTGCGATCTTCATCGGACCGCATACGCCGGAGGCGATCGGCGATTACGTCGGAGGCTCCAATCACGTGCTGCCGACGGCGCGCTCGGCGCGCTTTTCGTCGGGCCTCGGCGTGCTTGACTTCCTCAAGCGAACGTCGATCCTCAAGTGCGGGCCGGATCAGTTGCGGGCGCTGGGGCCGGCGGCGATGACGCTGGGCAAGGCCGAAGGTCTTGACGCTCATGCCCGCTCGGTCGGAGTGCGCCTCAACTAGTGTCCCGATTCCGAAGTTCGTGAGACACCGCAACACTCCCTTAACGAACTTCGGAAAGCAAAGGGTACTAGGCAACTTTATGATTCTGGTACCGCTTTCGATTTGAAATTCCCGAAGACGAACCCGCTGCAAGTGGTGCAGGAATTTCAAATCGGCGGTACTAGTGGAGTGAATTTGACATTCGCCTCTCACCGCGCCGAGGTTTCCCAAGGCGAATGTCAAATTCAAAGCTCCACTAGCATTCAATATTGCTCTAATGGTCCTTTAATTCCAACATTCGCAGAAGAACTGCGCCGAAATGGGATGCGAATGTTGGAATTGGACCATTAGGCAATGAGCAAGGCCCCATCAAAGGAAGAATCCCGGAATCGCATCGTGGCGGTCACGCTCGATGAGGAGTCGATCGGGCGTTCCGGGCCGGATATCGAGCACGAACGGGCGGTTGCGATCTACGATCTGGTGGAAAAGAATCTGTTCGCGCCGGAGGGCGCGGCAGGCGGTCCGTTCACGTTGCATATCGCGATCACCGGCAATCGCCTGATGTTCGACATCCGGCGCGAAGACGGCGCGCCGGTGGTGACGCACCTGTTGTCGTTGACGCCGTTCCGGCGGATCGTGAAAGATTACTTCATGATCTGCGACAGCTACTATCAGGCGATCCGGACCGCGACGCCCGACAGGATCGAGGCGATCGACATGGGACGCCGCGGCATCCACGACGAGGGCTCGCGCACGCTGCAGGAGCGGCTGAGCGGGAAGGTCCGTGTCGACTTCGAGACCGCACGGCGGTTGTTCACGTTGATCTCCGTGCTGCACTGGAAGGGTTAACGATGGTTCGAATCACGGAGCACCGGCTGTCGTCGCGCTTCATGCGAAACGGTTGCGCGGAAGGCGCGCGCGAAACGAAAGCGGCCTGAGCGCATGGCCGCGCCTGCGCGCGTGCACAATCCGCAGTCGGTCCTGTTCGCCTGCGAACTCAACAGCGTGCGCTCGCCGATGGCGGCGAGTCTGCTGCACCACATGTTTCCGCGAACGCTGTATGTCAGATCCGCGGGCGTCCGGGCCGGCGAGCTCGATCCGTTTGCCGTCGCCGTGATGGCCGAACTCGGCCAGGACATCTCCAGACACCGGCCGCTGACGTTCGAGCAACTCGAGGACTGGGAAGGCCTCAACTTCGATCTCATCGTCACGCTGTCGCCGGAGGCCCACCACAAGGCCCTGGAATTGACCCGCACGATTGCCGCCGACGTCGAATACTGGCCGACGCCGGATCCGACCGCCATCGAGGGCAGCCGCGAGCAGCGCATTCAGGCCTATCGCGAGGTCTGCGACGGATTGCTGTTGCGCATCCGTAAACGTTTCGCGCGGGGCGGCAATGTGGGGCTTTAGCTAAAGCAGCGTTGATCGCGCGGGTTCGCAGGCGCGGCGACGGCGGTTTCGGGATGGTGCGGTGTTGGGGCGCGCGCGGGATCGGTGTGATCCAAATTCCTGTACGTCGCCGTATTTAGAATTAGACAAGCTCCAAAGTATCTTGCGCCATTGGCGTAGGAAACCCCTGTGCCGCAAGCACAAACACGTCGCACGCAATCCGGCCCGCGCAACTTTGTAGAGCTTCTAATCGCACATCGGTCGACAGCGCAAATCGCGATGCTAGTGACGTGCCAAGGCTCGTTCGGTCGCGATTATGGGGGCGCATCACGATGCTGAGAATGAATTCAAAGAGCGTGTGCCTTGCGACCGTCAGTATCGTTGCATTGTCGGTCGCTTTGCCGAATGAAGGTCATGCGCAATCCGAGCTGCCGACGGTGACGGTGGTCGCGCCACAGTCGAAGCCAGCGCGCCGCGCGAAACCTGTTCGCCATGCGGCGCGCTCGTCACAGACAAGTCGCCGCGCCGCCGCGCCCGTGCAGCGTCAGGTGGTTGTCCCGCAGGAGAATGCAGGCGCCGGCGTCGAACGTGCCAATGGGCCGGTGAGGGGCTATCTTGCCACCCGCAGCGGAACCGGCACCAAGACGGATACGCCGATCCTGGAGACACCGCAGACGATCTCGGTCGTACCGAAGGATCAAATCGCGGATCAGGCCGCTTCGACGATGCCGCAGGCGTTGCGTTACACGCCGGGCGTGTCGCTCGATGCCTACAGTGCAAACTCAAAATTCGATCCTGTCTACGTCCGCGGTTTTTTGGCCGAACAGTTCCTTGACGGGCTGAAATTACCGGTCGATCCCGGCGTGCAGTGGGCCGCGGCCCGCGCCGAGCCCTATAATCTGGAGCGCATCGAAGTGTTGAAGGGGCCGTCTTCGGGACTCTACGGTCAGACCAATCCGGGCGGGTTCATCAACATGGTGTCGAAGCTCCCGACGGAGACGCCCCACTATAATTTCGAGGGACAGTTCGGTTCGTTCAACCGGTTTCAAGGCGCGTTCGATATTGGCGGACCGATCGATAAGGAAGGACAGTTCCTCTATCGGCTGGTCGGACTGGCGCGCCAGAGCGACACCCAGATCAATTATCAGCAGGACAACAAGCTGTTCATCGCGCCAAGCCTGACCTGGCGCCCGACCAGCGACACCAAATTCACGGTGCTTGGCAGCTATCACAACATCGACAACAAGGGGTATCAGCAATACGTGCCCGGTCAGGGAACGTTGTTGCCGAATCCGAACGGCTCCATTCCCTATAGCCGCTATTTCGGCGAACCGGGCGTGGACCGGATAAAGGACGAGCAGGGAATGGTTGGCTACGAATTCGAGCACCGTTTCAACAACGTGTTCCAGTTCCGCCAGAACTTCCGCTATACCGATGTCAATACGGACGCGACCGCATTCCGCAGCGAAGGCCTGCGGGCCGACCTGCGGACACTTAACCGGTCGATGAACTACGTCTTGTCGAGTTCGAACAATATCGCGCTGGACAACCAGTTGCAGGCCGACTTCGCCATCGGGCCTTTCCAGCACAAGGTGCTGTTCGGGGTGGACTATCTGCATCTCAGGGGCAATGCCGACTACCGGTTTGCGGGGATTGCGCCGATCGACGTTTATAATCCCGTCTATGGGGCCGCCATCCCGCCGGCCTCGTCGCTGACCCCGTTCATTCATACCGATGCGAAGCAGGACCGGCTCGGCGAGTATATCCAGGACCAGATCAAGATAGACCGCTTCACGCTTTCGTTGACCGGACGACACGACCAGGCGAGAGCCGATCTCATCAGTTCGGCCTTTTATCCGGCCCCGGGCGTCTATCACACCGACGACAGCGCCTTCACGGGTCGTGCCGGGTTGAGCTACCTGTTCGACTTCGGTCTGGCGCCCTTTGCCAACTATTCGACCTCCTTCATGCCGCTCAGCGGCACCGACCGCGCTGGTCGGCCGTTCAAGCCGACAACGGGCGAGGGCTGGGAAGCTGGTGTAAAGTATCAGCCATTCGGCTGGAACCTGCTGCTCACTGCGGCTTATTACGATTTCACCCAGCAGAACGTGCTCACCACCGATCCTGTCAATCCGCTGTTCAGCGTTCAGACGGGCGCCGTGCGGTCGAAGGGTTTCGAATTTGAAGCGCGCGGAAACGTTACGCGCGAGTTCCAGATCATCGGCAGCTACGCCTATCTCGATCCGCGCGTGATTGCGAGCAACACAGGAACCGTTGGCAAGTATGTTCCCAACGTAGCTTTGAGCCAGGCGGCCCTCTGGGCAAAGTATAACTGGTTTGATGGCGATCTGGCAGGCCTCGGCGTCGGCGCAGGCGTTCGCTATGTGGGCAATTTGTGGGGCGACTCCGCCAATACCATTGACGTCACGGCCTATACGCTCTTCGACGCGATGGTCAGCTATGATTTCGGCTATCTCCGGCCCGACATGCGGGGTTGGAAGGCGCAACTCAATGCGAGTAACCTATTCGACAAATCCTACGTATCGAACTGCTTCGGCAGTTTGGCTTACTGCACCTACGGACAAGGACGTACGGTGCTGCTGTCCCTGAAGTACGCCTGGAACGCGGATCCCGGTCCGCCTCTGATCACGAAGTGAGCGAGGGCATGACGACAAGCGCCTTGCGCAAATGGAGCTGGGCTCACAAGTGGTCCAGCATCATTTGCACCCTGTTCATGCTGATGCTGTGCATCACCGGGCTGCCGCTGATCTTTCACGACGAGATCGACGAGCTGCTGCATGACCAGGTCGCGGCCGCCGTCGTTCCTGAGGGCACCCCGCCGGCGAATCTCGATCGCGTCGTGGCGAGCGCCGTGGCGGCGATGCCGGGGCAGGTGCCGCATTTCCTGATCTGGGACCGCGACGATCCGAACGCGATGCTGGTCAGCGTCGGCAAGACCATCGACGCCAACCCGGCCGACAACCGCATCGTCCGTGTCGACGCTCATACCGGATCTTATCTCGATGCGCCCGACGTCACCGGGCGCTTCACCTACATCATGCTCAAGCTGCACAGCGACATGTTCGCCGACCTGCCGGGGAAGTTGTTTCTCGGGCTGATGGGGATTCTGTTCTGTGTCGCGATCATCTCCGGCGTGGTGGTCTATGCGCCGTCGATGCGCAAGCAGAAGTTCGGCGTCTATCGCGCCGAGCGTCCGCGCGTCGTGCGTTGGCTCGACCTGCATAACCTCGCCGGCATCCTGCTGGTGATGTGGACGCTGGTGGTGGGATTCACCGGCGTCATCAACACCTGGGCCGACCTTGTGCTGAAGATGTGGCGGTCCGGGCAACTCGCCGAGATGACGGCGCAGTATCGCGACCGCACGTTGCCCGCGCATCCGACACCGGTTCAGGAAGCCGCGGAGGTGGCGGCCAAAGCGGTGCCCGGCATGCTGCCGTCATTCATCGCATTTCCCGGCACGATCTTCTCGAGCAAGAGCCACTATACGGTATTCATGCGCGGCGATACGCCGGTGACGTCGCGGCTGCTCAAGCCGGCGCTGATCGACGCCGAAACCGGCAAGCTCACCGACAGCCGCAACATGCCGTGGTACGTCACGACGCTGTTCGTCTCGCAGCCGCTGCATTTCGGTGACTATGGCGGAATGCCACTGAAGATCATCTGGGCGCTGCTCGACATGATGACCATCATCGTGCTCGGAACGGGCGTCTATCTCTGGCTGCGGCGCCGCAAGCCCGGCGAAAGCGCCGCGCGCGAGGCCGTGGGCGCCGCGGCTGCGGTCAACCACCCGCTGTTATCATGATCCCGGCGCGCGCTCGGCGGCTGACCGTCCGCCAGATTTTCGCATGGCCGGCTGTCATTGCGGTCCTGAGCACGATCGGATTGCTCTCGGCGCTGCTCGGCGACGGCATCTGGGACGGTGTTTCCTGGATCGTGCTGGCGATTCCCGTCGTGCTGTATTGCGGGTTCGTTCGGCGCGGCTCGTAGTCAAGGTGGCGCGGATTTTTTCGCGGGTTCCGGGCGGGCCGGTCGATCCCCGGTTGTCGAACGGCGTGCCTTCCGATAGGTTCCGCGCGCATCGACCTCGCCCCGACACCATGAAGCCCGCATGTCAGGCCGCATCAAACTCGTTCTCGCCTCCGGTTCGCCGCGGCGGCTCAGCCTGCTCAATCAGGCAGGCATTGAGCCCGACACGTTGCGTCCTGTCGACATCGATGAGACGCCGACGCGGGGCGAGCTGCCGCGCGCCTGCGCCAACCGCCTCGCCCGCGCCAAGGCCGATGCAGCGTTGAAGGCGGTGCAGCTCGACGACGAACTGCGCGGGTCTTTTATTCTGGCCGCCGACACCGTGGTCGCGGTGGGCCGGCGCATCCTGCCCAAGGCCGATCTGGCGGATGAGGCGTCGCAATGTCTGCGATTGCTTTCCGGGCGCAATCACCGCGTCTACACCGCGATCTGCCTCGTGACGCCGAAGGAAAACTTCCGCCAGCGTCTGGTTGAAACGCGGGTGCGCTTCAAACGATTGGCCGAGGATGACATCCAGGCCTATATCGGCTCCGGCGAATGGCGCGGCAAGGCAGGCGGCTACGCGATTCAGGGCATCGCCGGTTCGTTCGTGGTCAAGCTGGTAGGGTCGTATACCAATGTGGTCGGCCTGCCGCTTTACGAATCCTTCTCGCTGCTCGGCGGCGAGGGATTTCCGATCCGCTCCGGCTGGTTGAATGCCGGTTAAAAAAGCCGACGCGCGCCCGAAAAAGCGCTGCCCGATCTGCGGCAAGCCCGCTGTCGCCGCATCATTTCCGTTTTGTTCGGAGCGTTGCCGCGATGTCGACCTCAATCGCTGGCTGTCTGGCGGCTACGCCATCCCCGGCGGCAAGACAACCGACGAAGATGCGGAATAGCCCAGTCGCCTTTGGGACGGCGATGGATCATGCGGTCAATGGTTTGAGAAAATCACCCGGCGCGGTTTCAAACCGTGCGGTGGGTGGACAGGGCCATCGGGCCTGACTATAAACCGGCGCGTCCCGGCTGAAGCCGGGCGACGCCCAGGTAGCTCAGTTGGTAGAGCATGCGACTGAAAATCGCAGTGTCGGTGGTTCGATCCCGCCCCTGGGCACCATTAAGCGATTGTACGGGCTTAATGAAATCCCATAACCCGTCCCGGTCATTTTTCGCTGGATCGTCATTGCAACCTAGTTGCAACCGCACGCAAAAAAGCGCGTTAACCGGCCTATTTTGACGACCGAAGCGCGTCCCGATACGCCGAGTAACTTGTTGGAAACGGCCCGACCGCCTCACCGTCAGGCGCGGCACCGCTTCGCCTCAGGTGCCAAAACCAACCGGCACCGCGCCAGCCGAACGTGGTGAGCCCGTTGTCAGCATAGAAAATCTCAATGCTGGCGCCCGTCACCGGATGGATGTCGAAAAGAGGCTCATGCCGACGGTTAGCCCTTGTCATGCCGCAACCTCGCTTGGCTCCGCCAGCGCCAAACCGCGCAGATAGTCAGCCGCCTTTGACGCCTGACTGCAGGCGGTGAAGAAGGCGCGTTTGTCGGCCCTCAGAAGGTCGATCCAGTGGGCGATGTAGCCCGCGTGCCGAAGATCGCCGTCAAACCCAAACTCAGCGCATAGGAACGCGGCGCCCAATTCTGCGACCAGTTCTTCCCCAGCATAACTTCGCGACCCAAAGCGGTTCTTAAAATCGCGATCACGGCGAGACTTGTGTCCCGTCCAATGCGTTAGCTCGTGAAACGCCGTCCCATAGAAATGATCCGCGCTCTTGAAGGCGCCGAACGCGGGCATGGAGATAAAATCCCGGCTCGGCACGTAATACGCTTCGCCATGGCCTTCACGGATATCGGCGCCAGTTGCGCGCAAGAACTGGTCCGCAAGGTCGTCCCTTGCGTCAGGATTGCGAACGCGCATCGGCTTCCCGGCAGTAATGCTCTCGGGAAGGCCGTCGCACTGGTCTACATTGAAAACTGTGTACTCGCGCATCATGGGCACAAGCCGGGTTGACGGTCCGTCATCGGCGCCGTCGCGGATTTCGAGTTGCTTGACAAAATAGACCTTGGTGCCGTGCTCGCCCTTGCGAACGTTGCCGCCGAACTCCAGGGCTTGCTTGAAGGTTAGATACCGCGGCGAGCGGTATCCCGCCGCCTGGGCCATCCATAACAGAACGACGTTGCAACCGGAGTAGGGCCGATTGGTCGCAGCGTTGCATGGCGTGTTCGCGCCGGGAGTGGCTGACCAGGGCTTGATCCAGGGCGCGGCGCCGGCTTCCAGCTCGGCAACAATGCGCGCCGACACTTCCATATAGAGATCGCGTTTCATTGGGGTATCCGATGGCTGTAGGGGATGCGACCAGGAAAGGTCGCGTGCCATCGGCGGGTCGTGGCGGGTCAGCGCGGTGCGCGGAAATTCACCCCCGGGGGGTACATGGCCAGGGCGGGGGCCTCACGCGCGCTGAAACGTGTGCCGGAAATATGTGTCCTCTGAAAATTGGATTGGTTAACGTTTCGTAACTGCTAGCTGCCAACACGGAAGATGCCCGGCGGAAAACCGAGCCTTGATTAGTCCGACCGGGACGCGAGTTGGCTGAAATTCATCTCGTCAGGCTCATAACCTGAGGGTCAGAGTCCCCGCAACCAAATTCCCCTTGATCGAACAAGGGGTTGAACAAACGCCCCGGACGCAAGTCCGGGGCGTTCGTTTGTCAACTCGCCAACACCTTGCCATTCGGGCGCCTGAGCGTTGGGGCAGCTAGTCCTCGAATCCGGTCGATTCCGCCTTGAACTTAAGCTGCTTGGCATTGTCGCGAACGACGCTGACCTCTCCCTCGGGAAAACCGGATGGCGCTTCGGCTTGGATCTCCAGCGTGAGTTTCACCTTTGCGCCCTGGGTCCGCTGAAGCTCCATTACGACCGCATTCAAGATAGCATCAAAGGACTTCACCGGGCGAACCATGTCGATCTCAACCGAGCCGAAGAAGCGGCGCGGATTGCCACCCTCGGCCGGAGCCGCTCCTCCGTCGGTTGGCGTTGTCGGTCCTTCGGTCGGCGATGGTCCGCCGCCCGCGCCAGTTGGGGCCTCGGCGGCCCCAGCGTGCTGCTTGAGCTGCTCAACTGCCTCGGCGGCGCGCACGAGCACCGCTGTTGGCGGCATGATATCGGGTGGGCTTTTCGCCCAAATTAGATTCCGATAGCGCCTCGTTCCTTCATCGAAGCCATCGGCATAGCCGAAGGTTGGATCGAGCTTCCCTACGGCATCGCGGATCGCTGCTTGAAGCACAACGCCGTCGCGCAGCTTTGGAAGATAGACATACGATGAGAACCAGTCGGCTACGTCAGAGATCGCCAAGTGCGGCCGATCGTCTGGCCATATCGGTTTCAGCGCCAGCCAAAGGCGCTCCGTTCCAAGCTTCTCGAGCGCAATGCCGTCGGCTTTGGCCTTGTCATAGACCACGATCGGAACGGCGGCGCGGTCGCGCGCGGTGATCGGATCGTGTTCGAGATCGAAGGGCTTGCCGGCGGTATCGCTTTTCATCGGATAGAGGATGTGGCTCCAGGCAGCTCGAACCGCTTTCAGCGCCGCATCCTTATTCGTCTTCGCCTTCTCGCGGGCATCGGCGATCTGGCCGGTCGGAAGCTGCTTTTGAAGTCGCTCGTCGTCGGCGATCTCGCGCCAGGCAATGGCCTTCCGCATCACCTCCCGCGCCGTGCTCAGCAGGGTCTCGTCCGCCGCGACGAAGATCAACGTGTTGCGAAGGCGCCGCTGGGTTGCGCGGCAACGCATCAGTGTTTCAGTGACCGCGTCGGTCGCGGGCGACTTCGATGCCCCCTTGCCGGCATGAAAGCTCGACGGACCGAGAATGACGAGCGACAGCGCGCTAGCCTCGTCGATCGTGATGGGATCGTCCGGCACGGTATGGACGTGATGGAAGCCGCCTTTCGAGCCGCCCTTCTTGGGGTCGGCATCATCACGAAGAATCTGCGCGATCGCCGCGTCTACCTCGTGTTCGGGCAGCGCCTTGGCACGATCATCGGCGAGTCTGTTCAGCGTCGGTTGGGTCGAGAACCAGTAGCGGCCCGCTTCCTCATAAAGGTATGTCGCGCGCTCGGTGAGTTCGCGCAGCGCCTCGCCGAAGATCGCGAGTTGATCACCCGGTTCGGCGCAGGCAAGACGAAGCCCTTGGCCGGTAAGGCCCGCATTGGGCTGACCGACCAGCGGCGCGGAGCAGAGGAGGACGGCGCGCGCCGCACGCGTTGCCGCGCGAGCTTGCGAGATGCGCCGGGAGGGGTTCGCTTCCATCCGCGCGGGCAAAGAGCTGTCGCCGTCCACTTCCTTATCGACTACCGCGCTGAAGGCCGGATCGAGTGGATAGAGGACGCTTGCCCGCACCCGTTCATGGGCAATCGGCACGCGGGCAGGCGTAATCAAAGGATCGCGGACCTGAGCGTGCCATAGGACACCCACGACGTTCGCCATAAAGCGCAGGACGCCGCGCGTGCGCTGGAACTTGTCGAGGCTCGCCCAATCCTTCGAAAGCCGATCGAACAGTTCGGGATGGATCGGATAGGAAAGGCGAAAAAGCTCTTCATAGCGCTTCTCCTTGGCCTCAGGTGGAAACTCGGCCTGGTTCTTCCGATAGAGATCGTGAAAGGCTTTGACGGTCTCGTCGCGCGCCTTCTCGCCGTCGGCATCGAGCGCTTGGAATAGGCGCCGGCGGATGATCTCGTAGGTCTCGTCGCCCGACGCAGGCATCCATGGCGATTGCACGCGGCCGAAAATCTTTTCAAGCCGAAGCAGCGCTTCCTTGCCCTTCTGGCCGCCGACCTCGGAATCGCTCTCCGGCAGCGAGCCGACCACGAGCGCGCCGGGCGCCATCTTCGCGGCCTCGGTGAGCGACTGAATGAAGGATAGGAACGCCTCGAAGCGCTCGTCCGGCAATTGGCGCGCGAACGCCACGAGCTCATCGAGAAGGATGATCGAGGGGCCGGCGAGCTTCAGCACCTCGACCATGATCTCCGAGCCGGGATTCGTCCGCGCGGCTTCCGACTGCGCCACCAGCTTGAGGCCGGCATCGCCGGCAAGGCGCCAGGCGATATAGCCCCAGAGCGTGCGGACCTCCGGGCCGTCCTTGAGGTTCAGCGAAACGTCCGTGCCTTTCGAGGAACCGACAAACACCGCGACCCGCGGCTGCTTCCATGCCTTCACACCAGCGATCTCGGCGATCGGCGCCAGGCCTTCTAGGTGCTTCAGGTCGGCCGCTTTGGCGAGGTGATAGACGGCAAGCATCGTGTGCGTTTTGCCGCCACCGAACGCGGTTTGAAGTCCGATGACCGGATCGCCGCCCGTGTCGGCGACGCGCTGCAAGCTACTCGTGAGCACCCGCTTCAAACCTTCGGTCAGGAACGTGATGCGATAGAAATTCTCGGGCAGGGCGTAGTCGTCGGTTGCGTGGCCGGCATCGACCGCGAACAGATCGGCGGCGAATTCCGCCTCCTTGAATCGGTTGGCGAGCACGTCCGGATGCGGAAGCGCGACCTCGATCCACGGCTTCAGCGGCTTCAACAGCGCGTCGCCGATCGGAAGATCGAATTTCGGTGCGGGCGCGGGAGGCGACTCTGTCGCGGCCGGTTTGGCCGTCGCGCCCGACTGCCGCTGCTCGTCGTAGAGCTTGCGAAGCTCGGCAATCTCGCCGGCCGGCGCCTTCACCAGTTTGAGAAGCTGGTGCATGGCATCGAGATAGCGGAGCGCCTCGTCGTCTTGCAGCCCGATTGCGAGATGCGAGATCGCGTTGCGCGCTTCAAGCGCCATCGAGGTGAAATTGCGCGCCTTGTGCTTGTCGTTGCGGCCGAAGGCGTCGTCGAAGACTTCGCGCCAGTTGTCGACGATGGTTTTCAGAAGACCGTAAGCGTCAAGCTTTGCGCTCGGGCTGCCGCCCGTGGCGCGGCTTGCATAATGCAGCCAGTTCGCCCCGTGCTTGCCCTTCATGCGGCCTTCGACGAACGGCGCTAGACCCTTTTGCAGGTGGAATAGCCCGTCCTGAACCCGTCGCAGCGTTTCCTTCTCGGCCGACATGGTGCGATCCTCCGGCCGATCAGAACAGGTCGGCTTGGGCGCCGGTCGCCGCACGGCGCGCGCCGGCGGTGGACGCCAGTTCTTCGAGCTTCGGCCATTCCTGGGCGAGCTCATTGTAGATCAAAGCCTCCGAGGCCCAGCCTTTCTGCGAAGCGATCTCATAGAGTCGATAGGCGAGCGCGCGGGCCTCACCGGCCTTCGATCCCATTTCCGAAACAAGCCGGGCCGCGGCTTCCCCGCCACCATCTTCGGCATTCAGCACGCGCGCTGTGTGCTGCACGCATTCCCATACGGTCAAAGCCTTGTCGGAGGCGGGCGTCCAATCCTCCGGGAGATCGACGCGCGCGGTGAGGCCCGCCTTCCCTCTGCCGTCTGAGAAAACGCCCGAAGCGAAGAGCGCATTGAGGGGCACGTTCTTCGCGTTTGCGAGCGTGATCAGTTCGCCGGAGGGCTTGGCATCGAAGCCGTAGGTGGCGAACCAGGCTAGCGCGACCTGCGTTTCAGCGTCGAAGGCCGTATCAAGTTCGTTCTCGATTTCTTCCCAGACCCGATTGATCAGCGAAAGCGCGGTTCTCACCGACATGGCGCTGTCGTCTCCTCGAGAACCTTGGCGTAACGCGAGAACACGCCCATGCCCGGTCCGATGACCGATTGCTGCATGTCCACTGGACCGACACCTGCTTTGCGGATTTTGTCGATGGCCTCGGGCATCTGGCGCTTCAGGGCTCGGATGAACTCGGCCCGTGTCACAGTCTCAGCCGCAGCACTGCGCTTGCGACAGACCAGGACAACGGATGATGCGAGCGCGTTGATGTGCGCTTTCAGCGCATTTGTGGCTTCCGTGCGAATGGGCCATGTGCCGTCGATGCCCAAGCCGGAATCGATCACGGCCTGAAGAAAAGTGGCCCAACCAGCGGAAGTCACGCCGTCTTCGCCTGTTTCAGATTGCTTGAAGGCGTAAAATATGGTGAGCGGCTCGCTATCCACGGAAGCTTTTCGCATCGCGGTGAGGGCGTGGCCCATGCCCGTCATGAAGAAAACCTCCGCGTCTTCTCTACCGCCGTGGCGGTAAGACGCGGCGATGAGTTCTTCTTCCTTAGGCGTTGTGATCCGGCGAAATAGGTCCGGCCAAACCGGTCCTAGCGAACGCTTAAGCCAAATGTAGAAGAAGTCGGAAAGATCGGCATAGCCAATGTTGTCATAGTATGGCGGGTCCGTCGAAATAAGAATGGGGCGATCGGAGAAAATGTTTCTTTGAGCCGCAAGGTTTTTGACCTCGCCCGGCGCACCGATGCCAAGGTTGTCTATGTTTTCTGCGACCGAATTGGCGGTCCCTTGAATATCGCCGCCTGCCCCAGCGAGAGGATTGGTCTCCGCATACGTCCATTGCATACCAATGGCTTGCCGCCCAAGCGCGCCCGCAAGCCGTCCCATTCCCGGTTCCCAAATAGCAAGAGCGCATGATCGAGTCGATGCTTTGCTCACGGCGAACGCGCAGTAGGTAGCGATAGCGTCGGCATAGGCGGCCGCGCCGGTGCCGCCTGCGCGGAGGGGACCCTCATCGGCCACGAGATTCGCGGCAGTTGCGTCCTTAAACGCCCGTTCTCTGACCTTAGGTACGAGGTCAGAAAACATCGTCATCGCCTGAAGTTGTCGCGCGGTAAACAAGTCGCGAAAGGTAGGCAACCCATACAACTGCGTTCGGAAGTCTCTAGTGTTGTTAGGTATCGAGACGGCAATTTCTTCAGCGGCTATTTTGTCTATTTCCGCGGCCTTCTCGTGGACGGCGGTCGGCGTGAGATACACTCGGCCCAGTTCGCTCTCTGCGACCATCGCCATCAATCGACTTCCCAGACCGTCACGCCGTCCGCACTCGCGGATGTACTCAAAGGGCATGAAGGTACCGGTCAGGATGCAAGTCGCCCCAGAGCGCGACATGGTCCCGTCTCTGAGTCGCCCTTCTTCATCCTTTGCGAGCTTTCCGCTCTTCGCCTCGAACCGGTATCCATCCTGAGCTTTCGGATCGAGCACCGGCTCAACCCAAGCCTTCTTCCCATCCTTGGTCGAGAGCATGAAGGACGAGACCAGCGGCACCATCGCGCCCTTCGCAGCCGGATCGGGCGAGCGCACGGTCCGCGCCCATAGCCAAGCGATCACCGTTGCTTCCGATCCGTCCGGCAGCTTCGCCTTCGGATAAAGATGGCCGATGAGCTTTTCGGCTTCATCGCGCATCCATTGACCGTAGTAGCGCACGTCCTCAGCAAGGCCCTGCGCCCCCTTGCTGTTCCAGCGCCCACGTTTGAGTTCTGCCTGAGCCTTTGGGTTGACGGGCGGCATGCCGGCGAATTTCGGCGGGATCTCCACCAGCGCCTTGCCGATCAGCACCGCCACCGGGTTGAGGTCCGAGCCATAGGCGCGCAGCCCGAGGCGTTGCGCCTCCAAAGGGATCGACCCACCGCCAGAGAACGGGTCATAGACCGGAGGCGCCTTGGCCTGGAGATAATCGAGGACCGCCTTCCTATCGCCCTTTGGCGGCGGCTCTTCGCCCAAGCCCCAGGCTACCGAGCGCGCGATCTCCCATCGCGCTTCGTTCAGCACCGCCTCGTCGTTCGAAGCCTCCCAAGGCACCAGCCGCTCGATGACCTTGTGCAGGCGCTTGCGCTCGGCGTCCCGCGCCTCCTCGGTCCGGAACTTGTCCGGCCACGACGAAGGATCGTCCACGAGCTGCGCGAACAGCACCGCCCGGCAAGCTGCCAGGGGACGACGCGCCCACCACAGATGTAAGGTCGAAGGGTGCCCGTGCCGGATCGACTTCTCCCGCGCCGAGGCGGCATTGATTGCCTCTAGCGGAATCGAGACTTCGATCAGTTTCTTGCGCGGGCTCGCTGCCATGCCAACTCTCTGAAAAGACGAGGGAAAGCGGCCGACGCGATCAGCGGTGACTGGGCATCCCTAGAATTAGGGCCTCAACCCGGCCCTGCTCCAAGGGATAGCAGATCATTCACGTTGAAGACCACCGCCGTTTCTGCAAACCCCAGCTCCCGCTTGAAGAATTGCCGCACGTAGACTGGCTCCCGCGCAAAGCCGCTGTCGACCTGCACGATCGCGAGGACGAAGGCCTCAGGCGCGTTCAGCGAGGCGAGGATTTCGTTCTTGGTCACGATCACGTCGCGGCCATCCGCGTGCCGGCCCTTCACCTCGATGAAGCGGAGGTGCCCGGCGCGGGGATCGCGGCTTTCGATATCGTAGCCCTTTTTTTCAGCGGACACATCGCGCGGCTCGTTGCCGAGCATACGCTCCGCCGCCATGACCGCCTCCATGGCGAGCTTTTCGAACATCGCGCGGGCGACCGGGTCTTCCGCAAATCCGTCCGGCTTCGCCTCGGGCGGGGGCACTTCGGGCGCACGCGCTTTCAGGAGCCCCGTTGGGATCACCAGCGCCGCTCCCTTGAGGACGGGCGGCAACGCCGAGATCTGGCGCTCGCGATCGAGTTCCGCTTGCCGTTTATGCAGCCGTTCGACGAGACGCGCGGCCGTCGCCTCGGCGTTCTGGGCATTGATGCGCTGATCCTTGCCAGCGCGTTCCTCCTCGCGCAGCCGGGCGGCGCGCACATCCCAGTAATTGATTTCGCGGGTGAGTCGCGCCCTGACTTCGCGTTCGACCTTGTCGATTTCGACGATCCGCCGCGTCTTCACCTCTTCGAGATGTTGCGGCACCAGCGATTGAATGGCGTAGCCCAGCGCGCGGCTTTCCACCTGACCCGAAAGCCAGGGCGCGGTGATGGCGTCGGAGACGAGCTTGCGTTCGTCCGCGGTGATCGGGCGGTAGTCGAGATAGGGAGCCTGTCCTCCATCGACCGCGCTGCCGTCCTCCTTCAGGAAGGTGAATTGAAGCCGCTGCGACACCGTGCGGGGTTCGCCAGAGCGCCCGGTGCGGCCATCGCGGATTGCATGTTCGAGATAGAGCAAGAGACGTGTCTCGTTACCCGTATCCGCTTCATCCACCAGCACCCCGCCCTGAACGAGTAGCGGCTGGAACCGCTCAAGGACGACATCGACGATGGCTTCGAGCAGGGGATGGCCGGGCGCGACAAGCTCGGCCTGCGGCTGGCCGGCGATAAGATTCTTCTCGAAGGTGATGCGGGCGTAGCGATCGAGCACCGGATCGGAGCGGCCGATGAGGCGGTCCCGTTCCTTCAGGATCGACGGCACCCGCGTGATTTCAAAGCGGCCCTTCTCGCGTTCGGCAATGCGCCCGCCGAGCATCGTGAAGGCTTCGCGGAAGAACGCGCCGATGAAATGCGGCTGGAGCCGGCGCGCCTGGGCTCGCTCCATCTGCTCGCGGATTTCGCTGACCGCGTGCGGGTCCATGCCTTCCGATGTGAGCTTGCGTTCGGCGACCAGTTTCTCGATCGCGTCCACATCGACCGCACCATCGACCTTGCGAAAGAGCTCGGCTTTCTTCTCCGGGCGATCGCCATAGCGGATCGCATCGACCAGAAGGTCGCGCAGCGCATGGCCCTCGAACAATTCACCGAGAACGTCGTAGACCTTGCCGCCGAGCGCTGCGCGCGCCTCCTCCAGTTTTTCCAACAGACGGCGATAGACTTCGCCCTCGCGCGTGTTGACCGCGCACAGATTCCAGAGGTGGCAGACTTCCGTTTGGCCGATGCGGTGGATGCGGCCAAAGCGCTGTTCCAGGCGGTTCGGATTCCAAGGCAGGTCATAGTTGACCATGAGGTGGGCGCCGCGCTGAAGGTTGACGCCTTCGCCAGCGGCATCGTTCGCGATCATGACGCGGACAACAGGATCGGAATTGAAAGCCGCGATGGCGGCCCGCCGAGCTTCGCGCGCGATGCCGCCATGAATAACGACAACTGCCGCAGGGTCGCCAATGCGGGCCGTGATCTTCTGTTGAAGATATTCGAGCGTATCCCTCGGTTCGGTGAAGATCAGTATCTTGCGCAGCAAGCCGGTGGCCTGATCGAGCATCATTGGCTCGTCGAGGATCGATTCCAGTTCACGCCACTTCGCGTCCTGTCCGGAGAGCTTGAGGCGCAACGCACGATCTTCGAGGTCGGCGAGAATAGCGATCTCCGCTTCGAGCTCGGCGAGTGTTTGTGCAGCCGTCGCCTGATCGAGGATTTGCTCTTCGGCGGCTTCTGCTTCTTCTGACGGTACTTCTTCGATGTCGTCGGGATCGTAGGTTGGCAGGTCCGGCGCTTTCGCGAGCGGCACCGTTCCACCTTGCCGCATCAGCCTTTCTTCGCGGAGCCTTTCTTCGAGCCGCTTTCGCCTTCGTTCCAACGAACGATGAATTGCCGCCGGAGAAGACGCGAGACGCCGTTGGAGGATTTGGAGCGCGAAGCCCACATTCATGCGGCGCTTGTCATCACCGGTCCGGTCGGCTCGGTTCATTTCCTCGCGCACATAGGTGGTGACCGCCTGATAGAGATCGGCCTCCGCAGGCGACAGCGAATAGCTCGCTGTATAGGCGCGACGTTCAGGAAACAGGGGAGTCCCGTCGAAGCGATAGAGCTCTTCCTTGGTAAGCCGGCGCATCATGTCCGACACGTCGGCCTTGTGCACGCCCTCGCGGAAGCGGCCCTCAAAGCGGTCGGCGTCCAACAAGCCCATAAAGAGTTGGAAGTCGGCTTCTTTGCCGTTATGCGGCGTCGCCGACATGAGCAGCAGGTTCCGGGTTCTCGTACCGAGAAGCTTGCCCAGCTTGTGCCGCTGCGTCTCCTTCACCTCGCCGCCGAAATAGGACGCAGCCATGCGGTGGGCTTCGTCGCAGATCACGAGATCCCAATCCGGCGCTGCTTGAAGCTTGGCCTTCAGCTCATCGGATCGTGCGGCCATATCTAGCCGCAAGATCAAGCGGCTCTTGTCGACGAAGGGATTTCCGGTAATCGACGCTTCAATCTGGTCGCGGGTTAGAATCTCGAAGGCCAGTCCGAATTTCTCGGACATTTCATCCTGCCACTGCTCGACCAAGCCGCCGGGTGCAACAATGAGACAACGCTCAAGATCGCCGCGGATCATTAACTCCTTGATCAGCAGGCCCGCCATAATGGTTTTTCCGGCGCCCGGATCGTCCGCGAGCAAAAAGCGAAGCGGCTGACGGGGAAGCATTTCCCCGTAAACGGCTGTGATTTGATGGGGAAGCGCTTCGATCTGGGAAGCGCTCACCGCGAGGTAGGGGTCGAAAAGGTACGCAAGCCGGATTCGGTATGCTTCGGAAGCAAGCCGCAGCAAGCCGCCGTCGGCGTCGAATGCATAGGTTCGCCCCGCTTCGAGGAATTCGAAGCCGATCTCCTCGCCCCGATAGACGAGGCGCTCGCCCACCCGACCATCTACCCGGAAGACCAGGTTCAAGGCATCGGGGCCGAATTTAGCGACCTGAACGACCTCCGCGACCCCAGCGGGGTCAAGGCCACGCAGGCGGGCGCCGGGTTTTATGTCTTCGAAGCTGTGCACGTGATCCATCCTTGGCCAGGATAGATCACCGATCGTGGCCCGGAAAACAACCGGAATTCCCTCGGTTAGTCTTGCTTCTGCGGAGCGCAGATCGCCTTCCAGGCCGCGTTGTGCTCTTTGACCTGCCGGATCGTCCCGTCGGTATCGTTCTTCGACCACCGGATCGGCTCGAAGGCCGAGCAGGTGACCGCATCAGTCCCGACGGAAGCCGTCGTCGTCGCGCAGCCGGCCAGGATCAGCAGCGGCATCGGCAGCAGCGCGGCGCGCATCGCGCGCCTTGCGAATGAGATCGAGGGCATCGGTAGCGGACTCCGCAATGGCCTCGGCCCTGCCGGCGCCTTCCGCCTGCCGTTCGCGCGCAGAGCCAGGCCAAAGGCGATGAACGGACGTGGCCATTATTTTTTCCACGATCGATGAGCCACTAACCGGGTGATCGAGAATCCAGCCACTCTGCCAGTTTGACCACCGCCGTATGCCTGAGACATTGCGCACCGCGATCGCAACAGCCTTCTTCTGACCTATCACCACGACCAGCTTCTTGCCTCGCGGGACCCCGGTGTAGAGCAGGTTCCGCCGCAGCATGGCGTAATGCTGAGTGAGCATCGGGATTACAACGGCCGGATATTCGGAGCCCTGGCTCTTGTGAATCGTGGCAGCGTAAGCGGGCACCAGCATGTCCAGTTCGCCAAATACATAGGTGACAGTTCGGCCATCGAAGGTCGTTGTGAGAACACCCTCGGATACCAGCCGAACCTTTCGACCTTGCGTTCGTCGATCGGATTGAGCGCCGATGTCCAAGGGACGTGCGCCGACTCCGCCCCGGTTGTGACTGTTCCCCATCAGATCAATGCGCCGCCTGAAGACGGTGGCTAACCCAGAAACTATTTGCTTCGAGCGACTCCTTTTCAGGTCCCAGTCTTGGCGGGAGTCTTCGATTTTGAAGGTGGTTTGGTGGAGGATTTTGTGCGAATTCGCATGGAGCCACCTTTGGGGTGATCGATTTCAAACGAATTTGTCTTTCGCACCAGATCGCTTAGCTTGCGAAAGCCGAAGGTTCTGGGATCAAAGTCGGAGGCCAGGTTAGCAAGCTGTTTCCCGACTTCGCCTAGCGGGACCCAACCGTCTTCGCTCTCCATCTGCATGATGACCTTTTTAATAATGGGAGTAGCTGCGCCCGGGGGCCGAAGAGGCTTTGAAATTGAGGCCGCATCCTGACTATTGGCAGCATCTGTAAACAGATTCTCCGTGTACACGAACTTCCGACAGGCCTGTCGAAAGCTCTCCGGAGTTTTCTGCTCACCGAATCCAAAAACATCGACACCTTGCTCACGTATGCGGGCGGCGAGGCGGGTAAAGTCACTGTCCGAGGAAACAAGACAAAATCCATCGAACCGACCGCTATAAAGTAGGTCCATTGCATCGATCACCAAGGTGATGTCGGACGCATTCTTGCCTGTGGTGTAGGCAAACTGCTGTTGAGGTATGATGGCGTGTTTCGAAAGTGTATCCGCCCAGCCTTTAGAACGAGGGCTGGAGAAGTCGCCGTAGATTCGGCGAACGCTTGCTTCTCCGATTTTAGCAATCTCTTCGAACAATCCATCCGCGATTTTCGCGGAAGTATTGTCTGCATCGATTAGAACAGCGAGACGACGCGAACGAAGTTCAGAAGACATGACCTATCCCCCTACACAGATGGAAACATAATCACAAATTCTGGAGACGGCGATGGTAATTGAGTCAACCAGCTAAATGGGCCAGGTTTCGCGTTCGCTCACGGTCTGCAAAACCGTGCCACCTTTGAAGCATGGACCAAATCCGAAGCAATTCCGGGTCGCGCAGGCCAGCCGGTCATCACCACAACCGTGAATTTGAGTGCAGGGCGGATTGCCGTGACTTA